>JADJJE010000012.1 GCA_016706685.1 Sandaracinaceae bacterium | reverse complement strand
GAGCCCTGCTCCACCAACGACAGGATGGTGAGCGTCACGGCCGCCATGCCGCTGGCGAACGCGGCGGCGTCTTCCACGCCCTCGAGCGCGGCCACCTTCTTCTCCACGAGCGCCACGGTCGGGTTGCCGTAGCGCCCGTACTCCATGCGCTCGATGCGGCCCTCGAAGTAGTGGATGAGCTCCTCCGTGTTGGCGAAGGAGTACGTGGCCGTCTGCGCGATGGGCGCAGCCAGCGCATCGTAGGGGTAGGAACGCGGCTCGCCACCGTGCACGGCGGTCGTCAACGGAGAGCGCTTCTTCGACTCGGACATGATCGCGCGAGCCTAGCAGTCCGTCATGGCAGAGGCACGCTGGCTTTCAGGGCGCTTCTGCCCGCGCCGCTCCCCTGGCTGACGCTTCCGCAACCGCGTCGTCGTTCACGCTCTCGCTCGGCGGAAGCTGGATGCTGGCCAGGAACTGTTGAAAGTCGGCCACCCCCAGCTCGAAGTCGGCCGCGCTGTTCACATAGCCCGCGATGACCATGACGGGCACCACACGCCACTGCCGTGAGCGGCTCTGAACGTAGTTGGCGCGGGCGAACACGACGATTCCGCGGGCAGTCCCAACACTGTTCCCCTTCGAGCAGCACCATGCGCGCTGCATGCCCCGGACAGAGCGATCTCGGCGGTTCCCGAACATTCGCAGCTCGTTGGCGGCCGCCGAGGTTGTTGTGCTGAGCGTTCCCGACCGGCCACCACCTCCCGCCCAACGACGCGCAGCTTCTGGTCGCGGACGGGCCTCGACGGGGACGACATCGAGCCACATGCGACCGCTGCTGGTCCGGTGGCGAAGTGCCAGATCAGTCTGCCGGCCGTAGCTCCGGAAACGCCGCGTCGGCCGCTCGTGCACGCTCAAGGACCAGCCCTCCACCAGCCAGTCCTGCGAGACCAGGCGCTCAGCCTCACCGGCGGCGACGTAGATGGGGAACTGTGGGTGCTGATACCCCCCGGTCTCGAAGGGATGCACACGGGCGCAGCCGAGCATGGCGAGCGCGAGGAGCAAGGTCATCGTGGCAGCGCGCATCACCACCCACCTTCTGCCAGACGGAAACCCAGGTTGAACATCACGGTGTACACACCGGCGAGCTTCCCCTCGGCTGGAATGCCGGCGAAGAACCGCAAGCCGAGGTCTACGTGGCGGAGCTCTGCACCCACCTCCGCGCCCGGCTGGACGAGAGCATACCGATTGGAGGCGTCCTCTGCTGGGAAAACAACTGAACTCATCGCAGATCTCGGTGAGCCGCGAGCCTTGGAAGCGCTGCGCGCCGAGCCGAGCGCCCACGCCGAGGTAGAACGGGAAGCCGCCAGGGTGGAAGCGAATCAGCAACGAGCCGGAGCCACCGAGGGAGCGTTCGTTGTCTCCAACCGCGAAGTAGTCGTCATCGTAGTCGTAGTTGGAGGGCGTGGAGTCCTCCCCCGCTTGCGCCCGGGTGATCATCAAGAAGTCGAACTCAAACGCGAGGGTGGATGAGCGCACTCAGGGCGATGCAGCCCCACGAACAGGCGAACTGCAGTACCGGTTGGCAGACTACTGCCTTTCGCCGTGGTCGTCCCCACGGTCGCCGGAGAACGCGCCGACGCCTCCGCCCAGACCCGCAACCAGTGTCCAGGTCCGACGTGACCGCCAGTCCCAGTTCTCTGCAGGAACCGGTGGAAGCGCTGTCGCGGCGGTCGCGGGGAACGCATCGACGAACGGGCGCAGCGCCTCGGACGACATGAGCACGGCTGCGCCACCCGTGGTGACGCGCACGAACGGCGAGCGGTCGACCACCGTGGATCCGCGGTAGCGGCAGCGCGGAGCAGCGCCGAGGCCTCGTTGAGCAGCTCTTCCGCCAGCGTGCGAGTCGCGCCGACCGCCATGGTCGAAGGGCTCACGTGGTCGCCCGCGCGGAACATCAGCATCTGCGCCGCATCCCACAGGAACGCGGCCACGAACACCTGCATGTCGGGCGCCAGGCCGGGCGCGTTCAGCGCACGAATCTCCTGAATGGTCTGTGTGTCCGCAGTGCCCTCGGTCACGTCCGATGCCTCGCGCAGGATGCGCATGAGGCCCACGCGCGAGAGCGTGTCGATGACGTGCGCGGCACGCGCGGCATCTTGTGGAAGCATGGGCACTCGGCCATCGCGGACGCGCTCCCGTGCTTGCGCGAGCGCGTCGTGTAGGGTCACCAACGGCACGGCGACAGCCACGCCCTGCACGCCGCTGGCCACATCGCCGCGCGCCACCAGCATGCCCACCACCTGGTCGGCCTCGTCGATGACGGGCCCCCCCGAGTTGCCCGGGTTCACGTCCATATCGAGCTGGACCTGACCGTCATCACGAACACCGCCGACGATGCCGCGCGATGACTGTGCCTGGCGCCGGCTGGCGTCGAGCGGATAGCCCACCGTGAAGACGGGCTGCCGAGTCCGCAGCACATGGGTCGCAGGGCTGCAGCGCGAGCGGCGGAACGTCGCCATCGATCAGCAGCACCGCTACGTCGCGTTCCTCGTCGCGATACGCGACGCGAGCGGGAAAGTACGCTCCGTCGCCAGGGAGTCGCACCACCATAGAGCGCGTCGGTCACCACGTGGGCCGCCGTCAGCAACAGGCGGTCGTTGCCCGGCACCGAGAAGCCGGTGCCGTGCCCCATGTTCGGCAGCGCGACCACACGGCGGCCGTGAGCGGTCTGCACCTCTTCGATGGCCACGTTCTGCACGGCAAAGACGCGCACCGTGCCAGCGTCCACCACACCGAACTCCACGCTGCCCTGCGCCGACGCCGAACCCGCAACCAGCCCCAGAACGAGGCCAATCAGACCCAGCGCCGGGGTACCTCTCCGCCTCGCGATCGTACTCACGCCCGCTCCTCGCCCACTTCAGTAGAAGTCGAAGACCCCCCCGGAGGGAGGGCACGTGTCAGTGGCCGCGCTCGCGGTCCACGCCGGGTGGCTCGCGTCGCCCGGCTCGTGGCGCGGGTTGGCCGTCAGGTAGCTGCCATCGCGGCCCGGCAGGGAGAGCAGGGTCTCCTTGTCGTACAGGAAGTGGTCGCGCGAGGTGCTGGGCGGCATGTGCGCGCCCGTGTCCATGCGGATGGCGTCACACGGGCACGCTTCCACGCAGTAGCCGCAGAAGATGCAGCGCAGCTCGTCGATGACGAACGTGACGGGGTAGCGCTCGTAGCCGTGGCGCGGGTCGCCCTCGCCGTACTCGCCGGCCTCGATGTGGATGCACTGCGCCGGGCAGGCCGTGCTGCAGCAGAGGCACGCCACACAGCGCGGCGAGCCATCGGCGCGCTGCGTGAGGCGGTGGATGCCGCGGAAGCGCTCGGGGTAGGCCTCCGTCTCCTCCGGGTACATGAGCGTGACGATCTCGCCGTCTTCGCGCGCGCTGAACGTGTTCTTGAAGAAGCGCCCCATGGTGAGACGCAGGCCCTGCGCGATGGCGGGGATGTAGGCCTGGTCGGCCAGCGTGCGGGGGGGCTTCGTGATGACCTTGACGGTTGCCGCCATGATGAACTCCTTGGCCTACGTCAGTGCGCGACGGGTGAAGCTGGCGAAGCGGGGGCCGCGACGCGCGTGTCCCGCTTGAGGGCGGGGAGGAAGAAGAAGACCAAGCTGCCCACGACCACGATGGTGCCGCTCCAGACGGCGAACTTCATGGCGGGCTCGCCCAGCAGCACGATGACGCCCGTGAACAAGATGTTGATGAGCGCGGCAGGCAGCAGGCCCTTCCAGCAGAGCATCATCATCTGGTCGTAGCGGAAGCGCGGGAGGGACCAGCGCGTGAGCAGCTGGAACCAGATGAGCGCCACGATCTTGGCCAGGAAGCCAGCCACGCCGAGCGCCAGGATGCCCCAGTGCGCGAGCGCGATGCCCGTGGCGTCGATGCCCGGGGTGTCGGGGCTGTACTGGACGCCCATGACGAAGGACGCGAGCTGCGCGTCCCACACGCCCGGGAGGTCGATGCCGTCGCGGTAGACGAACGGCAGGTCCCAGCCCCCGAAGAAGACCACCGCGGCAACCGCCGCGAGGCCCACCACCTCGATGAACTCGCTCATGAAGAACATGCCGAACTTCATGCCGGAGTACTCGGTGAGGTAGCCGCCCACGAGCTCCGACTCACCCTCGGGCAAGTCGAACGGGATGCGCTTGGTCTCGGCGATGGCGGCCGTGAAGAACAGCACGAAGGCGATGGTGACGGGCAGCACGCACACGCCCCACACGCCGTTGTCGTGCTGCCACGTGGCCATGGCCTCGAGGCGCAGCGAGTCGTAGATCATGATGCACGGCACGATGGTGAGGCCGAGCGCGACCTCGTAGCTGACCATCTGACTGGCCGCGCGGATACCGCCGATGAGCGAGTACTTGTTGTCCGACGCGTAGCCGCCGATGGCCGCGCCGATGATGCCCGTGCCCGCGATGGCGAAGAGGAAGAGCACACCCACGTTGAGGTTGGCCACCTGCAGCGGGATGGCGGTGGCTTCGCCGTCGACCACGCCGTTGCGGGGCACCACGGCGTCCCAGTGCTCGAGGTAGAGCACGTCGGAGAACGGGATGACCGCGAACACCGCGATGGCCGGCATGAGCGTGACGATGGGCGCCAGCGAGTGGAGCAGCTTGTCCGCCTTGGGCGGGATGAAGTCTTCTTTGAAGATGAACTTCAAGGCATCGGCCAAGGGGTGCAGCAGACCCGCGAGCGAGATGTTGCCGCCGTTGGCCGCCAGCATGCCGTGGATCTTGGCGCCCACGTCCATGATGCCGCCCAGCACCAGCAGGCCCACGCCCATCTGCACCAGCTGCAAGACGCTGACGCCCGGCACCAGCTCGGGGTCGTCGATGGCCCAGGCGCACGCGAACACGAAGAGCACCACGGCCCCGAGGGCACCCGCAGCGAGCGCGCCGAAGCGCATGGGCGCGACCGTGGCGCCCAGCATCTCGGCGGTGCCGCGCGGCAGCATGATGCCGGCGCGATGAGGCCCGATGCGGTCTTGCATCATGGCGCTCTGGCGGCGCTCGGCCCACACCAGCATGGGGGCGAACGCGCCCACGGTGACCAGCAGGATGAAGAGGATCTTCAGCGCCGTGGTGAGCAGCAAGAGACCAGTGGTCATGCGCGTGCCTCCGCGCCACCGGACGTGGCGCCTGCGCCAGCCGTGGCGGCCAGCTTGGTACGGATGTCTTGGAGCCCGCCGAGCGCGAGGTCGTGGCCCAGGGCCTCGGCCAGCTTGGCGACCGTCTTCCAGCCCGGCTCGACGCCACCCTGCGCGGAGACCGCGCGGCGGAAGGCCTGGTGCATGCCCTTCTGGTTCACGAAGGTGCCGTGCGTCTCGAACACGCTGGCCACCGGCAGCACCACGCTGGCCGCGGCGGGCAGCGCGCCCACGTGGCTGGTGAGGCTGATGACGGCATCCAGCTTGGTGAGGGCCTCGAGCTCCGCCAGGGTCTCGAGCGACGCCGCGCCGAGGGCGATGACCGCCTCGACCTCGCCGCCCAGGATGTCCTGGAGCAGGTCTTCGGTGGTCTCGTCGAGCGAGCCGCCGGCCGCGACACGGGCGCCCGCCGTGTTGGGGTTGGGGTCGGCGCTGCGCAGGATGGCGTCGGCCACCCAGCCCTCGCGCGTGGCGTCGAGCCCAGCGAGGTACACCTTGCTGGTGCCCAGCTTCTTGGCCAGCTGCGCGAGGGCGTAGTTGTCTTCGTTGCTGTGCTGCGCGCTGAGCACCACGCCAATCTTGTTGGACGTGACCGAGCCGAGCTGGCGCGCGGCCTGCTGGAAGGGTTCGTCGCCGAAGGCCGGCACGCGGGCGTCACCGCGGCCGAGCGACGCCGTGAGCACGCGGTCTTCGCTCTGGCGGCGATACGTCATCATGCCGTCGTCGCACATCCAGAACTTGTTGACGTCCATGTTGTCGCGCGGGCGCAGGCGGTAGACCTTGCCGTAGCGCGGATCGAAGTCCACGTGCGTGTTGCAGCCCGTGGCGCAGCCGGAGCAGACGCCCTCCTGGCTCTTCAGGAACCACACGCGCGCCTTGAAGCGGAAGTCGCTGCTGGTGAGCGCGCCCACGGGGCACACGTGCTCGGTCATGAGCGTGTAGCGGTGGTCCAGCTCGCGGCCCTGGGCCACGGTGATCTCGTTGCGGTTGCCGCGCTCGCGCATGTCCAGCACGTGGTCACCCGCCAGCTCGTCGCACACGCGGATGCAGCGCGTGCACATGATGCAGCGCTCGGCGTCGTAGACGATGGTGGGCCCGAAGCGCACGCCCTTGGGCTTGTGCACCGGCTCGGTGCGCTTGCGCTTCACCGTGCTCTGGTGCTCGTAGTAGTAGTCCTGCAGCTTGCACTCGCCCGCTTGGTCGCAGATGGGGCAGTCCACCGGGTGGTTGAGCAGCAGGAACTCCTGCACGGCGGCCTGCGCCTGCTTCACCTCGGCGCTCTCGCTGCTGATGACCATGCCCTCGGCGGCCGTCTGCTGACACGCGGGCGTGAGCTTGGGCTTGGTGTCCGGGACGTAGGCCTTCTTCTTCTCGTCCCACTTCACGATGGGCATCGCCATCTGGCGACCGCTCTCGATGTGGACCAAGCACATGCGGCAGTTGGCCGCGACGCTGAGGCCGGGGTGCCAGCAGTAGTGCGGGATCTCGATGCCCGACCGCCACGCGGCCTGCATGATGGTCTCGCCGGCTTCGAAGGCGATCTGGCGCCCGTTCAGGGTAAACGTCGACATAGATAAATAGACCTCAGCGATCGCACTCGCCGCCGATCATGTTGATCGACCCGAACGTTGGGATGATGTCCGCGATCATGTCGCCCATGACCATCTCGCGCACCGCCTGCAGGTTGAACCAGCACGGCGGACGCACACGGATGCGGTAGGGGGTGCCGCTGCCGTCGCTGACGATGAAGAAGCCGAGCTCTCCGTTGCCTGCCTCGGTGAAGCTGTACACCTCGCCCTTGGGTGGCTTCACGCCCTCCATGATGAGCTTGAAGTGCGCGATGGTGCCCTCGATGGTGGAGTACACCTCGCTCTTGGGGGGCAGCGTGATGCGCGGGTCGGTGACCGACACGGGCCCGCTGTCGGGCATCTTGTCGAGGCACTGCTCGAGGATGCGCAGCGACTGGTGCACCTCTTCGAAGCGGCACATGAAGCGGTCCCAGTTGTCGCCGTCCTGGCCGACCGGCACCTCGAAGTCGAGCTCGCCGTAGACGAGGTACGGGTTGTCCTTGCGGACGTCGTAGGGGATGCCCGCGGCGCGCCCGATGACGCCGGTGCAGCCCAGCTCGATGGCGCGCGACTTGGTGAGGATGCCCACGCCCTGGGTGCGGTCCAAGAAGATGCGGTTCTTGATGAGCATCGTCTCGGTCTCGGCGATGACCTTGCGCACCTCCGGGATGCGCGCGCGGATGGCGGCCTTGAAGCCCGGCGTGGGCTCCGCCGCCATGCCACCGATGCGCGCGAAGCTGTGCGTCATGCGCGCGCCGGTCTCGGCCTCGAGGATGTGCCAGAGCCACTCGCGGACCTTCAGGATCCACAGGAACGGCGTGAAGGCGCCGAGCTCCATGGCGGCCGCGCCGTTGCACGTGAAGTGGTCACAGATGCGGGCGATCTCGGCCAGCATCACGCGGTAGTACTGCGCGCGGACCGGCACCTGAATGCCCAGCAGCTTCTCCACCGCCAGCGCGTAGCCCACGTTGTTGCACATGGGCGACACGTAGTTGAGGCGGTCGGTGTACGGGAAGACCTGCGCCCAGGTCCCGCGCTCGCAGCTCTTCTCGAAGCCGCGGTGCAGGTAGCCCGGCTGCACGTCCACGTTCTGGACGATCTCGCCGTCGAGATCGAGCACCATGCGGATGGTGCCGTGCATGGCGGGGTGCGAAGGACCCATGTTGAGCCGCATGGGCTCGGCGGGGAGCTCGAGGGCGGCGTCGTCGTCGAGGTGGATGTCGTCGGCTGGCTCCACGGTCTACTCCTTTGCGCCTTGTTCGGCGGCGGCTGCCTCGCGCTTGGCCTTCAGCTTGGCCTCCATCACCAGGGCGGCGGCGCTGTCGCTGAGCGTGCGCGTCTCACCCTGCTGCTGCGCGATGGCGGGGCTCACCTGCGTGGGCTTGTCGGCCCCGAGTCGAGCTTCCCAGTCGATGCGCGCGAACGGCTGACCTTCTTCGATGCCGAAGGGGGCCTGCTTGGTCATCTCGTTCGAGTCGCGGTACTCCACGATCGGCTGCACGCGATCGATGGGGTAGTCCTTGCGGAGCGGGTACCCCTCGAACTCGTCGTACATGAGGATGCGCCGCAGGTCCGGGTGGTCCTTGAAGCGGATGCCGAACATGTCGAACACCTCGCGCTCGGCCCAGTTGGCGCCGGCCCAGACGCCCACCAGCGTGGCGGGCGTGGCGCCGTCGGCGACCTTGGTCTTCACCATGACGCGGTGGTTCTTCTCGAGCGAGCGCACCATGAGCACCAGCTCGAAGCGGGGCTCGTCGGGCTCGCGCTCGGGGTAGTCCACGGCCGTGAGGTCCGTGAACATGTTCATCTTCAGCTGGTCGTCGTCGCGCAGGAAGGTGGCCACGGCCGCCCAGTCGGACGGGGCGACGTAGCAGCTGTCGTCGCCGCGGAAGTCGCTGGTGGAGAGGATCTTGTCGCCGAACTGAGCCTTGAGGCGAGCGATGGCAGACTTGCTCATCCGTGACCTCCGCTCTTGGGATCGTGGCCCCCCGCGGGCAGCACGGGCAGCTCGCCCACGCGCTCCTTGAGCTGACGCGGCACCTCGGCGGGCGGCACGGTCATGGGCTGACGGTCGCCCTTGGTGATCTTCTCCTGGAGCAGCATGAGCGCGTCCAGCACGGCCTCGGGGCGCGGCGGGCAGCCGGGGATGAACACGTCCACCGGGATGACCTTGTCGGCGCCGGGGATGGTGGTGTAGTTGTCGTAGAACCCGCCGCAGCTGGCGCACGTGCCGAAGGCGATGACCCACTTGGGGTCCGCCATCTGCTCGTAGATGCGCTTGAGCACGGGGCCCTGACGCTGGCTGATGGTGCCCACCACCCAGAGCACGTCCGACTGACGCGGGCTGAAGCGCGGGGCCTCGGCGCCGAAGCGCGCCACGTCGTAGCGCGGGCCGGCCACCTGGAAGAACTCCATGCCGCAGCAGGCCGTGGCGAACGGGTACTGGAAGAGCGACCACTTGCGCGACCAGGCGAGCAGTGCGTCGAACTTGGTGGTGAAGAAGCTCTCGCCGCTCGCACCGCCGATGACCTTCAACTGGTTCAGCTCTCCCATTCGAGCGCCCCCTTCTTCCACGCGTAGATGAGCGTGATGCCGAGAATCACGATGAACAGCAGCATCTCCACGAAGCCGATCCAGCCCAGGCTGCGGAACATGGCCGCCCACGGGTAGAGGAAGACCGCTTCGATGTCGAAGACCACGAAGAGGATGGCCGTCAGGTAGAACTTGATGCTCATCCTGAGGTGGTTGGCGCCGGTGGTCTCGGACCCTGACTCGTACGGAATGGCTTTTTCCGCGGTCATGTTCTTGGGCCCGGCCAGAGAGGTGGCCGTGAACATACCGAGGGCGACCAAGGTGGCCACGCCCAGCATGATGAACACGGGGAGATAGACGGCGAACATGAAGCGAAGCGCTCCGGATTAGGGGTGATTTGGCCTTCGAGCGGGGGGTCGCGGCGCGTCCAGACGAACGGCGCGAGGGGGCCCGGGTTCGAGCGGCATGGTGATAGTACCCTGGCTTCCGGGTGTCAATGAAGGTCTCTTGCGGGAATCACTCTGCGGGGCTCAGGGCGGCGTTGGCCTCGACCGCCTTGGCCAGGCTGACCTCCAGCTCCCCCACCCGGCGACGAGCGCGGGCCACCACCCCCACCAGCAGCAGGGCCAGCACCGCGTGCCCGGCCAGCCCCGCGATCAAGATCGTCCGGAGGGCCGGAGAGGACCCCCGCGTGACCGAGACGGGCCCCAGCTTCACCAGGGCCTGGCGGCTGTCCGAGGGGGGCGGAGCGATCACGGACATGACAGCCACGTCGGCGGGCAGCATCCCGTCCACGGCCCCGGCCACCAGCGCGCGCACCGCTTCGGCGTCGTAAGGGGGCTCTCCGCGGTGGTGCTTGAGGAGCACCGAGGCCCGTGGCCGCTGCGGCGCGTCGTCCATGAGGGCCAGGCGCCGGTCGGGCAGCGCCACGTGCACCCGCGCGTCCAGCACCCCGTCGATGCGCTCGAGCGTGCCGGCCAGCTCGCCACCCAGCGCCGCCGCATAGCGGGCGCGCTCCTCCGTGGCCGTGGGGACCAGCCCACCCTCCCCGAACACGGCATGGACGCCGGGCTCTGGAGCCGCCGGCAAGCCGGCCTCGCGCAGGACGCGCAGCGCGGGGCCCACGTCGTCGGCGGCCACGCGCACCTCGAAGGAGGGGTCGTTCCCCGCGCTGGCCAGCTTCTCTGCGCCGATGCCCTGCCCGTGCAGGGCCACCACCACCGCGTCCGCCTGGGTCTCGTCCAGCCCGCTCTCGAGGGTGGCGTCACAGGCCGCGAGGCCGAGGACGAGGACCAGACAGAAGAACGAAGCAGCGGGCGACCATGTGCGCATGAGTGCGTGAATGGCCTACACCTGAGGAGGGCGCAAGCAGGCGCCAGCCCCCGTCAGCGCGCGTTGAAGCGGTAGCGGGCGCCCATGCGCGGCGCACCGAACGAGGGGAAGTTGACCCCCCGCACCACGCGGTTCACGCAGGACTTGAACTCTTGGCTGCCCTCGCGGGCGCTCGCGCCCTGCACCTGGCCGCTGCCCAGGATGGCGATGTCGATGGTGACGCCGTTCAGGTCGCCGCCGCGCGCCTGCTCGGGGACCACGCACGCGCCGTAGACGCGGTTGACGTGCTGGTTCATGACCGCGGCCACCTGGGCGGACGTGAGCTGGCCGCCGCCGGCGCCGCCGCCGCTGATGTCGCCCATCTCCACTTCGCGGTTCATGGCGTCTTCGTAAGACAGGCCAGAGCCCCCACCGCCCCCGCCGCCGCCCTCGCTGGGAGCGCCGGGGGTGCCGCCACCGCCCGTCGGCCTCTGGCCACCTCCGCCGCCGTGCCGACGGCTCCCGCCGCCCGCGGCGTGTGGGTCGGTGAGCGTCTCGGCCGTGCCCTCGATGGCGATCTCGCCCATCTCGTAGAGGCCGTCGAGGTCGGCCTGCGCCACACGCTCGCTGTCGCTGGCCGTCCGGGTGACCGCGAACGCCACGCCGCCGCCCACCACCGCGAGGATGAGCGCGCCGCCCACCAGCAGCTTGGTGCGCCCGGCCTTCTTCTCGGAGGACTCCACCTTGGTCACGGCCACGGCGGTGGCCTCTTGCTTCACCTTGGCGGCGTACTGAGCCGCGAATTCCGAGAACTCGGGCCACTGCGCCACGGGCTTGCGCTCGCCGGTGTCCATGTTCATGACGCCGTGGGTGCTGGACACCTCGCCAGCCACCAGCATGCGCACCAGCTCGCGCCCGGAGAACGGCCCGTGGTCGAGTCCGTCCTTCACCACGATCCAGCGCTGCGAGTCGTTCTCGGTGACCTGCGCCAAGAGCGAGCCCAGGTCCACGATGGCCGACGGCGCCGCGCCCGCTGCCTGCACGTCGGCCGTGGGCCGGAAGCCCTCGTCGATGGACACGCGCGCGCCCACCTGCGGCCGGCCTGCCCCGGGTGCGTTGGGGTCCGGTGCCACCAGCGAGACGCGCCCTGCGGCCCCTGCCGCGCGCAGGGCCACGCCGAAGTCGGCCGTGGGCGCGGGCTCGGGGGCGTGCTGCACCAGGTCGTCCAGCGACTCGCGCACCACGTCGAAGATGGCGTAGCGGTTGGCCGGGTCTGGGGCGAGGCACTTCAATAACCAGCTATCGATGGCCGGTGTGCCGTGCTCGTGCGCCTTGGAGGGGGCCACATAGCCCTGCGCCGTGGAGCGCCCCGTGAGCAGCTGGTAGGTGATGGCGCCCACCGAGAAGACGTCGGACTGCAGCGTGGCCGCCCCACCCGCCTTCACTTCCGGCGCCAGGCAGGTCTGCTCGTCCACGGGCAGCACCCCGATGCCCAGCTGCCCCACGAGCGCGCTGGCCACCCCGAACTCGGCCACCTTCACGACGCCGTTCTGGCCAATCCAGACGGCGTCCGGACGCAACGCTCCGTGCGGGGCCCCTTCGCCGTGCTCTTCGGCGGCTTCGAGCGCCTCGCACACGCTGTGGATGACCTGGGCCGCGCCGCGCAGCGACACCGGCTTGCCGCCGCGCGCCTTGAGGCACGCCGCCAGCGTCTGCCCCTCGATCCACTCGAACGCCAGCACGTGCGCGCCCAGCGCGATGCCGAGGCCGAAGGTGGTGGCCACGTTCGGGTGCCGGATCTTGGTGGCCGCGCGGACCGACGCCTTGAGCGCCTGCTGCGCCCCCGGGGTCATGTGCGCGAGGCGAAAGACGCGCAGCGCGATCGCGCGCTGGGTCTTGGTGTCCTTCGCACGGTAGAGCGCGCCGAGGGCGTCCTCGTTGGCGAACTCGACCACTTCGAAGCGGTTCAGGACGAGCGTGCCCGGCGGCAGCGATGGGATGGAAGCGTCTGGCATGGGCGGGCCGAGAGTACGACGTGAACGCTATCTTTTTGAAACGAAACTTGTAGACTCCGCTTCCGCTGAAAGCGTCCCGACACGGTGATCAAGGTTCACGACATCCATCTCCGCTTCAAGGCCCCCGTCCTTCGCGGGGTTTCCCTAGAAGTTCCGCATGAGTGCATCTACGCGCTCATCGGCCCCGGTGCGGCCGGCAAGAGCGTGCTCTTCAAGACGATCGCCGGGCTGCTCACCCCCGAGTCGGGCCAGGTCTGGATCGACGGCGAAGAGGTCACCTTCCACGACGAACTCAAGCTCGCCCAGCTGCGCCGGAAGATCGGCTACCTCTTCCAGAACTACGCGCTGTTCGACAAGAGCGTGGGCGACAACATCGCGTTCCCGCTGCGGCGCCTGTTCGACAACCTCAGCGAAGAAGAGATCGCAGAGCGCGTGTCCGAGCGCCTCATGCGCATGTCGCTCCCCGGCTTCGAGAACCGCAACCCGTCCAGCCTCTCGGGCGGCCAGAAGAAGCGCATCGGTGTGGCCCGCGCCACCGTCATCCGGGCGCCGTACATCCTGTATGACGAACCCACGGCCGGCCTCGACCCCGTCACCAGCCAGCGCATCTGCAACCTCATCCGCGACGAAGCGCGTGAGCAACGCAGCACCGTGATGATCGTGTCCAGCGACATCAAGCGCGTGCTCAGCATCGCCGACCGGGTGGGCATGCTCCTCAACGGCGAGCTCATCTTCGACGGCACCCTCAGCGAGGCGTGGGCGTCCACCAACCCCTACGTGCACCAGTTCATCCGAGGCGAGACAGAGGGCCCCCTATGAGCAACGGAACCTCGACGTCGCTAGCCATCCCCGAGCGGATGGGCGCTGCGATGCTCGACATCGCCGAGCAGGTGGGCGGCATCGCCATCATGGCCGGGCAGATCCTGCGGCGCGCCATGCCGTGGAAGATCGACCGCTACGAGTTCGTCCGCAACATGTACCGCATGGGCGTGAAGTCGCTGCCCATCCTCGCGGCCACGGCGTTCTTCGTGGGCGCCATCATGGTCATCCAGGCCGCGCCGCTGGTCATTCGCTACAACGCCCGCAGCTTCGTGGGCTGGTCCGCCATCTACACCACGTTCCGCGAAATCGGCCCGCTGCTCATGGCGCTCATGTTCAACGGGCGCGTGGGCGCCAACAACACCGCCGAGCTCGGCACCATGGCGGTCACCGAGCAGCTGGACGCGCTGCGCGCGCTGGCCATCGACCCCATCACCTACCTGGTGGTGCCGCGCGCCATCAGCATCGTCATCATCCTCACGTGCCTGTGCATCATCGGCGACTTCCTGGCCATCGTAGGCGCCATGGGCATGGCCTCGGTCATGCTGGACGTGCACTGGATGCTGTTCCTCAACAGCGCCCTCCCCCGCCTGGAGCTCTGGGACTTCGCCGTCGGCGTCATCAAGGCCTTCCTCTACGGCATCATGATCGCGCTCAACTCCTGCTACTTCGGCCTCTCCACCACGGGCGGCGCGCCCGGCGTGGGGCGTGCCGTCAACCGCTCGGTGGTCGCGGCCGCCAGCGGCGTCTTCATCGCGGACTACTTGTCCACCTTCATCTTGGACTGACGCGAGCATGAGCACCGCCACCGCCAAGACCGCCGGTTCCGAGCCGCACGACCATGACCACGATCATGACCACGACGATGACGACGTCGAGGAGAGTCAGCTCGAGTTCTATGCGCGCGAGATCAAGGACCTCGCCGGCGTCTTCAGCCGCACGCTGTATTACTGCGTGCGCGGCAACCGCGAGAAGGGCGACATCGCCCGGCAGATGTACGCCATCGGCAACGGCTCCATGTTCTTCATGGGCATCACCATGGCCTTCATCGGGGCCATCGTGGCGTACCAGATGGGCTTGCAGACCCGCAAGATCATCCCCGACATGTCGCTCTTGGGCGCCACGTTCCTGAAGCTCCAGGTGCGCGACCTGATCGCCTCCGTGGGTGCCATGCCGCTCGCCACGCGCGTGGGCGCCGGCATCGCGGCCGAGATTGGCTCCATGGTGGTCACCGAGCAGACCGACGCGCTGCGCATGAGCGCCGCCGACCCGGTGGACTTCCTGGTGGTGCCGCGCTTCCTCGCGTCGGTGGTCATGGGCACCGTGGTGCTGTGCGTGGGCGGGGCCATCAGCATCTTGTCCGGCATGGTGGTCTGCATGGTCATGTTCGATGTGAACCCCAACACGTTCTTCAACTTCAGCATGCTGACGTCGGGCGACGTGATCCTGGGCCTCTTGAAGATGATCACGTATGGCGGGACCATCGCCATCGTCAGCTCCCAGCGCGGCCTGCGCACCTTCGGCGGCTCCGAGGGCGTGGGCATCGCCACCACCGAGGCGGTCGTCGGCTCGCTCTTCGGCATCATCATCTGGCAGTTCATCCTGAGCGCCGTGGGCTACGTCCTGTTGCCCGCCTGATCCCATGTCCATCATCTTCGAGAACATCCACAAGGCCTTTGGCCCCAAGGTCATCCTGAACGGGGTGGACCTCGAGATCGGTACGGGCGAGTGCTTCTTCATCATCGGCGGCTCGGGCGTCGGGAAGAGCGTGCTCATCAAGCACCTCATCGGGCTGCTGCGTCCGGATGACGGCAACATCTACCTGGGCAGCCGGAGGCCCGAGGACGAAGTCAGCCGCAAGAGCGAGACCGAGATGTACCCGGTGCGCATGCGCTGCGCGATGGTGTTCCAGAACTCCACCCTGTTCGACTCCATGAACGCGGTGGAGAACGTGGCGCTGCCGCTCCGCAAGCACAAGGGCCTCTCCATGAACGAAGCGCTCGAGCAGGCCATGGTGCAGCTCGGGAAGGTGCACATGCAGGACTTCGCCAAGTCCTACCCGGCCGAGCTCGGAGACGGCATGCGCAAGCGCGTGGCCATCGCCCGCGCGCTCACGCTGGACCCGGAGTACGTGCTCTTCGACGAGCCCACGACCTCGCTCGACCCGATCAGCGCGCGCCGCGTGGACGCCATGATCCGCGAGCTCTGTGATGTGGTCGGGGTGACGAGCATCGTCGTCAGTCACGACCTGGTGTCGATCGAGTCGATCTCGGATCGCATCGCGATGCTGTATAAGGGAACCGTTCGCCTGCTCGGTACGTGGGCGGACTTCGAAAACACCGACGACCCCGTGGTGAGGCAGTTCATCCGGGGAGAGGCTGAAGGGCCGATAGAGCTATGAGTAAAGGTGGAATGTCCCTCGAGGTCCGAGTCGGCCTGCTGATCCTGGTGGCCGTCGTGCTGCTGGGCGCGTTCGTCATCACAATCGGTGGCTTCACCGGTGAAGAGGGAAAGACCCTCTACATCGACTTCGACCACCCCGGAAACGTGCTGGGCGGCGCTCCCGTCAACATCGGCAACATCCGCGTGGGCCGGGTCGAGGAGATCGAGTACCGCGGCGGTACGCTGGACCCGGACACGGGCCGCAGCCCGCTCATCCGCATCCGGCTCGAGATCCAGGCCTCGTACTTCGACAGCATCCACGAGGACGCACGCGTGTACGTGACCTCCACCAGCATCGTGGGTGAGAGCCTCATCGCCATCGATCCCGGCAGCCAGGACCGGCCCGTGGTGGCGGACGGTCACATCCTCGTGGGCATCGACCCTCCGCGCATGGACCAGGCGTTCGCCATGATGTTCGAGCTGCTCGAGAACATCCACGGCCTGTTGCGCGACAACCGCGAGGAGCTGGACTCGCTGCTCTCGGCGGCCGCCAACATGGTGCGCTCGCTGGACGGCATCTTCACGCGTCACGGCGACCGCATCGACCGCATCATGCAGAACATCGAGACGGCCACCGACCAGACCAACGACCTGCTGGGCAACGCCAACGAGCTCATCACCGGGCCCCGCGTGCAGCGCACCCTGCGCAACGTGGACGGCATCACCAGCAGCATCAACCGCGAGATCGACCCGCTGCTGGCCGACGCGCGCAGCATCGCCACCAAGGTGGACGACCTGCTGGACATGCTGGGCGAAGAGCAGCAGACCCAGATCCAGAGCACCATCCGCGACGTGTCGGACATCGCTCACCGCGGCACGGGCATCACCGAGGACGCCGAGGAGATCGTCACCCACATCCGCCAGGGCCGCGGCACCGTCGGCGCCATGCTCATGGACGAGGAGATCTACGACGACGTGCAGGAGATGCTGCGCGACCTGAAGCACAACCCCTGGAAGCTCTTCTGGCGAGAGTGACCTGGCCCCGCCTCTGGCCACAGCCGCGGCCGGCAGCGCCCGAACGGGCGTTGACATCACGCATCCCCCCCTGCTAACTAATTGAACGGGTCGACGCGATCTCGACCCACGGAGCAGCACCACCGATGTCCGATCAGAAGGAATCCTCCGTCCTATTCAACCTCAAGGAGCTCATGAACCTTGAGGAGGACCGCATCCATTCGGAGGCTGAAGCGGCTCAAAAGGCAGCTGAGGCCGAGCGGGCGCGCATTGCCGCCGAGGTGGCGGCGCGCAAGGCCGCGGAAGAAGCCCGTATCCGTGCCGAGCAGGAGGCCGCCGCGGCCGCCGAGCGTGCTCAGCGCGAAGAAGAAGAGCGCCTGCGTCGTGAGGCCGAAGAGGGTGCGCTGCGTGTGCGCCTCGAAGCCGAAGCGGCCGCGCGCGCCGAAGAGCAGTCTCGCCTGCTGGCCCACGAGCAGAAGCTGGCCACCATCGAGGCCGAGAAGAAGAAGGGCGTGCACCCGGGCATCATCGTGGGGCTCATCCTCCTGGTGGTGGGCGGCGGTGTCGGCGCCTACTTCGGCTTCGTGAAGCCGCAGCTGGACGAGCGCGACCAGGCGGCGCGCGTCGCAGCCGAGCAGGCCGAGCACGAGCGCCTGGCCCGTGAGGCCGAGCGCACCCGCCTCAACGCAGAGGCCGAGACGGCTCAGGCCGAGGCCCGCGCCGCTCGCGAGGCAGCCGCAGCCGCCCAAGCCGCCGCTGCAGCCGCCGCGGCTAGCATGAGCACGGGTGGCAGCACGGGTGGTGGCGGTCGTCGCCCGCGTCCGGGCACGTCGTCGCCCGGGTCGGACACCAGCACCATGATGGGCGGCAGCAGCAACCCGCTCAGCGGCCTCGACTTCTGAGCGGAGGCCGAGCATGAGCCAAGTCCATGGCAGCCCTCACGCGCCGAGCGCGCGTGAGCGGCTGGTGCTTCCTCTCGATGTCACGGACTTGCTCACCGCCCGTCGCTGGATAGACCAGCTGGCAGGCGAAGTTGGCGTCTTCAAGGTGGGCCTCGAGCTGTTCACGGCGGCGGGGCCCGACGCCGTGCGCGCTGTGCACGACGCTGGGGCCGCCTGCTTCCTGGACCTCAAGCTGCACGACATCCCCGCCACCATGGCGAAGGCCACGGCGTCTGCGGCGCGGTTGGGTGTGCGCTTCCTCACGGTGCACGCGGTGGCTGGGCCGGCGGCGCTCCGCGCCGTGGCCGCCGAGGCGGGGGACACCACCTTGCTGGCCGTCACGGTGCTCACCAGCATGGACGACGACGAGCTGGAGACCGTGGGCCTCGCGGGCCCTGCCGACCGTGCTGTCGAGCGCCTGGGCGGGCTGAGCGTGGCGGCCGGTGTGGGAGGCCTGGTGTGCTCGCCGCTGGAGGTGGCCATGCTGCGTGAGCGGCTGGGCACGGCGCCCACCCTGATGGTGCCGGGTGTGCGGCCAGCAGGGGCGGCGCACGGTGACCAGAAGCGCATCGCCACGCCCGGCAGCGCCATCGAAGCCGGCGCAGACTTCCTGGTGGTGGGGCGCCCCATCCGCGACGCCGCAGACCCCGTGGCCGCCGCGCGCGCCGTGGTGGACGAGATGCAGGGCGCGCTCGCGCGGCGCAGCCAGGCCTTCGCGTGAAACGCATCCTCACGGGGCCGCGCTTCGTGGCCGAGGCGCTGCGCGGTGGCGCCCGGCAAGACGTGCACGTGGTCTACGTGCACGAGGGCGACAGCGAGTCGCTGCGCGAGGTGCGCGAGCTGGCCGAGCGCGCCAAGGTGCGCGTGGAAGAGCGCTCGCGCGAGGCGCTGGACGGCCTGTCCAAGGGCGTGAAGCACCAGGGCGTGGTCGCCATCACGGGCGAGTACCCCTACGTGGAGGTCGCCGAGCTGCTGGCCAGCGGGGGCCCCTGCCCGCTGTTCGTCGCGCTCGACAGCCTGACCGACCCGCACAACTTCGGCGCCATCGTGCGCAGCGCAGTGGCTTTCGGGGCGCATGGCATCCTGGTGCCCAAGCACAACGCGGTGGGCGTCACGCCCGTGGTGGTGCGCGTCTCGGCCGGCGCCACCGAGCGCGCGCGCATCGCCCGCGTGACCAACCTGCAGCGCACCCTCATGACCCTGGCCGACGCGGGCATGCAGGTGGTGGGCCTCGACGGTGACGGCGACACCGACATCTACGCCCTGCCCGAAGCGCCGCAGGGCCGCGTGGTGGTCATCGGCTCCGAGGGCGAGGGCATGCGCCGCATGGTGCGCGAGCGCTGTACGCTGATAGCGAAGATCCCCATCTCGGACGAGGCCGAGTCGCTCAACGCGTCGGTCGCTGCTGGCATTGCGCTGTCCCAGGCGCGCCGCCAGATGTCCGCCTGAACAACTCACCTCTCGAACGAACGGATGCGACGATGGAAACGTGGATGATCATTCAGGGTGCGGGCGGTGTGGGCGCGCTGCTGTGCTTGGTCGGCGCCGTGCTGGCGTGGAAGCGCGGCAAGAAGCCCCTCGCCGTGCTGGCCGTGCTGCTGGCGGGCGTGTGCGGGTTCTTCGTGGTGAACGCCACCGCGTTCGTGACCACCGACGCCGAGGCCGAGATCGAGGCCCAGATCGACGACTTCGACGCGCCCCTCTGACGCCGCTCAATCAGCGACGGGGGTGCGCCGCACCAGCTTGTCGGTTGGGAGCGCGGCGGCGAACGCGTCGGCAGCCGCTCGGCTCGCCGCGGCCTCCACACAGTCGAACGTGACGCGCACGCGGTAGCCGGGGTCGCTCAGCACCAGGTAGCTGCCGATGGTCACCGTGGGGTGCGCAAACGTGAGCTCCGTGAGCAGCGCGGCGATCTCGCCCTCGTCGCAGTGCGTGTACACCGTCTGGTTGAAGAAGCGCTGCCCCTCGTCCAGGCGCTCGCGCAGGGCGTCCAGCTTGCGCTCGAAGATCTCGGGCACTCCCGGCAGGATGTACACGTTGCCGCACAGCACCGTGGGCCAGCCGCTCTTGGCGTTGCGCACCAGCTCGGCGCCCTCCGGCATGTTGGCCATCCGCAGGTGCGCGGGGGTCACGATGTCGCCGAAGTGCGCGCGGATCATGGCGGCGATCTCGGGCGACTCCACCACGGGGCGCCCGAACGCGGCGGCCACCGCATCGATGGTGATGTCGTCGTGCGTGGGCCCCACGCCGCCGCTGGTGAACACGATGTCGTGTCCGGCGCGCAGCTGGTTCAGCTCGCGAACGATGATGTCCATCTCATCGGGGCAGACCACCACCTGCCGCAGCGCGATGCCCAGCTCGAACAGCCGCTTCGCCAGGTAGCGCGTGTTGGTGTCTTCGATCTTGCCCGTGAGGATCTCGTTCCCGACCATCAGGGCGGCGGCTGTCTTTGGCACGCCGCGAGAATAGCGTGTAGCGTGGCCGCGAGGAACATCATGGAAACGACGGCAAACGGGTGGAAGGTGCTGGACCGCGCGGCAGGGGTGCTCATCTACGAGTACAGCTTCGCCAAGCAGGGCTACGCGAACACGTTCGTGGCGCGCATGGCCAACGACAAGCTGCTGGTGGTGAGCCCCGCCACGCGCATCAGCGACGCGGCTCTCGATGACCTGCGCGAGTTCGGCGAAGTGGGCGCCGTCATCGCACCGAACGGGTTCCATCACCTGGGCGTGGCGGAGTGGCGCACGAAGTTCCCCAGCGCGCGCTTCTTCGCGGCGCCCGAGACCGTGCTGCGCGTGCGGCAGAAGAACCCCGGCGCGGGCGCCTTCGAGCCCATCAGCCTGGTGCCGCTCGTGGCTGGCCCGCGCATCGGCATCGGCGAGGTGGAGAACACCAAGTGCGGCGAGACCTGGGTCTGGGTGCAGGTGGACAGCGGCCACATCTGGTTCGTGTCGGACATCCTGGCCAACATCCCCAAGCTGCCCAGCAACCCCGTGGCCAAGCTGTTGTTCTGGCTCAGCAAGAGCGCCCCCGGCTACAGGGTGTTCCACTTGGCCATGAGGTTCATGGTGAAGGACAAGCGCGCCACGTTGCGCGCGTTGTCGGACGAGATGAAGCAGCGCCCACCCAGCATGGTGGTGCCTGCGCACGGCGTGCCGCTCGAGGGGGCCGACGTGGCGGAGAAGACTCAGGCGCTGCTGGCCGCGAACATGGGGTGAGAGCGGGCGACCGCAATGGCTCGAGTCTGCTGCAAGCGACAATGGGCACCCCCGGCTGGAAGCCGGGGGCAGCAGACCAGGCCTCGGCCTACCGAAAGTCCGCCCTTGGGCGGACTACGTGATCGACAACAGGGTGTGTTCTACCAGGGTGGCCGGACGCCGTGTCTGAGTACCTTGGGTAGGGCAAACCCTGCTGGCAGCCACGTAGTCCGCCGCCGAAAGGCGGGGGACTTTATGCCCATCAGCCACCTGGTTTGCTGCCCCCGGCTTCCAGCCGGGGGTGCCCATTGGACCTTGCAACAAGGCGAAACCGTTGCCGCGAAGGGCTACCGCGGGATGGGCCGGAGCGTGATGCGCAGCGTGGTGGTGCCCGGCGGAGGTCCAGCTCCACGTCGTGGGGGAAGTAGCCGTCGGCCTCCACGCTCACTTGGTGGCGCCCGGCGGTCAGGCGTGGCGGCCGCGCGGCCAGCACCCTTGCGCTGCCCGCGTCGCGGTCATCGATGCGCACGCGCGCGTTGTCGGGCTCGGCCACCACCATGAGGCGCGTGGGCTCACCCGGGTGCTGCTGAGCACCGCAGGCAGCGAGCGCGCCCACCAGGAGCGTGCCGAGGACCAGCCGCACCATCACTCCCACTCGATGGTGGAGGGCGGCTTCGACGAGATGTCGTAGCAGACGCGGTTGGCGCCGCGCACCTCGTTGATGATGCGCGTGGAGGTCTTGGCCAGCACCTCGTGGTCGATGCGCGCCCAGTCGGCCGTCATGCCGTCGCGCGAGGTCACGGCGCGCAGCGCGATGACGTACTCGTAGGTGCGCTCGTCGCCCATGACGCCCACGGTCTTGACCGGCAGGATGACCGCGAAGCTCTGCCAGATCTTCTCGTACAGGCCCGCCGCGCGGATCTCCTGCTCGAAGATGGCGTCGGCCTCGCGCAGGATGTCGAGCTTCTCGCGCTCGATGGTGCCGGGGCAGCGCACCGCCAGGCCGGGCCCCGGGAACGGCTGACGCTGCAGCACGTCGTGCGGCATGCCCATGGCCTTGCCCACCTCGCGTACCTCGTCCTTGAACAGCAGGCGCAGCGGCTCCACCAGCGACAGGTTCATGCGCTCGGGCAGGCCGCCCACGTTGTGGTGGCTCTTGATGACGGCGCTCGGGCCCTTGAACGAGACGCTCTCGATGACGTCCGGGTAGAGCGTGCCCTGCACCAGGTGCTTCGCGTCCTTGATCTTCTTGGCCTCGCGGTCGAAGACGTCGATGAACACCTTGCCGATGATCTTGCGCTTGGTCTCGGGGTCACTCACGCCCGCGAGCGCGCCCAGGAATTCTTCAGACGCGTCCACGTGCACCACCTTGAGGTGCAGGTTGTCCGCGAACATCTCCATGACCTTCTTGCCCTCGTCCTTGCGCAGCAGGCCGTTGTCCACGAAGATGCAGGTGAGCCGGTCGCCGATGGCCTTGTGCACCAGCATGGCGGCCACCGACGAGTCCACGCCGCCGGACAGGCCACAGATGGCGGCGCCCTCCCCCACCTGCTGGCGGATGGCGGCCACGCTCTGCTCCACGAAGTTGCCGGGCGTCCAGTCGGCCACCACGCCGGCCGTGTCCACCAAGAACGCGCGCAGCATGTCCACGCCGCGCGGGGTGTGCACCACCTCGGGGTGGAACTGCACGCCATAGATGCGGCGCGCCTCGTTGGCCACGGCGGCGAAAGGGCTGTTGCCCGAGGTGGCCACCACCTCGAAGCCCTCGGGGAGCGCAGCCACGCGGTCGCCGTGGCTCATCCACACGTCCACGTCTTCGCCCTCGCTGAACGCCGCCAAGAGGCCCACGGCCTTGTGGATGCGGATCTGCGCGGGCCCGTACTCACGCTCGGTGGCGGCCTCCACGCGCCCGCCCAGCAGGTGGCTGGTGAGCTGCATGCCGTAGCAGATGCCCAGCACCGGCACGCCCAGCTCGAAGACGCCCTTGTCCACCGTGGGGGCTCCGGGGGCGAACACGCTGGCGGGCCCGCCGGACAAGATGACCGCCGCCGGAGACAGCGCGCGCAGCGCGTCGAGGGTCATCGTGCAGGGCTGGATCTCGCAGTAGATCTGCAGCTCGCGCACCCGACGCGCGATGAGCTGGGTGTACTGAGAGCCGAAGTCGAGGATGATAACGGGGGACCGCGCCATGATGGCCGAGGCGTATCACGCAGAGCAGAGGCGCGCGAGCAGCTGCGTGTAGAGCCCTGTGGCGTGCTCGAGGTCTTGCACGCGCAGGGTCTCGTCGGGCTGATGGGCCACCGAGATGCTGCCTGGCCCCATGACCACCGTCTCCATGCCCAACTCGGTGAGGTACGGCGCCTCGGTGCCGAACATGACGGCGATGGACGCTGCCCCGGTGACCTCTTCGCAGGCGTGCACGAAGGGCGAGTCCGCCGGGGTCTCGAAGGGCGGCACGCCGTCCACAAGCGCCCCGCACTCGGCGCTCAGGCCCAGGCCCACGATGGCCTCCTGCACGGCGCGCGAGAGCTCCGCGCGGATGGCCTCGGGCAGCATGCCCGGCAGTGGGCGCACGTCGTAGTACAGCTCGCAGCGCGCGCAGATGCGGTTGGGGCTGTCGCCGCCGAACACCTTGCCCAGGTTGAGCGTGGGGCTCGGCACGCTGAAGCTCGCGTCGTGGTAGCGCGCCGCGAAGTCCGTGCGCACACGGCCCAGCGCTTCGATCACGCGGCCCATGCCCTCGATGGCGTTGCGGCCGAGCGAAGGGTCGCTCGAGTGCCCCGCGCTGCCCTCCAGCAGCACGCGCTCCATCATGACGCCCTTGTGCTTGCGCACGGGCCGCATGCCGGTGGGCTCACCGATGATGGCGTGCCGCCCGAGGCGCCGCCCCTCGCTCACCAGCTGCTGCGCGCCCCACATGGTGCTCTCTTCGTCGGCGGTGGCCACCAGCACCACCGGCTTCCGCAGCGCTCCCGCGCCCAGCGTGCGAACGGCGTGCAGCGCACAGGGGAAGAAGCCCTTCATGTCCGCCACGCCCAGGCCATAGAGCGAACCGTCGTCGCGCTGCGTGAGGGTGAACGGGTCCGTGTGCCACTGGTCCCGGTCATAGGGCACCGTGTCGGTGTGCCCCGAGAACACCAGGCCCCCCGGCTGGTCGGCAGGGCCCAGCGTGGCGATCAGGTTGGCCTTGTGGGGCGAGCGCTCGAGCGGCACCACCTCGACGCGGAAGCCCAGCTGCTCGCAGAGCTCGGCCAGGTGGTCCACCACGGCGCGGTTGCTCTGGTCAAAGCTCGGGTCGGGCGAGCTGACCGAGGGCGTGCCCACCAGGGTGCGCAGGATGTCCACGTGAGAGGGCAGCGTCGGCATGCTCGGCATCGTACTCCTCATCGCACTGGTGTAGGCTGCGCGCCATGAGTGACCCCTCCTCCGTCATCAACCTGGCGGTCTTCTGCGATTTCGAGAACGTCGCCCTCGGCGTGAGGGACGCCCGCTACGACGCGTTCGACATCCAGCTGGTGCTGGCCCGCGTGCTCGACAAGGGCAAGGTCGTTGTCAAGAAGGCCTACGCCGACTGGGACCGCTACAAGGCGGCCAAGCGCCCCATGCACGAGGCGGCGTTCGAGCTCATCGAGATCCCGCACGCGCGCATCAGCGGCAAGAACTCGGCCGACATCCGCATGGTGGTGGACGCGCTCGACCTCTCGTACACCAAGACGCACGTGGACGGCTTCGTGCTCATCACGGGGGACAGCGACTTTTCGCCGCTGGTGAGCAAGCTGCGCGAGAACGACAAGGTCGTCATCGGCGTGGGCGTGAAGAACAGCACCAGCGACCTGCTGGTGGATAACTGCGACGAGTTCATCTACTACGACGACCTGGTGCGCGCGCAGCAGGGCCGCAGCATTCGCACGGTGGCCAGCCGTGGACGCGGGAAGAAGGGCAGCAGCCCCAACAACGCGGCGAGCGCTCCCGGGCCCACGCCCAGCACGCCGCCGGCCGCCGCCGCAGGCGCCGCAGCCTCCACGGGCACCGCGCGCAAGTCGGACCCGGGCGCCAAGGACGCGCCAAAGGACGCCCCGAAGGACAAGGACGCGGCCAAGCCCGGCAAAGAGGCCAAAGACGCCAAAGACGCGGCGCGCGTGGCACAGCCCACCCCCGAGGCCCCCGGCACGCCCGAAGAGGCGCTCGAGATCGTGCTCGAGACCGTGGAGTCGCTGTTCGCCGACCGCGACGGCAACCTGTACGCGTCCATGGTGAAGCAGGTGCTCAAGCGCAAGCGCCCCAACTTCTCGGAGGCCTACCACGGCTACCGCACGTTCAATCAGCTCATCGAGGACGCGGGCGCCCGCGGGCTGCTGGAGATCCAGAAGGACGAGCGCTCGGGCGGCTACGTCATCCTGAGCTTCGGCCCGGAAGCCTGAGCAGGCCCGCACGGCCTCGACCACGGTGGGGTTGTTGCGCGGCCCGGGGAGCGTTACAAGAGCCCCATGACCGCCTTCCTCGACCCTTCGCTCCGCCCCCAGGCCATCGGGATTCCCTCCATCGTCGAGACGACGCACCGCGGCGAGCGCGTGTGGGACATCTGGAGCCGTCTGCTCAAGGACCGCATCATCTTCCTGGGCACGCCCATCGACGACCACGTGGCCAACCTGGTCATCGCGCAGCTGCTGTTCCTCGAGAGCGATGATCCGGACAAGGACATCACCATCTACATCAACAGCCCGGGCGGCATCGTCACGGCCGGCCTCGCCATCTACGACACCATGCAGTACGTGCGCTGCCCGGTGGCCACGGTGTGCATCGGCCAGGCGGCGTCCATGGCGGCCCTGCTGCTGGCGGCCGGCTCGAAGGGCATGCGGCGCGGGCTGCCGCACAGCCGCGTCATGATCCACCAGCCGCTGGGCGGCTACCAGGGCCAGGCCACGGACATCGAGATCCACGCCAAGGAGATCCTGTCGCTCAAGCGCCGGCTCAACGAGATCATGGCCGCGCACACCGGCAAGAGCTTCGAGCAGGTCACGCACGACACGGAGCGCGACAACTTCCTCAACGCCGACGAGGCGCAGGCGTACGGCATCCTCGACGAAGTGATCAACACCCGGAAGTCGGGCGTGGAGAAAAAGAAGAAGAGCAAGTGAGCGAGCGCGCGCCCATCGAGCTGACCCTGGTTCGCCACGGCGAGTCGACCTACAACGTCACCGGTCGCTGGCAGGGTCAGGGCGATGCGCCGCTCAGCGAGCTGGGCAAGCAGCAGGCAGCCCGCGTGGGCGCCCGCCTGGCCGGCGAGACGTTCGACAAGGTGGTCAGCTCGGACCTCACGCGCGCGCACCACACGGCGCTCGCCACGGGCCACCCGGTGGACGTGCGCCGCGAGTGGCGCGAGATCGACGTGGGCCGCTGGGAGGGGCTCACGCGCGAAGAGGTGGCCGAGCGCTACCCCGATGAAGTGCACGGCGCGTTCTCGGGCGAAGACGTGAAGATTGGCGGGGCAGAGTCCTGGGCCGACCTGAGCGCGCGCGTGGACCAGGCCATGCTCACCCTGCTGCGCGAGCTGCAGCCCGGTGCGCGCGCCGCGGTGGTGGCGCACGGTGGCGTCATCGCCAGCCTGCTGTCGGGCATCTTGGGGCTCACCGAGCACCGCCCGCGGCCCATTGGGCGCATCTCCAACACCGCCATCAGCCGCCTGCACATCTGGATGGACGCCGCGCACCAGGCCCCCGCGCACGCGCGCCTGGTGGGCTTCAACGACGCCACGCACGCCTTCACCGTGCCGGCCTGGGCTGCCGAGATGCAAAAGACCGGGCACGTGCTCACCACGCTGGTGGCCGACGGTGCAGCGCCCCCGCTGCACGCCTTCCCGCGCGTGGACGAGGCCGCCGCCGAGCACGTGAGCCGCGTGGCCGGCGCAGGCGACGTGGCCCGCGGCCTGGCCGACGCGCTGGGTGTGCCCTTCGAGCCCATCACGCTTACCGCCGGCGCCGAGCGCGCCATGGCCGCGCTGCCCATCGCGCCAGGGCGCCGCGTGGTGGTGCTGCCCCCCGCCGACATCGCGCGCCTGGCGGGCGAGCGCATGCGGCACGCGCCAGACGGTCCGTCGTCGGTGGCCCTGCCCCAGCCGGGCAGCAGCACCAACGTGGTGGTCACGAGCAAGGGCCTCACCTTCGCCGACTACAGCGCCGTCCCGCACGAGGGCTGAGCGAGCATGCCGGCGCCCCCCGCGCACACGGCCCCGGAGCGGCTCCCCGCCAGCTGGCGCGCGCTGCTGGGGGCGCTCCTGCTGAGCAGCGCGCTCTTCGCGCTGAGCGTGCCGCTCGCGCCGCGCTTGCCCGTGTCCACGCTGCTGGGCGCGCTGCTGGCGTTCTGCCTGGTGTCGCTGGTCATCACGGCCGTGGCGGTGCTCACGCCCACCGCCAGCGTGCGTCAGCTGGTGGGCCTGCTGGTGCCGCCGCTCGTGCTGGCCGGCCTGGTGCTGGCGCGCCCGGCCCTGCCCACGGCGGTGGAGGCCTGCGCCATCAACGTGGCGCTGCTCGGCTTCGGGGCCTTGCTGGGCGGCGCCGTGGGGGGCCGCGTGGACCACGCCGGGCACCTGGTGCTGCTGGCCTGGGTGGCCTCCGTGGTGGACGTGCTGAGCGTGTTCGCGCCCGAGGGCCCCACCGCCCAGATGGTGCAGAGCCCCGAGGTGGCCCTGCCGCTGGTCACGCTGAGCTGGCCCATCTTCGGGACCGCCAGCGTCGAGCCCTTGATTGGCGTGGGCGACGTGACCATCGCCACGCTGTACGCGGCCGCAGCGCGCGCCACGCACCTGCCGCGGGTGCGCGTGATGCTGGGGCTGCTGCTGGGCTTCGCGCTCACCTTCGCCGCCCTGGTGGTGTTCGAGCGCGCCCTGCCCGCCCTGCCCATGCTGAGCTTCGCCGTGGTGCTGGCGCTGGCCCCGCACTCACTGCGCGTGCCCCCCGCCGACCGCAACAAGGGCTTCGCCTTTGCGGCGCTGGTCACGGTGCTGGCGGTGGCCCGTTTGGGCGCCTGGGCGGCCACCCCATAAATCCATAGACCGGCGGGCGCACCAGGGTCATAGTCTGCGGCGATGGGTGCTTCTGAGCGTGCACAGCCGGCCGAAGAGCTGACTCCCTTCGTGGTCGTCAGCACCGCCGAAGGCCTGCGTGTGGTCGAGCTGGAGGCCGGCCGCATGCTGCGGGTGGGCAGCTCCCCCAGCGCCGACATCGTGGCCACCGGCCAGGGCGTGCTCCCCGAGCACCTCACCCTGTTCTGGCTGGATGACGGCGTGTCCTTGGCTTGCGCACCGGGCGCCGAGGTGTTCATCGGCGGTAAGCCGGCCGAGCCCACGCAGGCCCTCGAGCCCGGCGAAGACGTGGTGGTGGGTGACACGCAGCTGGTGCTGGGCATCCCGTCGCCGCTGGACGCGGTGCGGCGCCGCACGCTCACCCACCAAGAGTTCCGCGAGCGCCTCTACGAAGAGCTGGCGCGCGCTGGGCGGCAGTCCCGCCCCACCACGCTCATCATGGTCCACGCGCCCTCGGGCGGCGGCAACCTGGTGGCGGAGCGCGCCCTCGAGAGCTTTCGCGCCGGCGACGTGGTGGGCATCTACGCTCAGGACGAGCTCGAGTTCCTGCTGCCGGACACCGCTCTCGGCACCGCCAGCACCGTGGTGGAGCGGCTGCTCGAGGGCCTCGAGGGTGTCAGCGTGGGCTTGGCCGTGGCCCCGCACGACGCCGACCAGCCCGAGCGCCTGATGTGGTCGGCCCGCAGCGCCCTCGAGCGCGACGCGGCCCGCAACCGAGTGACGCGCGCGGGTGACCTGGCCGCCGAGGGGCCGGACGACCTGTCGCTCGAAGAGGCCACCGAGACGCTGCGCGGCGCGCTGGACGCCGTGCCTGGCGACGACAGCTGGCTGCTGCTGGCGGGCGAGATCAGCACCGGCAAGGGCCTGGCCGCGCGCATCCTGCACGAGCGCGGCCCCACGCCCAACGGCCCGTTCGTGACGCTCTACTGCTCGGAGCTGTTCGACGCGGACCGCGTGCGCATGGCCCTGGGGGACGACGAAGCCCCCGAAGAGAGCGCCCGCATCGACGCGGCGCGGGGTGGCACGCTGCTGTTGGACGAGCTGGGCGACCTGCCGCGCGACGCCCACGTGGCCATGCGCAAGGCCCTGCTGGCGCGCCGCAGCGCCTTCCGCGTGATTGGCACCACCCAGCGGGCCATCGCGGGCCTGGTGGCGCGCGGTGCCTTCGACGCCGAGCTGTTCTCGCTGTTCTCGGGCCCGCCCGTGGAGCTGCCGCCCCTGCGCACGCGCACGGCGGACATCCTGCCTCTCGCCACGCGCTTTGCGCTCGAGGCCGGCTCGCCCGCGCCCGTGCGCTGGTCTCCGGGCGCCGTGGCGCGCCTGCGCAGCTACCCCTGGCCCGGCAACGTGCTGGAGCTCAAGAACGCCATGCACCGCGCGGTGCGCATCGCCGGCACCGGCGAGCTGCTGGGGGAGCACCTGCCCAACGAGCCCATGCCCATCGCCTCCAACCGCGGCCGCCTGCGCGAGCACGTGGACGGCATGGAGCGCGACGCCATCATCAAGACGCTGGCGGACTGCAACCACAACCAGACCCACGCCGCCAAGGCGCTGGGCATCTCGCGCCGCGCCCTCATCTACAAGATGGAGAAGTTCGGCCTGAAGCCGCCTCCACGCAGCGGGCGCCGCATCACCACGCGGCCCGACGCAGCTACTTGATCAAGCGCAGGTGAGAGCCGCGCGGCCCAGGAGCCGAGGGCTCGGGGTCTTCGTCGCCGTCGGTGTCGGCCGCCTGTGCGGGCTCGTCCACGGCCTTGTCCGAGGCCTTGTCGGCCGCCTGACTGGCGCTGTCGGCGCGGCCCTCGCTGCTGGAGTCGCGCAGCTCGCCGGTGCCCTCCACCAGCTCGAGCGTGTCGCGCTCGCGCACGAACTCTTCGGCCTTGGCCGGTGCCAGCGCGGGGGCCAGGGCAGGAGCCAGCGCGGGTGACCCGTGCGGCGGGGCGTCGGTGTTGCTGCGCTTGCCGGCGGTGCTGAGGCCACCCTGCAGGGCGCTCAGCTTGGGCTGCAGGCGGATGACGTTGCCCGGGCGGCCCTTGCCGTTCTTGGCCGGCACGTCGTCGTAATCGTCTTCTTCGTCGTCGTAGTCGTCGTCATCGGGCAGGTCCGCCACCGCCGTGAGCCCCACGGGCCCGCGCCGGCCGGCCTCGCGCTCCACCTCGGCCAGGATCTCGGGCGGCATGGACTCGGGCCACACCATGCCGCGCCCGTCGTCGCCGCTGAGCGCGAAGATGGCGTCCCAGCCCACGATGCACGTGAACGGGCTGCGATTGAACGACAGCGTGCCGTACACCCCGTCGCGGTCGATGCGCAGGTCCACGATGGGCACCACCATGTCGAGCCCCAGCTGCAACACCAGCTGCGGCTGCTTGCGCAGCCACGGGGGCACCACCACGCCCTCCACCCGTGGGTCGAGGTGCACGAACATGCTTCCCCGAAGCAGGAGCGAGCGAGCGACCTCGCGTTTGTCGGGCGGCGCATCCTTCGACATCAGGCTGCCCTCTTACCTCAGACGCCCCGGCCGGGCCACCCGGGGGTGCTATCCACCAAGGTGACACGCGGCCCTTGCGCCTGCCCACTCGCGTCCGCATAGTCGGCGTGACCTTTGACAACACGAGTTTCCCCTCGCGCGGCTGCACCGCCTCGCGAGCGCTCGTACCCTTGGTCCACAGACCTCAGGGGGCGATCGGTTTCGACGGGGACGCAGAAGGATTGGTTGCGTGACCGTCGGCCTGAGCACGACGTAAATACGTTCAGGAACCCATAACAGCCAACGATAACGCTGTTGCTCTTGCGGCCTGAAAACCCTTGAGCCGTCGAAACCGCGAGCCCGTCAGCGCTTTCGGAATAGACGTCATTTGAGCTGACTGGCTTCCCCGGGCGTGACCCGACGGGGAGGTGAGACAAAGGGACACTAGCGGTTGGGCGAGCCTGTTCGTGGGCGCAAGCTTCTGCGAAATCTCAAATCACGAAATACGCACGTAGATGCCTCTCTGGAACGTTCTCGGACGCGGGTTCAATTCCCGCCGCCTCCACCACTGACGTCGGCTTTCGAGCCGTCACCCGACAGAGAGCCGCAGCACGCACCCGCGTTCTGCGGCTCTGCTGTTTGCGGGGGACGCGCTGCCACGAGCGCCCGGAGGCGACGACCGCCAGCCCTCGCGGCCCGGGGCGGCCGGGGCCCCCCCCCCCGCGCGGGGGGGGGGGGGGGGGGGGGGCGTCCGTGTGGCCCCTCCGCGCCCCCCGCCCCCGCCAGCGCCGCGCCGGGGGCGCTCCGCGCGCCGGCCGGGGGCGCGGCCCGGGGCCGGCGGGCGGGGCCGGCCCCCGGCCCCGCGCCCCCGGCGGCCGCGGCGGCGCCCGCCGGGGGGCCCGGGGGGGGGGCCGCGCGGGCGCGCCCGGCGCGCCCCGCCCCGCCCGCGGCGAGCCCCAGAACGCCAGCACCCGTCGCCCGCCGCGCAGCCCACGCCCCCGCGCCCTTCGCCCGCCCGCCCCCCCCCGCGCGCCGCCGCGCGCCCCCCCGCCGCGCCCGGGGGCCCTCTCGCCCCGCGCCCCCGGGGGCCGGCCGCGGGGTCCCCGCCGGCGGCGCCCCGCCCGCCCCGCGGCGGGGGGCCCGGCGGGGCGCCCGCGGCGCCCGGGCGCGCGGGGGGGGGCCCGGCGGGGTCCGCGCCGGGCGCCGCCCCCCCCCCCCCCCCCGCCCCCGCGGCGGGGCCGGGCCCCTTCGCGCTGGTGCGGGTGGGGGTCGTCGGGGGGCGGGGCGGGCTCGTTGGGGTCGGGGGGGGCTCGGGGTTCGCTCCTGCTGTGGGGTGCTGCGGGCCTTCCTGGGGCTGGGCGCCCCCGGCCCCTCTGCCCGCGGCCGCGCGCCCCCGGCGCGCGCCCCCCCCCCCCGTCGCGTGGGGCCGCTGTCGCCTGGCTCGGTGGGCTCCCCCCCCCCCCCCGCGCCCCCCCCGCCGCCCCGCGGCCGCGCGGGGGCCGCGCCGGGGGGGCGCGGCCCCCCCCCCGCGCGCCCCCCGCCGGCGGCCCCCCGGGGCGCCGCGTGCCGGCCCGCGGCGCCCGGGCGGCGGGGGGGGGGGGGGGGGGGGGGGGGGGGCCGGGGGGGCCGGGGCGGCCGGCCCCGCCGGCCCGGCGCGGCCCCGCCCCCCCGCCGTCAGTCCGCGCTCGCCAGCCACGCCGCGCGGCGTCCATCTGCTCGTGCTCGAAGGCCGCGGCAAAGTCCACGAGCTCGTGGCGCAGCAACCCCACCTCGGGGCTCTGCGCCACCTCTCGCCATGCCAGCACCGCACGGTGAACCTCGGCCAGCACGGCGCGCGCCTCACCTGCGGACAGCGAGAAGTACGCCCTTCGGTCCATGAGCACACCCACGTCCGTGATGGGACCGTCCTCCTCCGACAGCCACGTCTTCGACTCCCGCTCCTTGTCGGGAAACGGGTTGAGGTCGAACGCCGGTGCCAAGCGCCAGAGGCCATGCTCCACGTGCAGGAGCCCGTGGTTCTGGAGGTGGTCGTCCACGTTCGTGATCAGCAGGTTGAAGAGCATGCGCCGGAAGAGCTGCTGCACATCCCGCTTCGGTTCGTGTCCGTGCGCGCGAATCGCATCGGCGATCTCCGTGTAGGCGCGCTCTTCCTCTCTCGATGCCTCGAGCAACGAAGCGGCGGAGATGTAGGGGATCCGACCGTGCGCGACGTCGCGATCGAAGCGCTGGATGACGGCGACCGGCACCCCTTCCAGGTCGACGATGCGGGCTTCTGCAGCATCGATGCCTGCGCGACGGGCGAGCCGGAGCGCCAGCACCTCACCGCGGGTCACGGCGCGCGTGTCGCCCACGCTCGGGAACTTGCCGATGGCCAGCCGCCCGTCTTCGTCCAGCACCGTGCACTTGGGGCGCATGCCACCGAGAGACGTGCCCTTCCCTTGCAGGTAGCGCAGGTCCGCCGCGCTCTCTTGGCCCAGCTCCACGGCTCGGCTGGCTTCGTACACACGGCGGAGCGCGACGAGCGGCGGCGTACGGCGCCTGCCCTCTTCCACGGTGCGGGAGTACGGCTGATCGGCGACCGAGAAGCGCAGCGCCCCCACGCGGCTGAAGTCGTCGACGGCGAGGAGGTAGTCCATCTCTGTCAGCGGCTCGAGGGGCGTTCCTCGGCTGCGGCGCTTGGCGTGGTCGCGTGCGATCACCCGTCGCCCCCAGGCGTCAGGTGCCGTGTCGGCGATGGCCCCATGGAACACGGAGTCGTGGGGCGAGGCCGCCTTTCGCGTGCGATAGCCCGCCGTCAGCGAGAGCTCGGGGGAGACGGCAAAGCGGTCGGGGCTGGCCAACCAGCCCTCGGAGTACGCGAACGCAGTGTTCTCACGGCGCCCCTGCTTCACGTAGACCAGCGTTCCGATGGCCGCGTCCGAGGTGCCGAGGTGGACCTGTGCCTCTCGACGAGTGGCTGCGCCTGGCTTCATCGAGCCCCCGTCGCCCCCGGCTTGCTGCGCACCCGCTGGGGCAGCTGTTCATCCATGAGCGTCAGGCCGATGTCGTCGCGCGGCGTGTCCAGCAGGTCGGCGAGCGCCGCCAGCTCGCCGAACACGTAGAGCGCGCGCGCGTAGAAGTGGATGGGCACGCGTGGGTCGCCCTTCTCCATGCGCCGCACCGTCGAGAGTGACGCGCCGGTTCTCTCTGCGAGCGAAGCCTGCGAGAAGTGCCGGCGGCGACGCGCGAGCGAGAGGTCGTTGCCCAGCTTGCGGATGGCGCGTTCCACGGGGAGGGGGAGCGGGAGTGGCTCTTTGTCGTCCCCAATGGCACCTTTATTCAGCCTACCCGTTCCCATGGGGACTATAATGATGCACCGCAGGTTTCCGCACAAGGCCCCTTGCGGCATGCACCCACGCGCGGCCCAAACCAGGAGAGACCCAGTGCCGCGTCGTAGAAGCGCGCGCCCACGCTCACCAGACCGGTGTTCGAGTCCGTCTCGTGGCCCGAGAACACGCTCCGATTGTGGGTGGTGCCCAGCTGCTGCCGAATGCCACCGAACAGGTCCAGCCGAGACGACACCGCCGCGGCGACTGCCGACTCGAATCTCAATGATCCCAGACCGACATCACCACACGCCGCGCGTGCCCATGACGACAGCCCGCCGAACCTACGATCATCGGCTCCGCGTGGCCATCGCGGAGGCCGGTGACCCGCTGCTTTTCGGGGAGACGAACATCCCCTCGTCCACCCGCCGCTCCTGGGTCACTCGCCCTGTGCCAAACGTGGTGGCCCTCCACCCCGAGGACCGAGAATTGGTCCAGCTCCAGGTCGCCCTCGCCCAGGCGCGGCAAGCGAACGCCAAGCTGCGAGCCGTGCTCCGTCTGCTGCTCGCACTCGTGGCGACCCTCGGTGGCCGCCTGACAGAAGCGCGCGTCCCGAGCGCGAGGCACAAGGCTCGACTCCTCGCTGCCCTCCGCCGTAGCGGGAAGGTCCTCGGCCGGCCAGCGGCCCTGCGGGTCCTGGGCCTCACCGCCGCCCGCGTGCGCGACTGGGAGCGCAGGTCCGTGACCTGCACCCTCGCCGACGCACCCTCGTGCCCCAAGCACACACCCCAGCAGCTCACGCTCGCTGAGCGCCGCACCCTTCGCGACTTCGTGCAGGACGTTGCGCTGCGCCACCTCTCCATCGCGAGCCTCGCGCTGCTCGCCGCTCGTCGCCACCTCGTCGTCGCCAGCGCCGCCACCGGGTGGCGTGAGATCCGTCGTCAGCGCCTCTCTCGCCCGCGCACTCGCCTCTATCCCGCGAGACCCAAAGTTGGCATCCGCGCCGCGCGGCCCAACGAGCTCTGGCACATCGACGCCACCCGCATCCGCCTCATGGATGGAACCGCGAAATGGATCCACGGCGTCATCGACAACCACTCCCGCAAGCTCCTCGCTTGGACCGTCGGCGACTCCTGCCGCGCCGCTGCCACCGAGATCTTGCTCCGCGAGGCCGTCCCCCTCATCGCGCCGGGCACTGAGCCCGTCACCGTGCTGACCGATGGCGGCTCCGAGAACGTGCCCGTCGAAGCGGACGAGTTCGGCGCCCTGCTCCGCCGGGTGCGCGCCCAGGTGGACGTCCTCTACTCGAACTCCATGATCGAGTCGTTCTGGTCCCAGCTCAAGCACCGCTGGCTGTTCCTCCACCCGCTCGACACGGAGGCCACGCTGGTGCGCCTCGTCGCCGAGTTCGTGCAAGACCACAACGCCCTGATCCCCCGCGCCGCCCTCGGTGGACGCACCCCCGATGAGGTGTTCCTCGGTGAGGGACTCGATGTGCCCGAGACGCTCACGGCCGCTACCGCGAGCGCACGAGCCGAGCGTGTCGCGGCAAATCGCGCGCTTGCTGGCTGTGGCGGTTGCGGTGGCGTCAGGGGTGTTCACGTCGAGAGCCTTGTGGACAGCAGCAGCGTGCGGTGACAGGGTCGAAATCGCGCTCCGGCACTTGCCTGGAGCGGTTCGCGCACTTGCGCGCTTTCCGTGAGGGGAGGTTGTGAGACGACGCAGGGCGGTTGTAGCCGCGCTCGCCGCCGAGCTCGAACTCGTACCGCGTCTCCTGCACCGCGCTCGGCGCGGGGTTCGTGCCCGTCTCCCGGCGGTGTAGCCGCATCCGGTCGAGCGCGTCGTACGCGTAGACGTTGCGCTCCGTGGAGGCGCCCTCCGTCACCGTCTCGAGCGCGTGCGGTTCCCGTTGTGGTCGTAGGCGTACTCAGCCCAGGAACGCCGTCCCGCCGCGTGTGCTCGGAGCCCCGTGAGCCGCCGCGGCCGCGTCGTACCCGAACGCCACGCTCGTCCTGTTCGGGTTCGTGACGCTCGACACCAGGTCCTCGTGCGTCACGTAGCTCACGTCCACGCGGTCCCGTCCAGCTCCGCCCAGTCGATGCGCCCCAGCTCGTCGTACTGGTACAGCGTGCTCCCGTTGCTGCTCGCCTGCGCCATCTGCCGCAGGTCGTCGTTGTAGGTGTACGTCACGTCGCGCCCGCGCTGCCCGTGCCGCGTCAGCCGACCGAACGCGTCGTGGTCCCACTCGAGCACCTCCTCGAACGTGGCCCCCGCACCGGACGGCGCGCGCGTCTCCGTGACGCTCGTCACGTAGTCCCCGCCGTCGTACCCGTGTGCGTGGGACACCAGCCGCGCCAGGCCCTCCGACACGTCCCCGCTACGCTGCGGGTACGTCGCGTCCGTCAGGCGCCCGAGGTCGTCGTAGGCCAGCGTGGTCTCCCTGACCCAGCGGGTCACGCATCCTGCGCGTTGCCCTCCCCGTCGTAGTCCAGGTACGCCGTCACCAGCGTGGGCTCGCCGTCGCCCATGTGCTGGATCATCTGCGTGACCCGACCCAGCGTGTCGTACGTGGCCTCCGTGTGCCGCCCCTCCGGGTCGTACGTGTGCCGCAGCAGGTCGCCCGCGTCGTACGTGTAGCGCGTGGTCAACCCCGCCTCGGTGACTTCGGAGAGGCGGTTCAGCGCGTCGTACTCGAACGTGCGCGTCTGTCCCGCGTGCAGCCCACCTGCTTGCTGCTCCGGCCGCGTCAGCTCGGCCGTGAGCCCCGCCGCGTTGCGGCGCACCGTGGTGGTCTCGCCACCGAACGTCACCGTCTGCGTCCGCTGCGCGTCGTTGTACGCGATGGTGGTCACGCCGCCCGGCGCTGTGATCTGCGTCGGCCGCCCCACCCCGTCGTACACCGTGGTGGTCTGCCGGCCGTCTTGCTGCGTCTCCAGCCGCGGCAGGTGCATGGCATGCCCGTCGACTCGTGATCGCGGTCAGACAGCACTTTCACGAGGGTCGGTCGACGCTTCGACCGCCCTCTGCGCCTTGCTTCCTTATTCGATTCTCAATGAGCCCAGACCGACGTCACCGCACGCGATGCGTGCCCATGACAACAGCCCGCCGAACAGAGCGCCACCTATTGTCGCCCTCCAAGTGTCCTTGCCCATTCGGACAGGAGTCCGACAGCAACGAGACGGTCGGGACGGCCATTCTCGATTCTTCCGACATACAAGCCTCCCAGCTGAAGCTCCACCGTGAGATTCAGAGCTGCGGTGAACGCACTCAGCTGTTCAACCACATGTCTCACCGAGTCCAAATCTTCGGCGTCTTCCTGCGCTGAGACCCCCACTCGCGGGTCCCGCAGGGGCACGGTGCCACCAACAGTTCGAATCGGCGAATCCTCAGGTCGTGTGCAGGACGATTCGTCAAGATCGTCAACGAATTCGGGCTTGCCTGCTGGCCAGCGCCCCTTCTTGCTCAGGTGCTGAACGAACAAGAGCACACGCATGACCACGTCTTCCGTGAACTCCCCGACGAGATAGAAGTCAAGTGCGTAGTGGTGTTGCCGTTCGGTCATCCGGAAGTTCCAGGTCCGCCGGGGTTGTTTCGGAAACCGCCTGGCATGTGAGCGTCGAGGTGCCTCGACTCAGGTAGCGGGACGTTGATGGGGCTACCGTCGATATGGTGAATGGGGATCGGCTCACCGCGCAAGGCTTCGTCACCCGGGAACCATTCGATCCACGCGTCATCTACCGTGGGTGTCCGTCCGGCAGCGATGTCTGCCCTATTCCTCGGGCTCAGGATGGTCTCGTGCCCGGTCTCGTCCCAGAGATCGCGCCAACGCCGCCATTCGCGAGGGTTGTTGCGGACGATCCCGCGACGAGTCGTGCCAGAGGCGCGCGGTGATGCCCCGGGAGAGCGCTGCCAACGATTCGGCCCCGTACCACCGTTCGACGGGAGCAGGGCCTCGACGACGTTGTCACCGCGGACACGAATGGGCGTGTGAGGTCCGACAGTTCCGCCACCGAGGGGCTCGCCGACGCTCGACGGCACCTCGTCGGCGCCCCGCGCCACTACCTCGGCAACGTCATCGCTGAGACTCACTGCCATGTCCCCGGTTGCGTCCACTGCCTCGGTCGCCATCCGCGCGCCGCGCGTGGCCATGGTCGCGGACCCCGCCACCATGGTACCCACCGCCACCGTTACTTGGACGGTCGTCACAACGGTGCGGAAGTCGCCACTCGCGAGCTTGTCGCCATAGTTCGTGATTCCTCTCGCGATCACATCCATGTCGTCGAGGTCGCCCTGTAGCGCCCCACCAACCACCGAAGCGCCGCTGGACACGGCGGTCACCACAGCAGCACCCGACTTCTGGTGCTGACTCATCCGTGCGCTCGCGATCGCGGCGAAGTGATCAGCGGTACGGTCGTCGCCGGCGGCGAGCGCAATTCCGTGCGCCACCATCATCGAGCCCGTCTCGACCCCCTCGCCCAATAGACCGATCGTAGCGACGCCGCCCATCACGGTCTCCTGCAGGGCACCAAGAAACACCTGGTGCGCCGCGCCGAGGTAGTCACCCGAAGCGCGGGCCTCATTGTAGTCGTGCTCCGTGACGGCCATCGATCGCTCAGCTCGGGCCCGCGCACGCGATGCCCAGTTCGCCACCGAGGCACCCAGGCCGCTCGTCGGAGCCCCTGGAATCAGGCGGGAGTCCGCCCTGCTCTCATTCGCGTTGTAGCGTTCTGCTGGTGTCTCCGGGCCCGAGATCACGCTGAATGTGCCGCGCGGGCTGGGCGGAGCTCGGCGCGGCTGCACGGCCGGTGTGATGGGCGCCCCAGGTGAAGGTGATGACCCCCCAACTATCGTCATTCCTTCGAGTTCAGTCGGCCGAGTCGGCTCCAAGTCGGCGAGGCGCGGACCTTCACGCTGTGGTTCGGATGCCTCGCTGGCCACGCCCCCACTGCAGAGGATGTCACCTCCACCCTGCATGCACGCGGGCGCATGCCCCGTCGGGTCCCAGTAGGTCGCCGGGTTCCCGAGCGCATACGCATACCGGTTCTGCGTGCCCGGGTCGCCGCCCCTGCCCATCCACGAGTCCTGCGTCACGAAGCGACCCGTCTCCGGGTCGTAGTGACGGGCGTTCATGTAGATCAGACCCGTCTCCGTGTCGGTCTCATGCCCCGTGTACAGCTGCCGGTTCACGGGGTCGCTGCCGCTGCGCACCGCGCCGAAGGGGTCCAGGCGGTAGCTCGTGAGCAGGTCACCCGGTGCGTCCGCGCCGCCGCTGCCAGCGGTGAGCGCGCCGGTGTTGCCGCGGCCGTCTAGGTGGTAGTAACGCTCTTCGCCGCCGCCTTCGTCGAGCCGCGCGAGGCCCAGCGCGTAGTGGTAGTGCGCCAGGGGCGTGCCTGCGCCTCCGCCCGTGATGTCGTGCTCGTCGAGCGTGGACAGCCCGTCGTAGACGGTCTCCACGTCCCCGCGCGTGGTGCCGCGCTGGCGCACGCGGCGGCCCGTGGCGTCGTACTCGTACTGCCCGCGGCTCACCTCCGCGCCGGGGGCGCCGTGCAGCACCTCGGTCAGCTGGTCGAGCGCGGTGTAGCGGTAGAGCGTGTGCTCGCCGCCCTCCGCGCTGTCCGCGCGGCTGAGGCGGTTGCCGTTCGCGTCGTGCTCGTAGCTCACGGTGCGCGCAGCCGTGCCCGTCTCGCTCAGCTCCGTGAGGCGGTTCGCGCCGTCGTAGTCGTACACGCGGCGGGCCTGCTCGTTGGCGCCCCCGTCCTGCACCACCTCCACGCGGCGGTTGTAGCCGCGCTCGCCGCCCAGCTCGAACTCGTACCGCGTCTCCTGCACCGCGCTCGGCGCGGGGTTCACGCCCGTCTCCCGGCGGTGCAGCCGCATCCGGTCGAGCGCGTCGTACGCGTAGACGTTGCGCTCCGTGGACGCGCCCTCCGTCACCGTCTCGAGCGTGCGGTTCCCGTTGTGGTCGTAGGCGTACTCGTAGCCCAGGAACGCCGTCCCGCCGCGCGTGTGCTCGAGCCCCGTGAGCCGCCGCGTGGCCGCGTCGTACTCGAACGCCACGCTCGTCCCGTTCGGGTTCGTGACGCTCGACACCAGGTCCTCGTGCGTCACGTAGCTCACGTCCACGCGGTCCCCGTCCAGCTCCGCCCAGTCGATGCGCCCCAGCTCGTCGTACTGGTACAGCGTGCTCCCGCCGCTGCTCGCCTGCGCCATCTGCCGCAGGTCGTCGTTGTAGGTGTACGTCACGTCGCGCCCGCGCTGCCCGTGCCGCGTCAGCCGACCGAACGCGTCGTGGTCCCACTCGAGCACCTCCTCGAACGTGGCCCCCGCGCCAAACGGCGCCCGCGTCTCCGTGACGCTCGTCACGTAGTCCCCGCCGTCGTACTCCGTGTGCGTGGACACCAGCCGCGCCAGGCCCTCCGACACGTCGCCGCTGCGCTGCGGGTACGTCGCGTCCGTCAGGCGCCCGAGGTCGTCGTAGGCCAGCGTGGTCTCTTGGCCCAGCGGGTCACGCACGCGCCGCGCGTTGCCCTCGCCGTCGTAGTCCAGGTACGCCGTCACCAGCGTGGGCTCGCCGTCGCCCATGTGCTGGATCATCTGCGTGACCCGACCCAGCGTGTCGTACGTGGCCTCCGTGTGCCGCCCTTCCGGGTCGTACGTGTGCCGCAGCAGGTCGCCCGCGTCGTACGTGTAGCGCGTGGTCAGCCCCGCCTCGGTCACCTCGGACAGGCGGTTCAGGGCGTCGTACTCGAACGTGCGCGTCTGTCCCGCGTGCTGCCCGCCCGCTTGCTGCTCCGGCCGCGTCAGCTCCGCCGTCAGCCCCGCCGCGTTGCGCCGCACCGTGGTGGTCTCCCGCGGCTCCGCGTGCACGCGAGTCGTAGTCGTACTCCCCGAGGTCCGCCTCGGCGCCTTTCCGGCCACTCCGGCGAGCCGTCGCGAATTGCGCGGGATGAGACGCTACACTCCACCCATGCCGGTCAAGGCGAGTAGCGCGACCCGACTACGCAAGAGCGGGTCTCTTGCCGGGCGACACCCTGACATCGCGCGTGAGTGGGACGAAGCGCGCAACGGCATCCCGGCCTCTATGATCACGCCAGCTTCGAGTAGCCGCGCGCACTGGACGTGCCAGACGTGCGGACACGAATGGCAGGCAACGGTGGCGAACCGGACTGGACGGGGTTCGGGGTGCCCGCCGTGCGCACGAGCGGGACGCGGCGAGCGATACCGGCAAGCCGTCATCGACAAGCGCGGGCATCTCGCCGAGTGCCATCCTGAAATCGCCGCTGAGTGGGACCGCCAGGGCAACCCCGGCGGTCCGGAGGACGTCTCGCCAGGCTCGGACCGGAAGGTGGCCTGGACCTGCCGCAGATGCGACCACCGTTGGACGGCAACCGTGAGCAGCCGCGTGCACGGGAGCGGGTGCCCTGCATGCGCGCCGGCTGCTCGCTCCAAGCGTCGCCGAGACACGTTGGTGCGGAAGGGTGGCAGCCTCGCCGACCACCATCCCGCACTCGCCGCAGAGTGGGACGCGGTTCGGAATCCCCAACGCGCGTCGGAGGTCACGCTGGGCTCCTCGGTTCGAGGGCACTGGATGTGCTCCGCGTGCGGCCGTCGCTGGCAGGCGACCGTCGCGTCTCGAGTTGAGCGCGGGGGCCACTGCCCCACGTGCAACCGGCGTCAGGGAGCCGAGCGCCGCGTCAACGACCTGTTGCGGGACCGCGAGAGCCTCGCCCAGGCACATCCGCACATCGCCGCCGAGCTCGATGACCCAGAGGTCGACGCCAGCCGACTTCTCGTGCACTCGGAGGAGCTGCTGCGTTGGCGCTGCGCGACATGTTCCCACCAGTGGACGGCCTCGGTGGCCTCTCGGACGCGGACTCGGACCCACTACTGCCCAGCCTGCTCGCGGACAGGGACATCCTATGTGGAGACCCTCCTGCTCGTAGAGTCCTGGCGAATCTGGGGCCGGTCGCGCGTGAGACACCAGTCTACTGTCGAGGGGTTCGAGGTGGACATCGCGGTGCCACACCTGCATCTCGCGATCGAAGTCGATGGCTACTGGCACGCCAAAGAGGGCAAGGTTGCGGTCGACGTCCGTAAGGGCGAAGCGCTGAAGCGCGCCGGGTGGACGGTGGTGCGCCTCAGAATGGGCGATCTGCCGAGGGTCGACGATGGAAGCCATGCGTTCGCAGTGAGTCGAAATCCGGACGACACGGAGCTGATTGGGTTCCTGCGCTGGCTCGCCGACATCACGGGGGACGTGCGAGCGCGCACCCAGGTCGCGGGGCCGCTGCTGGCAGGCCACTCCGAGGCGCGGGCCCTACTGCGAGAGCACCGATTCCATACGCACGCGCGCCTCACCGCGGCCCAGGTACTGGATGTGCGAACACGCTTTGCGGAAGGGGGCATCGCGCTGAATCAGCTGGCCGCTGAGCACGGGTGTTCCGCCGCCACCATCCAGCACGCCGTCCGCGGCCAGACCTACAAGACTGCCGGAGGGCCGATCGCTGGGCGTGACTACGACCCCAGCGAGCTCGAGCGTACCGTGCCCCGCAATGCGGTGTTCAAGTCCGAAGACGTGCTCGCGCTGCGGCAATCATACTCACTCGGCCAAACCACCATGAACGGGATAGCGGTGCGCTACGGCGTGTCGACAGGCGTCGTCGAGAGGACGCTGAAGGGCCGATCGCATGCCGAAGCCGGAGGACCCATCCTGGGACGCGACTACTCGAATCGCGACGTGACGATGCGGCGTCGTAGTGGCGGCATCGCCGTTCGCGGAGCCACTCAACTCACGGCGGAGGAGGCCGTGGCCATCCGGGACGCCTTCGCTCAGGAACGCGCCAGCTACGCTGCTCTGGCCGGACGCTTTGGCACAACGCCCTCCAACATTCGCTCCATCGTGACCGGAACGTCGTGGAGGCACGCCGGCGGCCCGACGTCCGCCTCGAGGCGTGGACGCCGCCCGTCCGAGTAGCCTCGTCGAAGCAACCACCTGACTTTGTCCGAACCGTGCGCGTCTAGGGTTGCTGAAAGTTCCACTCCGGGCTGAGCGGCGCCTCGCGTAGGTCGCAGAAGTAGAAGTTGTCTTTCACGGTGCAGCGTTCGCCGCACGCGTCGCAGCGACGGAAGGGCACGGAGACGGTGAACCCCTCGGGCGCCACCGCGCCTGCCACGCGAAGCGCGCGTAGGACTGCCGGGAGACACGCCACGTCGGGGCAGTAGCCAGACGAGTTGTTGCTGAGGAACTGCACCTCACCGTCCTCACCGTCCAAAGCGAACTCCACTTCACCGGCAGCCAACACGCTCTCCCCACCCGCGCAGGCGACGTGCTCAGTGCGGCGGTGGGCCAGCCGAAGCGTGCCCCCGAGGTCCACCACGTAGGTCGCCCAGCCGGGAGAGTCGTCGTCGTGATGGTGGGCTGTATGCAGCCACGCAAGCAGGTCGCCGCGACACCGTATGGGAGCACCAGCCGGTGCATCCCGAACGGCTTCGAGAATGTGGGCAGGGCCCACGTAGGCGTAGCTGCGGGCGGCAGCAGGATGGTAGGTGGCGCTCATCAGGAACTCTGCGGAGGGGGCGCCGGCTTCCTTTGGTCAGCCGCAGCTTCGTCAACGGGGTGAGCCGCAGTTCCGCTGGCGCGCGCCAGTCCCCCTCACCCGCGGAACGTCTGCTCCAGCTTCGCCCGCAGTAGCTCCGCCACGCTGTGCACCGTGATCCCTCTCAGGCCCTGCTCGCCCTCGTGCAGCGGGTTGGTCATGCGCAGCACAATCTCGATCTGCTCGCCTCCCGCGGCCCGCAGCAACGCCGCGCAGCGCAGGTTCAGCGAGTCGTCGTCGGTGCAGAAGAACACCAGCGTGGGCAGCGCGGTGAGGGCCCCCGCGGTCCACGCCTCGGCGTCGCGCTGCGCGGACACGGTGAGCTTCCAGCCGGCCGCTTCGGCGTCGCGACCAGCATGCGGCGCGCGAGAGGTGCCCAGGCGGTCGATGACCTCCACGGTGCGCGCAGCCGCGCCAGTCACCGGGTGCTCGCACACCGGCGCGGCCAGCAGGGCGCGGAACACGGCGCGCCCGAAGCGACCGAAGCCCACGATGGCCACGTGCATGCCCCGCTGGTCGCAGCGGCTCAGCATGGCGGCCACGTCGGGGAGGCGCATCAGGTGCTCGGCGGCCGAGTCGAACTGCCGGAAGGCCTCGATGCCGCGGTCGCCCAGGCACTGCAGCAAGAGCTCCTCGGCCAGGTCGTCGTCCACCATGGGCACCAGGGCGCGGGTGCCCGGGCGGTCCGGGGGCACGCTCTCGCGCGCCACCACGGCCGCCTTCAGGTTGGTGAGCGGGTCGCCCGCGGTGAACCAGATGGCCTCCGCGCGCTCGCAGCCGGCCGCCCTCAAGATGGATGCGGACGTCATGTCGCCCACGATGACGGGCAGCTTGCGCCCCTCCACCACGATGGCCTCCACGTCGGGGACGTTGCGCTCCACCACCACCACGTCGCGCCCGGCGCGCACGGCGTACTCGGCCACGATGCGGCCGTGCGTCCCGAAGCCGCACACCACCACCGGGGCATCCATGGCCGCGATGCGCGTGTCGGCCGACTGCACCATGCGCCAGAAGCGCAGCAGCACCTCGAACACGGCGCCGAGCGTGAGCGCCGGGTCGGCGAACAGCACGAACCACACGAGCGCATTCTCGAGGTCCACGCTGGAGCGCGGGAAGAAGCCCTCGCCGTCGAGCGCGAAGAAGCGGAACGCGTAGTACAGCGCCTGCGCGCGCGGCAGGCCCTGCGGCGCCGCCAGCGTGGGCACCTGCACCAGCGCGTACACCGTGAGGCCGTACAGCACCGCCAGCGGCAGCAGGCGCGCCCAGAACCCCCAGCGCTTGGTCACGCCCACCACGGAGAGCACACGGCGCTGCCAGCGAGGGCGAATGATCCGAGCGGTGGACATGCGCCTCGCAGGTACCGCGGCGGACCGAGCGCCGTCAACCCCCCCTCCGGGGCGGGTGGGCGGCGGTGGGGGCCCCGGCTCTGGCCCCCCTCCGCCCTCCCTCCCGCCCCGGCCCGCTTCGCCCGTCTTGCATCTACCCTCCCGCGGTTCTCCCCACCCCCCCCCGCCCGCAATGCCGCCGGGTGAGCAGCGCCGCGGACAGCCGTCGCGGGTCACAGCCCCAGGTGGGTCTTCCAGTAGTCGGTCAGGAACACGTTGCCCGGGTCCATTCGCTCGCGCGCGGCGCGCCACGCGTCCCACTTGGGGTAGCGCGCCATGAGCGTGGCCGGCGCCAGCTGGTCGGGGCGCGGCAGGAACTTGCCCCAGTGCAGGCGGTACTCGAGGCCTTCGAGCGCTTTCCAGAAGCGCGGGTAGAACTCGTCCACCGGGCTGCCGCCGTTGTAGCCGAACCAGAACACGTCCACGCGGAACACGTCCTTGTCGCCGTAGGCCGGGTCCAGGAAGAAGGTCTGCCCCGCCTTGGTGGCGTAGAGCTCGATGCTGAAGGGCCCCGTGGCCGCGTAGCAGCCCTCGGCCGTGCCGTCGGCGTCGAACAGCTTGCGCAGCGCCGCGATGGCCTGCTGCACCTCGCCGCCGGCCTCGGTGAAGGGGATCCAGATCTCGGTGAAGTAGGTGGGCATGAGCAGGTCGTCCATGCCGTTGTCCATGGGCAGGCCCAGGTACCAGCTGTCCTGGAAGTGCTGGGTGGCGGGCGCGCCGTCCTTCCCCAGCGCCACGAAGGGCGACAAGATGGTGTCGATCAGGTGCGGCGCAGCCCAGCCCAGCAGCTTGGCCAGCGGCTCGAACAGCTCGCTCGAGAGCGCGCCGGCCACGAGCGTGTCCAGCATGTGGGCCAGCACCTCGGCCACGCGCACCCACGCCGAGCCCAGCGTGATGGCGGGGTGCCGGTTGCCCAGCACGGCCTCGGCCAGCGAGGCCAGCCACGGGTGCTCCTCCTGCGGCACCACGGGGAAGCTCGGGTCGGGCGGCGGCGCGCTGCGAATGGCCTCCACCAGCGCGCGCGCGGCCGCGCCGAAGTCGTGGCCCAGCTGCTCCATGCGCTGCACCTGATCGGCGATGCGCGAGGGGTCGTCGATGTTGCCCAGCACGGTGTACAGCAGCGACGCCGCGGTCTGCTTGATGACCGACCAGCTGCCCACCTCTTCATACGGCTTCGGCACGAAGTCGGGCGTGGGGGCCACGCGCGCGGCCTGCCACACCACCAGGCGGTCGAAGTTGCGCTGCGGCCACCACATGAGGCGCGCGTAGTCGGTCTGCTTCAGGAAGCCTGCCAGCGACGGCCGCTGCGCGTCCCCGGGCCGTAGAAGTCGAGATCCGGCGCGCCGGTGGCCAGGCTCACGGTCTCGCGCCCCACGATGTTGTAGCGCGGCACCGTGCGCAGCGTGACGCTCACCACCACGCCCAGGAGGCCGATGCCCGCGCCCACGCTCGCGAACGCGTCGGGGTCCGGACCATCCGCCGTGAGCGTGCGCACGTTGCCCTGCCCGTCCACCACGCGCAGCGCCACGATGGCGTCCAGGAACGACCACTTGCAGGTGCCGCCCGCCGAGCCGGTGGACAGGAAGCCACCCACGGCCTGGTGCGTGATGCCGCCCAGGTCGGGCAGCGCGAGGCCGCGCTGGTCCAGCGTGTAGTTGAGGCTGTGCTCCCAGTCGGTGTTGCGCGTGACGTTGGGCGTGCGCGGGTCACGCGAGGCCGTGGGCGACAGCGGGTTGGCAATGGGGTGGCGCGGCGACTCACCGAGCGCGCAGCCCGCCTCCACCTCCACCAGCGTCACGCTCGGGTCCTTGGGGTCCGGGCGGAAGCCCAGCACGCGGTTCATGCGGTCCAGCATCATCAGGCGCTCGTTGGTGTCGGCGTCCGGGTCGAAGCCCTCCGGGATGATGGCCTCCCACACCGAGTGACCGCTACCCACGGCGCGCACCTTGCCACCGAGCGCGTGCGCCTTGCGCACCAGCGACACCACCTCGGCCTCGCTCTGCGGGTGATAGCAGCCGTCCTTGCCCAGCATGGGCACCTGCACGCCCGGGTCGCGCTCGAGCGGCTTGCCGCCCCCGAGGAACAGCGCCACGGCCCACTCGTAGGCGGTGTGCAGCGGCGGGTAGATCTGCGACAGCCCGCCCACCGTGTCCCAGTAGTCGTACTGATAGTAGACCTTCCCCTCGCGCGCGATGAACAGCGTGGCCGTGGGCGTGGGCATCGGGTTCCCCACCGCGATCTCGATCGTCATCGTGTAGAACAGCGCGAACGACGCGTCGTCGCCGATGCACTTGAAGTCGGTGAACGTGAACGCCTTGTACGTCTTGAACGCGGCCTCCCAGCTGCCCTGGAAGGCGTGGATGCCGTCGCGCTCCTCGATGGGGCTCACGAACTGCACGTCGTCCGTGTAGAGCTCGGGCAGCTGCCGGAGCGCGGCCTCGTGGTCGACGTTCAGCTGCTCGTAGAAGGCCTGCATGCGCTCGGGCAAGGACTTGGTGCTCATCGGTGCTCCCTCGGAAGGTGGAGCGGCGACGCTACTCGAAGCGCGTGCAGCTCGAATAGTTCGCCAATCGGCACCGCAGGGAACCGTGTTCGGAGTCAGACAAAGCGCCTATATGGAAGCCCGTTCGCTTCGACTATGGTCCGCGACCATGGTGAGTGATCCCCCCGTCATCACATACGCGGACGAGGCCTGCATGATGGCCACTTGGCGCTCCGTGGTGTTCCCCGTCATGGGTCATCGTCCCAGCACGGTGGTGGCCACCATGACCCAGGCGCGCGGCATCGAGTCGCACGGGCGCGCCGTGGGCCGTGGCAAATTGATCGAGGTCAGCATCGTGGACCGCGAGGGCGGCATCCCCGACGCCGAGGTGCGCGCGGCGCTCGACAGCATGGCCCCGGTGGTGGCGCCGTACTACGCGGCGGTGGCCTGCTTGTTCGAGGGCGAGGGCTTCCGCGCCGCCATGATCCGCGGAGTCATCTCGTCGTTCCAGCTGCTGAGCCGCGCCAAGTATCCGCAGAAGGTCTTCTCGAACACCGACGAGTGCGCCGCCTGGCTGGCGCCGAAGGCCCCCGAAGCGGGCATGCGGCTCCGGGGCACCGACGAGCTCGCGGAGGCCATCGCGTTCGTGCGCGGCGAGGCCATCCGCCGCGGCATCCTCACCGCGTAGAGCCGTCAGCCGAGCACGGTGTCCAGCACGCGCTCGAGGTTGGCCTCGAACACCTTCTGTGCGCGCGCGGGCGTGCCGTCGGCGTGGCTCATGGTGATGGCGCCCAGCGTGAAGCTCATGAGCAGGTGATACGACTGCTGCGCCTGTCGCGGAGTCTGCCCCGCGGCCACCAGCTGCGTGAGCAGCGCCTCCATGACGCCGAGTGAGGCCTTGCCGCGCGTCTCCGGCTGACCCAGCAGCGCGATGATGCCCGGGTGGTCGTGCAGCCCTTGGTACATGGTGCGAAACGTCTTCTGGACGCGCGCGCGCAGCGTGCCGCCCTGCCCCGGGTGCACGTCGTACTGGTCCACCACGTGGTCCACGAGCTCGGCCACCACGGCCGCCTTGCTGGGGAAGTGCCAGTAGATGGCCATGGGCGACACACCCAGCGCGGTGGCCAGCAGGCGCACCGTCAGGCGCTCGATGCCGTCGCGGTCGGCCAGCGTGAGCGCGCTCGCCAGCACCTTGTCGCGGTCCAGCGGGGGACGCTTGCCTGCCATGCGCGGGAGTATGGCGTGCGTGGCCGCGGGCGCCTACTTGTACTTAGTACAGTTAGGATCCACAGTGAGCTCATGCCACGCACCGAACAGGACTTCCGTCGCAAGGCCGCGCGCCTTGCCGTGCGCTCCATCGCGCGCGTCCAGTCGCTGTCTGCCGAAGACATGCTGCCCCACCTGCCGGCCCCGCTGCGGGCGCGCCTCGCGCCGTGGCTCACGCCCACGCGGCCTGCGGGCATCGACGGCTTCGATGCGTTCGCGCCCGAGACGCTGCGCGACCCGTACGCGTTCTACGACACGCTCCGCCGCAAGGCCCCGGTCTACAAGGTGCCGGGCGCCGACTACTACTGCGTGAGCACCTATGACTTGGTGCGCGAGGTGGCGCTCGACACCAGCACCTACTCGTCCAACTTGGTGGCCATCCTGCTGGCCAGCGGGAAGCGGGGCGCCAAGACGTGGCAGCTGCCCAGCGGTCAGGGCCCCGTGGACGTGCTCGCCATCGAGGACCCGCCGGTGCACACGCGCCACCGCAAGCTGGCCACGGCGGCGCTGTCGTCGCGCTTCCAGAAGAGCCTGGACGACGACATCCGCGCCATGGTGGACGAGCTGCTCGCGCCCGCGCTGGCACGCGGCACCTGCGAGTGGATGCACGACGTGGCCAACGTGGTGCCCATGCGCATCGCGCTCCGCTTGGTGGGCTTCCCCGAGGAGGACCACCGCCGCGTGAAGTTCCTGTGCGACCACGCCGTGGCGCTCCTGAGCGGCGTGAACACGCCCGCGCAGCTGGCCGAGCACGTGGACTTCGGGATCGAGCTCTTCGCCTATGTGCAGCGTGAGTTCCAGCGGCACGTGCGCGCTCCGCAGGACAACCTCACCGGCAGCCTGGTGCAGGCCATCCACGCGCAGGGCGACGACGCGCTGAGCGAGGCCGAGGCGCTGAGCATCCTCCTGCAGATCCTGATCGCGGGCAGCGACTCGTCCGCCAGCGCCCTCGGCAGCTGCGTGGCGCGCCTGGCCCGTGAGCCCGAGCTCCAGGCTCGCCTGCGCCGCGACCCGGACGGCATCCCCGCCTTCGTGGAGGAGATGCTGCGGCTCGAGGCGCCGTTCCAGGGCCACTTCCGCGTGACCACTCGGCCGGTCTCGCTAGGGGGCGTGTCGCTCCCCAAGGGCGCGCGCCTGATGCTGCTCTGGGCCAGCGCCAACCGCGACGCCGCGCGCTTCGAGGAACCCACGGAGCTGCGCACGGACCGGCCCGGGCTGCGCCAGCACATGACCTTTGGCTATGGCGCGCACCTGTGCCTCGGGGCGCACCTGGCGCGGCGCGAGATCCAGATCGCGCTCGCACAGCTGCTCGCGCAGACCGAGGCTTTCGGGCCCGGCGTGGGTGGCGCTGCGCACCGGCCCAGCGTCTTCACGCGCACGCTCACGCAGCTCCCGCTGCAGCTCACGCCGGCTTCAGCTGCCGCGGCGTCGTAGCGGAACCAAGATGGCCACAGCGGCCAGCACGAAGGCACCCAGCGGCCACTCGCCAGACGGGCTGCGGGGCACCTCGCAGGCGCCACCGATCAGCTCGAGGGGCCCGTTGGCGCTCTGGCAGTCCATGCGGCAGCGCTCCGGTGTGTCGTCCGAGTTGAACGGACCGTCGTCGCAGAACTCGCCCGTGTCCACCACGCGGTCGCCGCAGCGGGGCAGCTTGCAGTCGTCGCGGCACGCGTCCGCCGAGCCGGCCGAGTTGTTGGCGCCGTCGTCGCACTCTTCGCCGGTGTCGATGACGTCGTCCCCGCAGCCAGCGGCCTGGCAGTCGGCGCGGCAGGCGTCCACGGCGGTGTCCGAGTTGGCGGCGCCGCTGTCGCACTCTTCACCGAACACCCGCACTCCGTCGCCACAGATGGCGAACGTGCAGCTGGTGCGGCACGCGCCCAGCGTGGTGTCGGAGTTCATGGCGCCCATGTCGCAGATCTCGCCCGTGTCCAACACGCCGTCGCCGCAGCCTGCGTCGTCGCAGTCGAGGCGGCACCGGTCCACCACGGTGTTGGAGTTGGACGCCCCCAGGTCGCACTCTTCGGTGCTGTCTTCGATGCCGTCGCCGCAGGTGGGCGCGATGCAGCCTGGCCGGCAAGCATCCGGAACGACGGCGCTCATGTTGGGGCCGTCGTCGCAGGCCTCGCCCGGGTCGCGCCAGCCGTTGCCACAGCCCACGGGGCGCACCAGCTCGTTCTCTTCGGAGGTGACCTCCACGTCCGCCAGGCTGAGGGTGCCCATGCCCGACATGCTGCTGAGGTCCAGGGTGGCCAGCGCCACCTCGCCCAGCGTGGCGCCGATGAGCGCCACGTGGTTGGCCTCGAGTGAGCTGTCCGTGATGGTCACCGAGCCCGCCACGACGCGCAGGTCCCCCGTGAGCGTGATGCCGGCATCCGAGATGACCAGGGAGCCGCCCGGGCCGGCCAAGAAGCCGAGGTGCGCGGGCGCCGTGTTGGGCAGGTCTTCACTGGCGATGGGCGGCACCTGGAAGCGGTCGCCCGAGGACGCGCGCACGTAGTCGGCCGTGGTCAGCACCAGGTCTCCCGTCACCGTGAAGACGCCGCCTTCGGTGACCGCGAGGCCGGCGGGGCTGGCGATGATGAGCGACGCATCGGCGATGCCGAGCGTGACGGTGCCGCCGAACTGAGCCGTTGCGCCTCCCGTGACGCGCACGACCACATGCTCCACGTTGGCCGGGCCGTTGATGGTGAGCGTCTCGTCCACGCCCACGACGAGCGTGGTGAAGGACAGGTAGAGCGTGTCGCCCACCACGCTGCCGTGGCTGGCGCTCACCACGTAGTCGGGCCCCGTGATGGTGGCCATGGCGCCGAGGGTGTCGTCCACCACCACATCGGCGTGGGCCGTGCGGACCATGGTCAGCGAGGCCGCCGAGAGCAGGATGAACGGGAGGAGCGAAGGCCAGGCCGAACGGAGCCGGGCGCGTGTCGAGAGCGCGAGCAACATGGCGCGAAGATACACCTTTTCTACCCCTCGGTCGGCGTCTTGGGAGGCGGCGTGGGGGGGGGCACGCTGGCCCGTGCCACCAGCACACGGTGCAGTTCGTCACGCGTCTCACCCAGCTCGCGGCTGGTGGTGCGCAGGCGCTGGTTGAGCACGCCCAGGAAGCTCCACAGCAGCTTCACCGCGATGTCGTGGTTCTTGCGCACCAGGTCGAAGAAGCCGCGGCGCCCGATGATGAGCAGGCGGCTCTCTTCTTCGGCCGTGACGCTGGCGCTGCGCGGCGCCTTGTCGATGAGCGACATCTCGCCCAGGTGCTGGCCGGGCCCGAGGTGCGCGATGAGCGTCTCGCCGGTGTGGATGCGCACCTTGCCGGAGAGCACCAGGAACATCTCCTCGCCCTCGTCGCCCTCGGTGACCACCGTCTCGCCCGCCGCGAAGGTCTTCACGTCGGTGATGTTCACCACGCGGACCAGCTCTTGGTACGTGACGAAGCGGAAGAGCGGCATCTTGTGCAGCATCTCCAGCTTGAGGTTGACCTCGCGCACCAGCTTGTCCACGCCGCTGGTGTCTTCCGGGACGCGCACCACCAGGGCGGTGATGTTGTCCTTGCCGCCGCCGTCGTTGGCGAGCTGCACCAGGCGCTGTGAGAGCTCGTCCTCCGGGATCTCGTCGAACATGCGCGCGAGCACGCTCTCTTCGAGGTAGTCGTGGAGCCCGTCGCTGCAGAGCAGGTAGCGGTCGCCCGGCAGCACGTCGAAGTCGAACACGTCGGCGTCCACGCTCTCGTAGACACCCACCGCGCGGGTGACCGCGTTCTTGTAGTTCATCTTCCCGATCTGCTCGCGGGTCAGACGACCTCGCTTGAGCAGCTCGTTGATGAGCGAGTGGTCCTCGGTGAGCTGGTGGACGGCACCCTGCCGGTACAGGTAGATGCGCGAGTCGCCCACGTGGCAGATGAAGCCGCGGTTGCCGATGATGGTGAGCGCCACCAGGGTGGTGCCCATGCCGCGCTTGCTCTCATCGCGCACACCCTCTTGGTGCACGGCCGAGCAGGCCCGCTGGCTGGCCTTCTCCATGAGCTCGAGGATGGACTGGCGCGATGTCTCGTTGCCCTGCTCGTAGCTCAGCAGCAGGTCCTGCTCCTCGGCGAGCGTCTCGCGCACCACGCGGGCGGTCATGGAGCTGGCCACCTCGCCGGCCGCGTGTCCGCCCATGCCGTCGCAGACCACGAAGAGATTCAGCTTCCTGTCCACCAGGAAGCTGTCCTCATTGTGGTCGCGGACCTTGCCTACGTCTGTGAGTGGCCAGAATCGAAGGCCATCGCTGCCGGACATGCAGCACGGGGTACTATGGCGGGGCGACCCCCGTCAATGACCCTCGCGCGGGAGGGCCACGCAGACCGTGCCCGGGGCCTCGAACCAGATCGCGCCCCCCTGCGCTTCGACCAGCGCGCGTGCGAGCGACAGCCCGAGGCCGAGCCCTCCTGCATGCATCCCGGACTCGCGCCGGCTGAAGCGGAAGGCCTCGAAGAGCTGACTCGGATCGCTGGGGGCGTCCATGCCGGGGGCGTCCACGAAGATCCGCACCTGCGCCTCGGGCCCGGGCGGCCCCTTGGCGCGGCTGGCACGCAGGGCGATGGGGCTCCCTGGCGCCGACGTGTGGGCCAAGTGCAAGACCAACCCCAGCAGCGCCTGCTGCATGCGAGCCGCGTCCACGAACACGGGGGGAACGCCGGGCTCCACGCGGGTGTCCAGCTCGATGCCCAGGGTCTCGGTGGTGCGGCGTGCGCCCCCCATCACGGCGCTGATGAGGGTGGCCACCGGCACGTAGCCCGAGACCAGCTTGAGCTTGCCGGCCTCGAGGCGCGCGGTGTCCAGCACCTGGGTCACCAGCCGCAGCAGATCGTCCGCCGCGTGGCGCACCGTATCGAGGCTCTCGCGCTGCTCGGCGTTGAGCGGGTCCGAGCCCGTGACCAGCAGGTCCGTGAAGCCCAGGATGGCGTTCAGCGGGCTGCGCAGGTCGTGGCTCATGTAGGCCATGAAGCGCGTCTTGAGGCGCTGCGACTCGGTGATGGAGGTGCGCGCGTCCCGCTCCTCTCCGAGCTGCCGCCGATGCGTCTCCACCAGCGACTGGATTCCGCGGACGATGCGCAACCCTTCGCTGGTCTCCACCACGGGCGAGGTCACGACGGGCGTGACCAGCGGGCTGGGGCCGTCCTGCATGCGCATCACGCGCACCCGCGCGACGTCCACGTCGCGCTCGAGCGCGCGGCCGTAGCGATAGAAGAGCGCCGCGGCGGCTGGCGCCAGCAGGCCCAGCACCAAGAGGCGCGGGGTCAGCGCCACCTCGGTCAGCGTCAGGAGGATGGCGCTGGTGGGGAGGATGGGCGCGAGCGCCAGCCCCGCCCACGCGGCCAGCTCCAGGGCAAGCCGGGTGCGCAGCTCGGGGGCGTGATCGCCATCCAGCGGCGCGCGCATGTGGAGTGCGCGAACGGCGGCGGCCTGCCCGGAGATCCACACGGCCAGCGCGCTCGGCGCCGCCGTGGCCACGCCGAAGTGCAAGAGCAAGTGCGCTTGGGCGTGCCCCCAGTCCGCACACGCAGCGCCGATGAACACCGCCGCGTGGACGGCCACCAGCACCCCGGCCATGCGCCGCGGCGCCGCCATCAGGGCGCGCGCCGCCGCCACGCGCCCGAGCAACGTCTTCGCCCTGCGTTGCTGGCGAATGGGGTGCCGGACCAGCCCATAGAGCAGCGGCAAGGCCAGCGTCCACGCCGACGCGGACGCCGCGATGGCGCGCAGGAAGAAGCCACGCTCTGGGGGGCGAAAGCCCAGCGTCACCAGCCACGAGCAGCAGGCCAACGCGCCGCTGGCCACCACGCCCACGAGCATGGCACGCGCCATGGCCACCAGGTGCGGGCGCAGGTAGTCGGCCTCGGCGCCGGGCAGGTCCGACTCGCGCGTCACGCGCTGCCCTTCGGGCCGCGTGGCAGGAACACGCGAAAGAGCGAGCCCTTGCCCACCTCGCTCTCCACCTCTACCCGCCCGTGGTGCAGGTCCACCAGCTTGCGCGTGATGGCCAGGCCCAGCCCGGCGCCTTCGATGCTGGGGTCGTCGTCCGTCGCGCGCTCGAACTCCGCGAAGATCTGCTGGAGACGCCCGCGGTCGATGCCCTGCCCGCTGTCGCGCACCGCGATCTCGATCTCGTCGCGCCCCGCCGAGCGCACGGTCACGTCCACGTTGCCTGCGGCGGTGAACTTCAAGGCGTTGTGCGCCAGGTTCCCGAGAATCTGCTGGAGCCTCGTCGGGTCCGCCCAGACGGTGTCGAGCTCCGCGTCCACGTGCCAGCGCACGGTCACGGGGCGGCCCGCGCGCGCGGCGTCCACCTCGGTGACCACCTCTTCGATCAGCGGGCGCAGCGCGACCAAGGCGCGGCACCACAGTGAGCTGCGCGGACGACGCCGCCGCGAGATCGATGACGTCGCGGAACAGGTTGCTCAGGTACGTGCCCGCGCGCCGGACGTGCTCGAGGTCCTCGCGCTGCGAGCGGGTGAGCGGCCCGTCCAGCTCTTGCAGGAGCACGTCCGTGAAGCCCAGGATGGCGTTCAGCGGCGTGCGAAGTTCGTGGCTGACTGCCATGAGGAACGCCGACTTCTCGCGGTCGATGTCCTCCACCGACGCGCGGATCTCGCGCTCGCGCGCCAGGCTCTCGTCCAGCACGCGGCGGAAGTCGTTGACCACGGCGCCGAGCGCGGTGGCGTCGTGACAGTCTGCCCAGTCGAGCGCGACCCGCGGCGCAGCGAGGCGCGCCGGCAGCTGCGTGAGCTGCCGCGTGCGCGCGCTCACCACGGCCCGCAACGCCATGACGCACAGCAGCGTGGTGAACACGAAGGCGATGCGCGCCCCGAGCGGCCAGTCCGTGCCCACGGACACGGCCAGCATGCCGGCGGCCACGGTGGCCACGCTGAGCGCGAGGGTGCGTTCGAGCGACGTGTGGGAGACCTCGGGCACGTTCGTCAGCGCCGCGTGGGAGCCAAAGCGCGGCGACGACGGGTGCGCACGACGCCTAGCGCGAAGGCGCCGAGCGCACCGAAGAGCGCACCGTGGGGCATGGCGGGAGCACCACTCGGCGGGCCGGCGCTGCACAGCCCAGCGAAGTTGGCGCCCTCGACCGGGTCGAAGCAGAAAGGGCTGCTGGACGCGACGTTGCCGATGCCGTCGGTGGCCATCAGCTGCACGCAGATGGGACTGCCGACGAAGCGCTCGTCCAGCAAGAAGGAGATGGGCACGCGGGCATCGGGCTCGGAGGTGAAGTTGCGGAGCCGGGCCACCTGCAGCGGAGCCTCGAGGCCCTCGGCGCGGGCCAGGTAGAGGTGGTACTCGATGCTCCCAGCGGCGCCGTCGTCGAGCGACGCCGAGAACTCGAGGTCCACGCGGTAGCCGCCATTGGGCAGCTGGCACGAGGCGTCCACGCGTGTGGAGCCGAGCGAGCTGAGCGGCGACACGGTGGGCGATTGGTCGTCGGTGGTGGTGCTGGTCCGGAAGGTGAAGGGCAGGTTCACTTCGCCGAACGCGGTCCCGCTGTAGAGCGTGTCGGCCTGCCAGCCGCCGGACGGAACGAAGAAGAGCACGTCGTCCGTGGCGAGCTGCACCTCGCCCGCCACGGTCAGGTCGTCGGGCCCGCGCACCTCGAACGCGTCGTCGGGCAGCGGCGCCGCAGGCGAGCCGAAGTAATCCGCCGTGAAGAGGATGCGCAGCGGGTGGTCGAGCGGCACCCCCGAGGCGCCGGCCGCCGGCGTCACCTCGAGCGGCCCACGCACGCCCGGCGGCTCGCACTCGTCATCCTGCGCCGCGGCACGGTGTGGCGAGAGCGCCACGAGCCCCACTTGCAGCGCGAAGGCGACCAGAGGCGCCAGGCGTCGCGAGGGGTGGGGGAGAGCGAACCGAGGTGTCGGCATGTGTGCATTATGCACGCGCCAGCCCGCGGCACCCAGGGCCGATGCGCCAACGGGCTGCCGAGCGCGCGCGTGGCCCGGCGGCCGGTTGTGGTGCTACGTACTGCGCATGGAGCGCCGTGCAGCGACCCCTTTCCCTCTCGACGAGGTCCGCGATGGCTTCGAGCTCGCGCACGCCGTGCTGGGGCCGCGGGCGGGGAGCGACCGTCCCTTCGCGGTGCTCACCGCAGCGCTGACGGCAGGGCTGACGGCCGCCGACGCCGAGGGTGCACGGCGGGCCGCGACGCGCATGAAGACGCGCCTGACTCCGGCGGACACCCGTGGCCTCGACCCGCGCCAGAAGGCGCTGCTGGCCGCCGAGGTGGGTGGCGCCACGGGGCGCCGCTGGCTGGCCGAGTCCCCTCCCCGTCCAGGGTTCACGGCGCACTCCGGTATCCGTGCGTGCGTGCGCGCGCTGGCCATCGGGCGCGTTGGGGCCGCGCATGGCGCCGTGGTCCATGGCGAGGACGACACACATGCCCTCTAACATGATCCGAGCGCAGTTCCCCCATGTGCGCGCGCGCGCCGTGCTGGACGCCGAGGCCGCCGCCGCCGAGCTGCTGCGCGCCGCGCACGAAGAGGCCGATGGCATCCGCCGCGCCGCCGAGGAGGAGTACGAGACCTGGCGCGCGCAGGCCGTCCGCGAGGGCGAGGAACAAGTGGCGCGTGACACCGCACAGGCGCAGCTCGCCGCCCTGCAGGTGGAGACACGTGCGCTCGACGCGCTGCGCGAGGCCACCATCCCGCTGGTGCTGCGCGCCACCGAGAAGCTGGTGCGCGCCACCTTCGACGCGCGCCCCGAGCTGGTGCGCTCGGTCATCACGGACGCCATCGGGCAGCTGCGGCTGGCCAGCGAGCTGAGCGTGGACGTGCACCCGGATGACCTGGCCCTGGCTGAGGCGCTGCCCCCGCAGGAGCGCCCCGTCGCGTTCCGGGCCGACGCCACGCTGGCCCGCGGCGAGTGCCGCGTGAGCTCGGACGTGGGGGCTGTGGACGCCCGCTTCACCACGCAGCTGAGCGCGCTCGAGGCAGCCTTGCGCGGGGCCGCGCCGAGCCTCGCAGGGCCTGCCCAAGAACCTGGAGCGCAGCGCGCGTGAGTCGCCGCCCTCTGCTGGACGGCTGGCCCTTGGCGCTCGTTCTGATGGGCGTCACCTGGTACAGCGTCTTCTCGGCGGGGCAGGGGCACGAGGGCGCCGACACGCTCGCCGCGGGCTGGACGTTCGCGGTTCCGCTCATGGCCATCCTCACCGCGCACGAGTTCGGGCACTACATCGCTGCGCGTCTCCACGGTGTGGACATCTCGCCGCCGTACTTCATCCCCTTCCCCAACTTCTTCGGGACCATGGGGGCCGTCATCGCCATGCGCGCCCGCATCCCCTCTCGGAACGCGCTGCTCGACATCGGCGCTGCGGGCCCGCTGGCGGGCATGGCGGTGGCCATCCCGGTGCTGGTCGTCGGCATGCTGGAGAGCCCCATCGCGCCGTCACCGCCGCGAGGCACGCTCGGCCCGGCGGGCGCACTCGGCATCCCCGAGGTGGTGGGCGGCTATCTACAGGAGGGGCACAGCCTGTTCTACGACCTCATGCTGCTGCTGGTGCGCGGTGGCATCCCGGAGGGGCACGACATCCACCTCACGCCCACGGCGCTGGCCGGCTGGGCGGGTCTGCTCGTCACCATGATCAACCTCCTCCCGGTGGGACAACTAGACGGCGGGCACGTGGCCTACGCGCTCCTCGGGCCCGCACAGGATCGCTACAGCCGCTTGGTGCTGCGCGCGCTCCCCGTGCTGGCGGTGCTCTCGAGCGCTCTGCTGGTGCTGCGTGGCTGGCTGCTGAACCATGGGCCTGGGTCGCTCGTGGGGAACGTGATGGCGGGCTTCCCGTGGCTGGTCTGGTGGGTGGTCCTGAAGCTCATGCTGCGCGGCGACAACGCCAATCACCCGCCCACGGACGACGACACGCTCTCGCCCGGGCGGCGCAAGGTGGCATGGCTCACGCTCGCGCTCTTCCCGCTGCTGTTCATGCCCGCGTGGCTGCGCGCTCAGTGACGCTGCGTCGCGGCGGGCGCACTCCGTCGGCGCGCAGCACCTGCGTGGCGCGCTCGGTGGCCACGGCGTCCACCACCACGCCCAAGCGGTGCAGCGGCAGGGTGCGGGCACGCCGGCCCCCGGGCGCGCTGCGGAACGGCAGGTCACCGAGCGCCAGCGCCACGCGCGCCTCGGCCTCGCTCTCCTCGCGCGTCACCACCAGCACCACCGGCTCGCGCACGTAACGGCCCAGCCTCAGGTAGTCGGCGATGGCCACGTCCAGGCGCACCAGCCCGGTCACGCGATGCGCCGTGACGATGCGCAGCCGCGCGTCCTGGCCGCGCCCCTGCGCGTCGCGGTGCAACACGAGCTGGAGGGCGGTGGGCACCGACGCCACGCTCACTGGGAACGTGCGCGCGAGCGCCACCAGGTCACACAGGCGCTCGGCCACGGTGGCTGGCAGCTGCGCGCGCGTGGTGCTCAGCATCAGGCACACGAAGGGCACCAGCGCGTGCAGGATGGTGGCGTAGCCGGGGGGCGTCTGACGCGGCAGCGACGCATTGGCCACGCGATCCACCGCCACCAGCGCCAGCACCACGCCCAGCAGCGTGAGCAGCCCGGGCACGGAGGACGCATCCAGCCAGCGCTCCGCGCCGTAGCGGCCCAGCTTGGCGCGCGCGCCTGCCCACAGCCGCTCGCGCGGGCCAGCCGGGGCATACGCACCGAGACGCGGCGGCCGCTCCACCTGCGGCGCACGCTCGAGCACGAACAGCACCACCACGCCCAACGCCGCCAGGCCCGCGTCGGTGCGCAGGTGGTAGAGCCAGGCGCTGGCTGCGGAGAGCGCCACCACGGCGCCGGCGCGAACCAGCGGCGGCAGCGGCAAGAGCCCGCGCGGCGTCACACCCAGGGAGAGCGCTGTGCGGCGGTGCAGGGCGAGCTTGGCCGCGCCGAAGAGCGCCATGAAAAAGCACAGCACCGGAAACACGGGGTCCATGCGGCGGCTGGGCGTGGCCGTCCACGACATGGGCGAGAGCGGCGTGCTCACGCTGGCCGCGCGGAGCTCGGCGGGAACCAGCGTGTTGGGCAGCGTGAACGCCACCTGGAACGGTACCGTCCGCGGCAGGTGCGCGCGCACGAAGCGGAAGAGCACGCGGCCATCCGGGAGCACCTCGCGCTCGCGCGTGATCATGGTCTCGCCCACGCGCAGCTCGTCATCCAGCTCCGCGCTGGCGGGCGCAATCACCTCGACGCGCACGTCGTCGAGCCCCGAGCGCCAGCCCGGCAGGATCCACTCATAGCGCGAGCGCTCTCCCTCGAGCGGCTGCACGGCGCCTGGCGCGAGCACCGCGCGGTAAGCCAGCTCGAGCGCATACTCCCCTCGGCGCGGTGCGTCGCGGCGACGAAACGCGAGCCCGATGGTACCGGGCTGGCTCGCGTCGACAGCCGGAAAGAACTGCTGTCCGTCGGCGGACACCAACACGATTTGCTGCGCCGGGTCGAGCGTCAGCTCCGGGTCGAGCCCCGCGATGTCGAGCCCCTCGAGCCACCCACCCTGCACGTGCACCGCGAGCCGCATGTGCACCTTCACCTCGCCGCTGGCCTGCACCTCCACGCGCGCGTGGGCGGACTGCACCTGCGCCTCGGTCCACGCCAGGACGCGCGCCGGCGCCCAGAGGTCCGAGAGGACCACGAGGCACACCATCGCGGGGGTCGCGAGCACGGAACGGGGCAGCACCCTGCGAAGCTATCCGGCGCCGCGTGGGACGCCGAATTTCCTACAAGGTGCGCCCCAGACGCCGCTCAGCGCTGGTGGAGGTTGGCGGCCGCGTCGCAGGCCACCTGGACCCCGGTCGGGCCCTCATCCGTCTCGATGACCTTGAACTCCACGCGACGGTTCTCTTCATAGGCGGCCCGGTTGCTGGCCGGGTTCACCGGGCACAGCTCGCCGTAACCCGCGCTGCGCAGGCGGTCGCGCGGCACGTTGCGCTGCACCAGCGCCTCCACCACGGAGGCCGCACGGTCCTGCGTCAGCTGCAGGTTGTGGGCGTCGTTGCCGCGCTCGTCGGCGTGACCCTGCACCTCGATGAGCCGGATCTGCGGGTTGCCGATGAGCGTGGCCGCCACGGCGTCCAGGATGGCGAACGAGCGGCTCAGGATCTGGGCGCTGTTCGTCTCGAAGTAGATCTTGTCGAGGATGATGAGCGAGTTGTCGTCGAAGATGACCGACCCCTCGTCCGGGCAGCCGTCCTGGTCCTCGGTGCCGTTGTAGACCTCGGGCTCGTCCGGACACTGGTCGTCGTTGTCCAGGATGCGGTCGTGGTCGTTGTCGAGATCCGGGCAGCCGTCCGCGTCATCGAACGCGTCGATGTCCTCGGGGTCGTTCGGGCACAGGTCCTCGGTGTCGAGGATGCCGTCTTCATCGTTGTCGAGGTCCGGACAGCCGTCGTCGTCCTGGAACTGGTCGCGGTCCTCGGCTTGGTCCGGGCACTGGTCCACGTCGTCGGTGATGCCGTCGCCGTCGCGGTCGCTGTCGTTGCCCTCGGGGCAGCCGTCGTCGTCGTTGTCGCCGTCCTGGTCCTCGGGGATCATCGGGCAGTCGTCAACGTCGTCCAGGATGCCGTCGTTGTCGTTGTCCAGCTCGGGACAGCCGTCTTCGTCCAGGAACTCGTCGAAGTCCTCCGGGTCGTTCGGGCAGTCGTCGATGTCGTCCATGATGCCGTCGCCGTCGCGGTCACCAATGGGCGGCTCGTAGATGAAGGCCAGCATCGCGCGCCACTGCGCCGACTGGAACCCACGCCCGTCCGGGTTGGTGGGGATGCCCGCGCCGCCGCCGAGCATCAGGTAGCTGTGGGACTGCACGAACAGCTTGAAGCCCACCAGCGCCTCGAGCGACAGCGCGCCCCGCGTGCCAATCTCGCTGGCGATCTGGGTGCCGTAGACCTCGGTGACCAGGTCGAGCGTACGGGCGAGACGGAAGCTCGCGCCCGCGCCGAAGGTCATCAGGTCGTCGTAGCGGAGGTTCGTTCCGGAATCGAGGACGTAGTCGGACACGAGACCGTTCGTCATGCCGCGGACGTTGGTCTCTCCATAGATGGGGAAGCTGGCCCCGTCACCGAACACCGCGCGGTAGCCGAACTCGAGCGAGAAGCGGATGCGCGACAGCCCGTTGAAGCTCTGGTCCGGGCTCGTGCGCGCCTCCATGACCACCGAGGGCCACAAGCTGACGCTGGGGTCGCCTGCGAAGCGGCTGTCGTTGCCCGTGGGCAAGCCGATGCGCGCCACCACGGCCAAGCCGACCGGGTCGCGCTCGGCGCGCAGCAGGCGCACCTTGCCGTGGATCGAGATGTCGCCCAGGCCCTGATAGCTGAGGCCTCGGATGGGGTTGCTCGCCGGATCGGCCCAGCCATACGAGCCAGGGATGGAGACGGCTTCGCCGTTCATCACCTGAATGGGCACCTGGATGCCGACCACCGCCCAGTTGGCGATGCCCACGTTGACCAGGATGGTCCCGGTGATGGCCTGGTCGACGATGTGGTCGGTGCGACCCCCCTCCTCGAGGTTGTCGTTAACGCCGCCGTCGAACTGCAGGACGTTGAAGCCCGCGTCCAGCACCAAGCCGAAGCTCAGCCGGTTCTCCGGCATGATGTCGGTGCCGTTGATGGTGAGGTGGCCGCGCGAGTCGATCGCGGGGCGGAACATCTCGAGGTTCATGCCGCCCGTGCGGAGACGGCTCGACTGCGCCGAAGCGAGACTGGGGAGAAGAGACAGCGAAAACAGGGCGACGAGTGCGAGTTGGCGCAACATCAGGCGACTCCTAGGGGGGCTCGAGGGGAGACCTCGGGCGATTATCCACACAACACCACCCCGGGGCAATGTTTCCTACCTGACCGTACAGCACCACGCGCCGAAGACGCGACCCGTCACCGGGCGGGCGCGACGATCAGTTGCCGAGCGCGGCGGAGTAATTGGAGGTGCGACGGTCGTCTGGGTAACGGCTGACGAAGGTCCGCATGTGGCGCCGCGCGGCCTCTTGGTTGCCCATCTGCCGATACGTCTCGATCAACAGCGACAGCGAGGCGGCGCTGCGGGCACGGCCGCCCTCGAGCGCGGCCACCACGCAGGCGTTGTCCCCGGCGCGCATGCACTCGCGCGCGGTGTCCATGGGGTTCTGCTCTTCGGCCGCCGGGTCTGGAGTGGGCGGGGTGGCCTCCTCCGGGTCCCGGCGCACCACGGCTCCGCCAGGCGGGGTGGCGGCTTCGGTGGAGCCAGCGGCCATGCGGCGCTGCGCCACGGTCAGGATGCGCTGGGCGTCCGCCAGCACGGTGCGCGGCACGTCCGGCGTCTGGATGACCATCTGCGCCTGGTTGGCCGCCTCTTCGGGGTTGTCGGCCAGGGCATCACGCGCCAGGGTGACGTGCTGCCGCGCAAACGCGAGCTTGGCGGCGGCGAACTCCGGGGCAGCGCGCAGGTCACTCTCCGCTGAGAGCTGCTCCATGGTGAAGTACGCGGAGTCGATCTCGTTGGCCTCGAGCTGCGCCTTGCCGCGAGCAAACACCTCGAGATCCGCCAGCAGCTGCGCTGCGTAGAGCTTGCACTCTTCGGCGCCTTCGATGCCCGGGGCCAGCTGGAGCGCGCGCTCGGCGCCGGCCAGCGCGGCCTCCAGGTTGCCCGCGTCGAGGCCGTCATGGCAGCTCTCGAGGGCCGCTTGTGCTTCCTGGAGCTCGGCCGCCGTGGGGGCGCGCCGCGGCGGCGGCCCGGCGTCGACTTCGTCCAGCCGGTCAGGGGTGGTCTGCACGGTGGGGCTGGGATCGCCCGCAGGCGCGTTGGAGCCTGGACCGCTGCTGCTCGAGCCCGACGTGGCGATGGCTGCCGCGAGGCCGATGGCCGCACCCAGGATGAGCACGGCGGCGATGATGGGCAGCCCCTCGCGCTCTTCCTCTTCTTCTTCCGCCGGCGCCGATGCGCCCGTGAGCGCAGCGCTCTCGCCGGACTCGAAGGAGAACACCTCGCCCAGCTCCACGTAGCGGAAGCGCACCTGGCCCAGCTCCACGATGTCGCCCTGCTTGAGCGCGGCCTCGAAGACCTCCTGCCCGTTCACCCGCACACCGTTGGCGCTGTCCAGGTCGTGGATGTCGAACGAGACGACCTCACGGTCCCCTTCCGTGCGAATCTTGCGGGTGATCTTGGCGTGCTCGCGCGAGATGGAGCGGTGGTTGACCCACACGTCCATGACCTCTTCGCGGCCGATGCAGATCTCGTCCTTGCTGAGCGCGAACTCCGCGCCAGGCGCCGGCTGACTGAGCATCACCAGCCGGGCGGGCGGAACCAGGTCGTGGGCACCGGACAGGTTGATGTCCAGCTCGCCAGAGGCTACGTCGGTTTGCTCGGATTCGAGCGCGATGCGGTAGTCACCAATGACGATCTGGTCGCCCGCGCCGAGGTCCACTTCGGTCCCCATCCGGGAGCCGTTGACCTTGATTCCGTTGTACGAGCCGATGTCTTCGAGCACGAAGCGCCCGTCCACGCGGGACAAGCGGGCATGCTTGCGCGAGACATTGCGTTCGGTCAGGCGGATCGTGTTCCCCTCTTCGCGGCCGATGGTGATTTCGTCGCGCACGAGCGGAACGACGGTCGTTCGGCCCTCATCATCTGAGATGACGAGTTTGTACATTCCCTAGGGGTCCTGCTGCTCTCGGTTGGCGGCCAATGGCCTGAGCCGGTAAATATCCGGCAATCTCGCGATGGTACTGACGGGGCGCGGGGTGTCAATTCCGATGTCGTCGTGGGGGTCAGAAACTCGCTGGACATGGTCATCCTGGCGGCTTCGTGGCACGAAGGAGCGGTCCATGCGCTGCGTGCCCCAGACCTCCCAGGCACCGACACCCCGCGCGAGCGGCTGGTGGGCGTGCCCCACCGCGCTCGCCATCGGGCTGGTGGTCGGATTGCCGAGCGGTTGCAGCAACGGTCCTCCGCCCGCCCCGGGGACGCTGGATGGCTCGGTCTCGCAGGACGGTGGCCCAGGTGCAGACCAGGCCAGCCCCAACCCCCGCCCCGACGGCGGCCCCCGGCTCCCACCGGCCGAGCGCGAGTTCACGCTGCCCTTCATGGGGCCCACGCTGCAGGTGCCGTTCTCGCTGGTGGCCACCCCTGCGCGCCTCGACGTGCACTTCTCCGTGGACACCACCGGCAGCTTCGGCGCCGAGATCGACGCCATGCAGCGGGACCTCGAGGAGCGCCTCATCCCCGAGATCCGGGCGCGCGTGGCCGATGTGGCCTTCGGCGTGTCCCGCTTCGAAGACTTCCCGGTCGGGATGTTCGGCGACCCCGGCGACACCCCCTTCGAGTTGCTGAGCCCCATCACGACGGATGTGGCCACCGTCCGCGCGGGGGTGAACGCGCTAGACCGGCCTCTCGGCCAGGGCGCCGACATCGCCGAGTCGGGCTACGAGGCGCTCTTCCAGATCGCCACGGGCGCCGGGCTCACCAGCGACGGGGTCGAGTGGGTCACTCCTTATATGGGCACCGGCCTCGGGGGCGTGGGCTTTCGCGAAGGAGCCCTGCACGCCATCGTGCACATCACGGACGCGCCCTCCCACGTGCCGGAAGACTACGCAGCAGTCGGGCTGAGCACCCACGGCGAGGCAGACGTCGGAACCGCGCTGGCCCAGCTGCCCGCGTTCCTGCTGGCCGCCGTCGGCTCGTCGGTCGCCCGCGAGTCGCTCCGCGATCTGGTGGTGGGCAGCGGTGCCGTCGTCCCGCCGACGGGGGGGGCTTGCCGCACGGGGCTGAACGGCGCCACGCGTCCGCCCGAAGCCGGCCAGTGCCCGCTCATCTTCGACATCGCCACCGACGGCACCGGCCTCTCGGACGTGATTGTGGACGCCATCACGGACTTGGTGGAGACGCTGAGCTATGGCGAGGTGAGCGCCGAGTTCGACACCGATCGCCTGGGGTTCATCGAGTCGTTCGAGGCTACCTCGGCCACCACCCTGCCCGGCGTGGACCAACCCACGCGGGTGGACACCGCCCCCATGGACGGCGTGTTCGACACCTTCGAGGATGTCCGGGGCGGCACCGAGCTGTTGTTCACGTTGGGGCTGCGCAACGTGCTGCTGACCGAGCAGGACTACGAGCAGGTCTTTCGCATCACCATTCGTGTCGTCGGAGACGGCGTGGTCCTCATCGAGGAGACGCTGCGGGTGATCGTGCCGGCTGCCACGCCCATCCCGGCGGGAGACGCTGGGCCGTGACCACCCGGCCGTTCGTCTTCGCCGCGCTGCGGGTGCTCGTTCTGGCTCTGGTGACGGGGCTCGTGGGGATGGGGCTGCTGCTGAGCCTGTCCGTGGGCGGGTGCAGCATGTTCGGCGGCAGCGACGAGGTGGGCGGAATCCTGGTGCGCTTGGGCTACTCGGAGACCAGCGGGCTGCGCGTGGCCGAGGTGCCGGCGGGCCCGGCCATGCGCGCCGGGCTGCGCGAGGACGACCGCATCACGCGCATCGACGGCGACGACGTGTCCCGCATGCCCATGCGCGAGATCGTGGAGCGCCTGCGCGGCCCCATCGGCAGCACGGTCGAGATCGAGGTCGTCCGCGACGGGGAGTTCCAGACCTTCACGGTGGAACGCTCCGCCTATCAGCGGGACTGACGGGCGCGGGCGGTTGCCCAGGGCGCAGGTGGGTTCTACAACCGCGCGATGTCCACCATGCGAACCCTCGGCGTGCTCGGCGGCAGCGGGCTGTACGAGCTGGAAGGCCTCGAGAAGGTCGAAGAGCTGCGCATGGAGACGCCCTTCGGATCACCCAGCGACGTGCTGGTGTCGGGCATGCTGGGTGGCACGCGGTTGATCTTCCTGCCGCGCCACGGCCGGGGCCACCGCATCCCGCCGCACCGCATCAACTACAGGGCGAACATCCTGGCGCTGAAGATGGCCGGCGCCGAGCAGCTGCTCAGCGTGTCCGCCGTGGGCTCCATGAAGGAAGCCATCGAGCCGGGGCACTTGGTGGTGGTGGACGACTTCATCGACCGCACGCGGCACCGCACCGACACGTTCTTCGACGACGACGGCGTGGTGGCGCACGTCAGCTTCGCCGAGCCCATCGACGCCGCGCTGGCCGGCGCCGTGCATGCGGCCTGCGAGCGCAGCGGCGCGACCGTCCACCGGGGTGGCACCTACCTGTGCATGGAGGGGCCGCAGTTCTCCACGCGGGCCGAGTCCCTGCTCTACCGCTCGTGGGGCGTGGACGTCATCGGGATGACCAACATGCCCGAGTGCCGCCTGGCCCGAGAAGCCGAGCTGCCCTACGCCACGCTGGCGCTGGCCACCGACTACGACTGCTGGCACCAGGGCCACGACGCCGTGACGCTCGAGGGCGTGCTGGCCGTCATGCACCAGAACGTGGCGCTCGCGAAGCGCGTGATCCGCGAGCTGGCCACCCAGCTGCCCGATCCACGGCTCAGTCCGGCGACCTCGGCGATGGCCACCGCCATCATCACGGATCGCACCACGATCAGCGCCGCTGCGCGCCAGAAGCTCGCGCCCTTGGTGGGCCGCTACCTCTAACCCCCCGACGGTTCGCCGTCACTCACTGCTCGGTCCACTCATGTCGCCCATCCTCGTCGTCGGTTCCGTGGCGTTCGACACGCTACACAACGCCCAAGGCTCCTTCCCGCGCGTGCTCGGGGGGTCGGCCGTCTACGCCTCCATCTGCGCCTCGCTGCTGAGCCAGGTGCGCCTGGTCGGCGTGGTCGGCAACGACTACCCGGAGAGCGCCACCAGCATGTTGAGCGGCCGCGGCATCGACCTGACCGGCCTCGAAGTGGCCGCGGGAGAGACCTTCCACTGGGAGGGCCGCTACACGGACGACCTCACCAGCCGCGAGAGCATCCGCACGGAGCTCAACGTCTTCGCCGAGTTCCAGCCGAAGATCCCCCCGGCCTTCGCGGAGAGCCCGTTCGTGATGCTGGCCAACATCCAACCGGACCTGCAGATCTCCGTGCTGGACCAGATCCGGGCGCCCCGGCTGGTGGTGGCCGACACCATGAACCTGTGGATCGACATCGCCCGCCCGGCGCTCGAGCGGCTGCTGAAGCGGGTGGACGTGCTCATCATCAATGAAGAGGAGGCGCGCCAGCTCACCGGGAGGCACCACCTGGTGGAGGTCCAGCGGGCGCTCTTGGAGCTGGGGCCCACCACCGTGATCGTGAAGCAGGGCGAGTACGGCGCCTGGCTGTTCCAGCCCGGCATCGCATTCCATGCGCCCGCTTTCCCGCTCGAGTCCGTGGTGGATCCCACGGGCGCCGGCGACTCGTTCGCGGGCGGCTTCCTCGGTTACCTGGCGCGCGAGAACGACATCACCCTACCCACCCTGCGGCGTGCGGTGGTGGTCGGGTCGGCGCTGGCCTCGTACTGCGTGGAGGGCATCGGGCCCAGCCGGCTGGTGGAGGTCACCATGGCCGACGTGGACGCGCGGGTGGCTGCGTTCGGCGACCTGGTCCGCGTCTGACGGCACAAAGTGCCTCCTCATGCGAGATGCTTGTTCCCTGATGCCATCATCGGGTATCATGTCGGCCAGATCCTTACTCGTCGCGTGGCGCCTCTGGCCCACGAGGCATGATTTATCGACGCTCAAGACAAGACGGTGAGCCGAGTGTTCAAGAAAATGCGTGTATTTGGCCTGCTGATGGCATGGCCTCTGGTGCTTTCGGTGGCGGGTTGCGACTGCGACGAGGGTCGCGCGGCGGACGCTGGTCCTCGCGATGATTCCATGGTCCTCCCCTGCCCTGGAACCGACGGAACCAGTATCGACTGCGACGTGAACGCGAACACGTGCTGCGTGAACAGTGCGGGCGCTCCCCTGTGTGTGCCCAACCCCTTCTGCGGCTCGCCGTTCCTTTGCGACTCTCTCGAGACCCCCACCACAGCGAACAACTGCACGTTCAGCGCGCCGCTCGATCCGGGTCAGCTGGCCACGCACTTGGACGTGGCGGCTGCGGCCGACGAGACCGTCATGCTCAGCGGCTACGCGCCGGGGCGCGCCACGCGCACGCGCTATGGCGATCTGGTCATCGGGCTCGTGTCCAACGGTGAGGTCGAGTGGTCGATCGTGGACGGCGTCCCTGCGGGCCCTCCTGTCGTCAGCAACGACATCAACCCCGACCCCGACGGCTGGCGTGGCGGCATCACCGCAGCCGGCGACAACGTGGGTGAGTTCAACTCCATCGCGTTCAGCCCTGCCGGCGTGGTCGCCGTCAGCTACTACGACCGCACCAACGGCGACGTGAAGTTCGCCTACAGCCGCGACGGCGGGACCACTTGGTCCATCCAGACCGTCTTCACCGACGGCGACTCCGGCCGCTACAGCTCGCTGGCCTTCATGGTCGACGGCCGTCCGGCCATCTCGTACCTCTCCATGATGCCGTCGGAGGATCCGATGCAGCCGCCGCGCAGCCTCGTGCGCGTCTCGGTGTCTGCGGTGCCGCTCACGGCCGACCAGGCGCCTGCCGCTGGCACGGACTGGGTCACGTACCCCGTTGTGGCTGAGCCCGGCACGGCCATGGCTTGCCGCTCGGACCTGTGTGGCGGAGGCCTCCTCTGCCGGGTGACCGGCGCGTGCGCCACGGAGTCTGCTGACGCGGACGTGGACTGCAGCCACGTGGACGAGGACGCCGTCACGCAAGTGGGCTGCCCCGGCACGTCCTGCGTGGCCGTTCCAGTTTCCATGACGGCCCCCACGGGCTTCGAGTGCGCGGAGATCATCGAGGACGACTTCATCGAGGACTCCCCCGAGGCCAACGGTCTCTACACCTCGCTGCGAGCCACCAACACCGGCCTCGCGCTGGTCTGGCACGACCGCGTGCGCCGTACCCTCATGGGTAGCGCCTTCGACGCGACCACCAGCGCCTGGCGCGCCCCCTTCCGCATCGACGGGTTCGACGCGGTGGGCTCGGGCGACGCGGGCTACAACGCCGACCTCTTCATCGACGCGGCCGGCAACTGGCACGTCGCCTACGTGGACGGTGCCTTCGAGGAGCTGCGCCACGTGGCCATCGACGGAACCACCATCGTCAACGCCAACCCCACGCTGGTTCGCAGCCGGGTGGACGACGGAACGCGCCCCCCGCGCGAGCGCAGCATCGTGGGCTCCGACGCCGACATCGTGGTGCTCAACAGCGGCGAAGTCCGCATCGTGTACCAAGACTCCACGCAGGCGGAGGCGCTGGTCGCCATCCGCGAGGCAGGCCAGGGCAGCTGGCTGCTCCAGGGTGGCAACGCGGGTGACCCGCTCGACACCGAGGACTCCACCGGCTTCTGGACCTGCCAGACGCTCATCGGCGACACGTCGCACATGGCCACCTGGTGGTTCAACATCACCGAGAGCGTGAACGGCACCCGCGTGTTCACCCTGCCCTGAGCCTCGCGCTCTCTCCATCGGACAGGCCACCCTCGCGGTGGCCTTTTCGTTTCCGTCACTCGAGTGCGCCGAGTACCCCGTCGCAGTGACTCTGACAGGTTGGCGGCGGCGCCCGGACGCCTCATCCACGTGAACGTGGTTGTTGCGGCGACCGGCACGGGTCTTCGCGGCGGGGGGACCGCGGCCATTTCTGGCCGACTCTGGCTGGTGAGGAATCGGGGCTGTTTCGGAATGGCGCCCCGGCTTGACCGGGGGCGGACCTTGGCCTCGCTCCGAACCTCCCCTGCTGGGGCAGGAGTTGGCCAGGCGGCGGGAGTGGCTGCCCCGGGTCAACCCGGAGCCCAAAGTCCAGAAACGCCGGCCCGTCCCGGAGAGCCGACCCGCCCCGACTGGCCTCGGTGACCACTGACCGACTTGTGATGAGTCGCCCGCCGACAACGTTCACGACAACGCCCACGTGCGGCAGCGTGGACCAGTCAGCATCACCGCGACGAGGTACTAGCCGCTTTTTTGACAGCGGCGCCCGACTTCAGGCAGCAGTGGGGAACGCGCCAATAGGTTGATGCGCGACAGGAGGTCCGCCATGACGACAGACGAGCTCAAGGACACGCTTCGCGGGATGCTTCGAGACATGTTGCAGGCGCGCTTCGAGGGTGGCCGCTACGCCGACCTGGCCCGCGCCCACGGCTACGCCGACGGCTACATGCGGGCGCTGCTGGACACGGGCCTGGTGGACCAGGCCGAGCTGTTGCAGCTGGTGAGCCGTGAGCGCCGCCGCTTCGTGGACGAGGCGCCGGCCGCGCACAGCGCCGTGGCCTGAAAGCCCGCAAGCTCCCCCTCGGGGCCCCAGAAAGCAAAACGCCAGCGCCTCCGTGAGGAGAGCGCCGGCGGTGCCGGGAGCGGGACTCGAACCCGCAAGATGTCACCATCGAGCGATTTTAAGTCGCCTGCGTCTGCCGTTTCGCCATCCCGGCGGAGACGTGGTGGTCAGTTGGCGAGCTCGTCGATGTGACGCGGCATCATGGGGCCCGGGCGCTCCTTGGCCATGTCGGTCATGCGGTTCTGAGCGTCCACCAGGACGACCTTGGGCGTGTGCTCGCGCGCCTCTTCGTCGGTCATCTCGCCGAACGTGGCGATGATGGCGATGTCGCCGGGGCGCATGAGGTGGGCGGCTGCGCCGTTGACGCAGATGACGCCGGAGTCACGAGGGCCACGCAGCGCGTAGGTGGCCAGGCGCGTGCCGCGCGTGACGTTCCAGATGTGGACCTCCTCGTGCTCGAGGATACCGGCGGCCTCCAGCAGCCGCTCGTCCACCGTCACGCTACCTTCGTAGTCGAGATCGGCGTGCGTCACGGTGGCCCGGTGGATCTTCCCGAGAAACATGCGTCGGCGCATCTGCGTTCCTTTCTGATGACCGTGGCGTCCTCTTGGGTACACCCGGTGCGAGTACAGTAGCGGTCGTGGGACGCGCCCGCAAGGGGCGAGATTCAAGGCCGCCGCATGACCACCCGCGGGACGGGCAAGCGGTCGCGGGCGCAGGTGGGGTCTGCCTCCTCGCAGGTGCGCAGCATGTGCGGCGCCTCGTCGGGCACCCGGTAGGTCAGCGATGCATCGCGCGCCTCTCGCGCGTGGGCGTGTCCGTCCGGCAGGGAGAGCGCCTGCGTGCGGAGCATGTCGGCGTCGCGCGGGGCGCGGGCGAGGCCTTGTCGGCTGGCCAGCACGGCCTGCTCATCCTGCCGAGCGCTGCCGAGCGCGCGGGTCCACTCGCGGAGCGCGATGGTGTCGCCTGGCGAGAGCCGCACCACCTCCCCAAACGCAGCGGCGGCCTCGGGCCAGCGCCAGACCTGCGCCAGCGCCCGTCCGCGCGAGCGGTGCGTGGCGGGGTGGTCGGGCGACAGGCGCTCGGCGCTGGCCGCCTCACGCAGGGCTTCGTCTGTGCGGCCCTGAGCGCCGGCCACCCGTGCCCGCAGCAGATGGATGGCCGCGCGCCTTCGCGGGTTGCCTGCGGCACCCAAGGCCCGTTGAGCCGCGTCCAGGCTGGCGCGCGCGTCGTCCAAGTGCTCTTGCAGCTCGCGGGACAGCCCGAGAGCGTGGTCGAAGAAGCGCTCGGCGAGGGGCGCGGTGGCGCCGCCCTCCCCCGCTCGCGCGGTGCTGCCCGCACCGAAGAACACCACGGCCCGCGCGAGGTTGGTGATGGGCTCGGGCGTGCACGGGTCCACGCCATCTGGCGAGAGGGCGCGGAACGCCTGCCCGGCCTCGGTGCGCGACGCCTCGCAGGCGATGCGCGAGAACTCCATGGGGTGCCGCCGGTGGCGCAGCAGCGCCTCCACCCGCAGGGGCCAGGCCGCGCGGCTCAGCTCGGGCAGCGTGACCTCGTAGCGCACCACCGTGGCGTCGCGCGCGGCGAGCGAGCGGTCGAAGCCTGCCACCACGAAGTCGTGCACGTCGTGCAGCTCTTCCGGGAGGGCCTGCGCGTCCAGCGGCACGGCGCGCAGCCCGAAGGCGGTGGGGTCGTCGCCGCTCTCGGCGTGCTGCGTGCCGGCCTCCGCCACCAGCGCGCCCGAGGCGTCCACGATGCGCAGCTCCACGAAGGTGTCCTGGAGGTCGCGGGTGCCACCCGGAAAGCGGTGACCCACGCCCAGGTTGCGGATGACCACGTCCAGCGTGACGCGCGAGCCCGAGCGCGCCGGAGAGCCCTCGAGCGGCAGGCGGCGCCGCCCATCCACGCTGCCCGCTGGAATGTCGATGCGCACCACGTCCTGCAGGCGCGCCCGGACGGCCGCGTGCTGCGCCGGATCGGTGGTCAGGCTCAGGTGTGCGCCGGCGAAGCGGTGCGACGGCACGCTGCCGTTGTCGGCCGCCATGTCGTGCGTGGCGGGCTCGCGCTGCATGTGACAGCCCCGGCAGGTGCTGGGCTCGACGTCGGCCTCGAGGCTGTCGCCGTGGGCCCCGCCGAACGCCGACGTACCGAACGCGCCCAGGTCGTCGATGCCGTTGAAGTGGTGCGGACTGCCAATCTCGTGGCCCGCGAACGAGCGATGACACGAGCCACACAGCACCGTGCTGCGCAGCACGTCGGTGCCCACGCGCGCGCGGTGGGCGGCCACCTGCACAGGGTCGGCCGGGTCGGGCAGGGGGATGGGCTCGGCGCTCCACACGTAGCTGCCGTTGCCGTCGGCGCGCGCCTCGGTCACCCCGTGGCAGAGCCGGCAGGGGATGCCCGCGCTGGCGCGCTCGTCGGCCGGGATGGTGGGCTGGTCGATGACGCCGGAAAGCAGCAGCGCCGGGTCGTGGCATCCCGCGCAGAAGCGGCTGGCTTCTTCGCCGCGCGCCGCCCGGAAGCGCTCGATGGAGGCGCGGTAGAACGGGTTGTCGAAGCTGGAGCGGGCGTGTGCGCTGCTGGCCCACGAGGCCGCGATCTCCTGGTGGCAGGCCGCGCAGTCCTCGGTGCGCATGAACTCGGCCAGGGCGTCGGGCGAGAGCGGCACGCTGCCGTGCACCTCCACGTGCGACGGGCCGAGGGCACCTGGGGGGCGTGGCAGCGAGACGCCCGCGTCGGGGCGCGCGGACACGAGTGGCGCCGCTGCCGGCGCGGCAGGAGGCTCGTCGGCGAGCGCCTCGGGACGCTCCGCCTCGGGGTCGGGGGCACCGCACGCCAGCAGGGTCAGCCAGAGAAACACGCTCGGGAGCGCGGCGCGGGGCAGCGAAGAAGAAAGGCGCATGCAGAGACCTCGACCCGTCAACGCAGAAGCGCCTTGGTCGCTTACGCCCCCCGAGGGGGAGACACGCCTCACGCTCGGCGGAGCGGCCCGCGGTGCGGCAGCAGCACCCGTGAGTGGCGCGTGCTCACGGCCGCGCGCCCGCACGTGGCCTCGTGGTGGACGGGCGCGTGTTCCGCCCAGCAGGTGCCTCGGCCGTCAGCGTGGCCAGCTGCTCTTCGATGCGGCGCACACGCGCCTCGACGACCCGGTCCCAGGTGGCCGGCGTCTCCACCTCGGCCAGGTAGGTCTGGAACGACCGCAGCGCGCGCCGCAGCGCGGTGAGCCGCTCCTCGTGGTCGCCCGCGGTCTCGGCCATGGCCAGCGCGCCGAGGCCCTCGTACCAGTGGATCTCGCTCTCGGGCTCGAAGAAGACGCCGTTGGTGCGCAGGAGGGCCATGGTCCCACCGCTGGCGTTCAGCGCGGCGCCCGCGCGCTCGACCGCCGCGCTGCCCTCCCCCAACCGGTCGCTGGCCACGGCGCTGCCCCACAGCGCCAGCGCCAGGCTCAGCGAGTCGCCGCTGTACTGGCGCGCGATCTCGGCGGCGCGCTCGTAGTGGCGGAGCGCCAGCGCGGCGTCACCGTTGAGCATGATGACCTCGGCCATGTTGGCGTGCGCCGACACCGTGGAGCGCGGGTCGAACGCCCGGAGGATGCCGCGCTCGTACTCGTCTACGGCGCGCCCGTACTGGCGCAGGCGCGTGTACAAGAGGCCCAGCTCGAAGGCCACGGACTCCGCCTCGTAGTCCTCGTCCAGCGCGCGGAGCTGCTCGTACAGCGCGATGGCCTCGCGGATGGCCGCGCCCGCGTCCGGCTGACGTTGCACCAGTTGGCGCTGCGAGCTGGCGAACGCGAGGAAGTACAGCACGTCGAGGTCTGCCGGAGCCCGCTCGTGAGCACGGCGCAGGCGCGCCACGGCGCCCCCGAGAGCGGCCTCGCGCTGCGACGGGTCATCGCTGCGGAGCGCCTGGGTCAGCTGCCGGAGGCCGTGCCGCAGCAGCGTGCTGGCGCGCCGCACGCCCGGTGTCTGCACCTCGCGCCAGAAGTCGCTGACCGTGACCTGCGCGCGGCTGGGCTGGCGCTGGGCGGCCGCTGGCGTGCCCAGGGCCCCGAGCGCCAGCGCAACGAACACCACCGCCCCAGCGCAGCGCGACCGCTTCCGGATCATCGCGGGCCCCGCCGTGGACCCCGTGCCGGCGCGGGGCTCGGGGTGCCTTCCACGCGAGCGCGAGCGGCCGTGAGCCACTCTGGGAACACCGTGCCCTCTTGGGCCTCGGCATAGGCCGCGCGGGCCGCCGCCGCATCGCCCCCCACCTCGGCCACCAGGGCGGTGCGCGACGCTCGCTCCGAGCGAGGCACGGGCAGCCCCGCGATGAGCTGGTCCACCGGGCCGGGCGCCACGGCGCGACGCAGCAGCAGCTGGGCCTCGGCGTGCTGCCCGCGGCGATGCAGCGCGAGGCCCAGGCCCAAGATGGTGCGCGAGTCGGCCGGGCCGCTCTTCAGCGCCACGCGGTAGGCACGCGCCGCCTCGTCCAGGTGGTCGGGCCCGAGCGACTGCGCCACGTCGCCCAGCAGGGTGTAGAGCTGCCGGCGCATGTGCGTGGGCGCCATGGTGGCGAGCGTGCGCCGCAGCACGCGTGCCGCGAGCGCGTGCTCCCCCCCGGTGGCCAGCAGCAGCGCCACGCGCGCGCCCCACACCGGGTCGTCATACACGGCTTCGTTCAGCGAGAGCGCCAGCGTGGCCTCGCTGGTCATGCCCGGCACGTCGCCGCTCTCCGCCAGCGCGATGGCGCGCAGCGCGTGAGCCTCGGGCTCGTTGGGCAGCGCCTGGATGGCGGCCGCCGTGGCGTCGAGCGCGTCGGCCGTGCGGCGCGCCGACAAGGCCGTCTCCGCGCGGCGGACATGCGCGCGGTAGGCGGAGTGCCCCGGCTGCCGCACCTCGTCCCAGAAGTCACCGGCCACGGCACGGGCCGGGTGCACGACCGCCGGCCCCAGCAGCGCGAGGGCCAGCGACCCCGCGAGGATGGCCCATGGGGCCCGTGGTGTGCTGCCGCTCATCTCGCCGCCAATGTAGCAGGCTGAGCCGGAATGCGCGCTGCATCACGCGCCCAGACTTGGTACGGTGGGCCCATGGGAAAGAGCCGCCCGAAGAAGTCCGGTACACCGAAGAAGCGCGAAGCGAGGCACCACGCGGCCACCCCCGTCAGCGCACCCGAGCGGGCGGACGAGCCCATCGAAGGCGTGAACGGGATGATGTCCGGCATGGTGGGCGGCTTCAAACGCGCCATCGGCGCCGAGCGGCCCGCCCAGAAGACCTGGATCGACGGCGCCCTCTTGTGGGTGCTCTTCGCGTTGGTGCTGGGCGTGGTGGCCTGGCGCTACTGGGGCTGACAAGCGCCACTGCGCGGGCTGGCTAGAACGCGCGCGTCTGGCCCTGGTGACGCAGCCAGTGGTCCGCCAGCACGATGGCCACCATGGCCTCGGCCATGGGCACGAAGCGCGGCAGCAGACACGGGTCATGGCGGCCGCGCGTGGCGATGGTGGCGGCCTGGCCGTCGCGCCGCACCGTCTCCTGCTCGCGCGAGAGGCTGCTAGTGGGCTTCACCACCGCCCGCAGCACGATGGGCATGCCGCTACTGATGCCGCCCAGCATGCCGCCGTGGCGGTTGGTGCGGGTGCGCGTGACGTCTCCCTCGCGCACGAAGGTGTCGTTGTTTTCGGAGCCGCGCATGGTGGCCGCGCGGAAGCCGATGCCGTACTCCACGCCCAGCACCGCCGGCAGCGAGAACAGCGCCGCGCCGAGGTCGGCCTTGAGCTTGCCGAAGGCGGGCTCGCCGAGGCCCGCGGGCACGTTGCGCGCCACGACCTCGGCCACGCCGCCGATGCTGTCTTGGTCTTTGCGGACCGCCTGGATGAGCTCCACCATCTGGGCACTCACTGCAGCGTCGGGGCAGCGCGTGATGTTGGGGCTGCCGTCGGGCAGCTGCTCCACCGCGTCGAGCGTGACCGTGTCCGGGTCCACCTGGGCCACCAGGTCACCCACCTGCACCACGTAGCCCAGCACCTCGCCGCCGAACGCGCGCGCGATGAGCTTCTTGGCGATGACCCCAGCCGCCACACGGGCCACCGTCTCGCGCGCGCTGCTGCGCCCGCCACCGCGGTAGTCACGCGCGCCGTACTTGGCGTCGAACGTGAAGTCGGCGTGGCCGGGGCGATAGAGGTCCGCGATGTCCGAGTAGTCCCGGCTGCGCTGGTCCTCATTGCGCACCAGGATGGCGATGGACGTGCCCGTGGTGAGGCCCTCGAACACGCCCGCCAGGATCTCGGGGGTGTCCGACTCCTTGCGCTGCGTGACGATCTTGCTCTGACCCGGCTTGCGCCGGTCGAGGTCCACCAACAGGTCGTCTACGCTGAGCGGGATGCCCGGCGGGCAGCCATCCACGATGACGACATTGCCCGGCCCGTGGCTCTCGCCAGCCGTGGTGATGCGGAACGCCTGGCCGAAGCTGTTGCCCGCCACTCAGCCCTCCGAAGCCTGGGGCGCGAGGTCGCCCGCGAGCGGATGACGCGCGCAGACGTGCCCCACGAAGAAGGGCCCCATCTGCGAGATGTACGTGGAGGTCTGCTTGGTGCCGCGCATGGTCTGCACCACGTGCGAGAGCGGGTGCAGCGTCTTGCCCACCAGGCCGATCACGAACTCGTTGTCGTTGGTGTCGAGGCCGTGGCACGCGAGGCGCACGTCATGGGCCAGGTCGGCGCCGCCGTAAGCGCGACCGATGGTGGCGTGCTCGCGCAGGATCTCACCCTTCTCGCGACCGGGAAGCAGCTCGAACGCGCCGCTGCGGCGCAGCGGATACCACACGGCCCAGTCCCAGCCGTCGTGCTGCACGGTGTGCCGCGGGCGGTCCAGGATCCAGTGGCCCAGGTCCTGCTCGTAGCCGCTGCTGTAAGTGCGGCCCAGCATGGTGAACTCGGGCCGCAGGGTGAGCGCCGAGAGCTGCGACTGAGCGAGCGCAGGGCGCACGTGGGTCACGAACTGCGTGGCGTCTTCGCTGTAGGTGAGCACGGCCAGGCCGCGCGGGTCGTTGACGTCCTCGTAGACCACCGCCCCGACGCCACAGCCCGCGAGCGCCGAGGACAGCAGCATGGTCAGCTGCGCAAGGTCGGCCCCCTCGCGCGCGTGGAACACCAGCAGCTGCATGTAGAGCCGCCGGTCCATGGTCTGCGGCACTCCGTCGATGCTGGCGCCCTTCTCGAACACGTCGATGTTGGGCAGCGCCGCCTCACGCGGGCGACCCGGCTCGGCGGCAGGAGGGCGGAGGGACGGGTTGAAGCTGTCGGGGTCGGACATCCCGGCGAGCATAGCCCGCATCGGTCGGGACGGTAGTCCTCTTCAGCGCGCTTTGGCCCGGGCGTCGCCCCGCGCGCGCCGCCGCTCGGCGAGGACCGCGACCACCACGGCGCGCACCGCACGCTCGTCCAAGCCCACGATGCCGCTCGCGTGATCGGCGAGGCAATTGAGGCCCAGCTCCATGAGGCGCCGGCGCTCGAGCGGGAACGGGATGTGCCCTTGATAGACGAAGCGGATGAACGTCTCGAGGTCTTCGTCCGGGACCAGGGTCAGGCCGATGGCAGACTGCATGGCGGAGTCAACTCTCTCTGCGTGCTCAGCGGGCCGCAGGGCGCGGGGCCGCGAGCCGCTCGGCCGACTCGGGGTTGCTGGAGTGCGCCCAGGGGTTCAGCACTTCGCTGCCGTAGTAGTAGCGGTCCACCGCGATGTTGATGTCGCGCGCGGGCTCGCCCTCGAACGGGTCCGCGAGGTCCGGCAGCATGTGGATCTCGCCTGGCGCGGACGGCTGCACGCGCTCGAGCAGCCACGGGTCCAGCACCTCGCTGGCGGGGGTCATGTCGCCCCAGCGGTCCAGCGTGCGCACGGCTGCTGCGGCCGGCTCGGCGATCCAGCGGCCCTCGGCGTCGGCCCCCCGGCCGGCCACCACCTCCACCAGCACGGCCGCCTGGTCACCCGAGGTGCGGCGGAAGTAGATGTGGGCGTGGCGACCGTCGGCCTCGAACACGATGGAGAGCGTCCCGCGAGCGCGGTTGGCGCCCGGGTCGGTCAGGCGCAGCACCGGGGCGCCGAGCGCCGCCGCGATGGCCTCGCGCACAGCCGCCGCGTCGGTGCGCCGGAACTCGGACTCCACCACGACCACCACGGGGTCGGGGGCCATCACCCGGGCGCTGGCGGGCCCCGCGGGGAACGCGAGCGTCGCCAGCCATGCGGAGACCAGCAGCCGCGTGACGAGCAGGCTGCGGAGGCGAGTGGGCGCGTTCATGCGAGAGCATTATGTCGCCAAGCGGGGCGCGGGGCGAAGGCTTTTCTCGGCGCGCTCGCGCGTTGAGCTGGCTCAACGCACCAACGCGGCGAAGGGATCCTCGGCGCCGACCAGGTCGGTCAGCGTGGCCGCGCCCCGCACGTCCTCGAGGCGGAAGCCCAGGAGCCCCTCCCCATGCTCCGTGGCAACGCGGGCCCCCGTGGGCAGCGTCACGAACCCACCCCAGGGCGTGGGGACGCCGCCGATGGGCAGAACGCTCACCCACATCCGCCACTCGTTCGGGGTGCCGTCGTCGTCGACCAGCCACAGGTAGGCGTCGCCCGGGGTCACGCCGCCGGACGAGTACTCCACCAGCAACGCGTCGCGGCCGTCCACCTGCACGATGGAGCGCGTGGTGCCCGGGTCGAAGAGCTTGACCAAGGGGTTGAGCCAGAACGAGTCGTTGCAGAAGTAGCCCCAGGCGCTCTCGAGGGCCTCGCGCAGCTCCTCGCCATGCAGGGCCTCGCCACCGCGGAAGGCCACGCCCGTCTGGTCGCTGGTGCGGAGCAGCACCCGCAGGTCACGCTGGCGCACCTCCACGAAGCCGCGCTCTTTGTCCCACAGGTGGTGGTTCACGAAGAAGGTCCACTCGATCGCGCCCGTCTCGGCCCAGCGGTCGGCACGCACCGCGGCCTCCATGCGCCGGGCCAGCGCCTCGGCCTCGGGCCCGGGGGTCCCCACGGGGCGAGGCTGGTCGAGCACCAGGCCGGCCACCACGCCCAACATGGCGCTGACCAGCAAGAAGCCCAGGAGCCCCAGCCCCAAGCGCTTTCCCCAGATGCGCGCCCGGGAGCGCGGAGTCGGCACGGTGGGCTCCATGGGGCGGCAGTGTAGCGTCCAGTCGACATCCGCTGCCAGCACCGCAATCATACCCGCATGCCTCACGCACTGGTGGTTGGTGGAAACCGTGGCATCGGCCTCGAGCTCGTTCGGCAGCTCCTGGCGCGCAGCGCTCCGTCATGGCGGGTCAGCGTGGTGTGCCGCAGCGCCACCCCCGAGCTCGCCGCGCTCGCGGCAGAAGTGCATGCCGACATCGACGTGACCAGCGACGCTGGGCTCGCGGTGGCCGAGAGCGCGCTCGCCGGGCAGCCGGTGGACCTGCTGGTGGTGGTGGCCGGCCTGCTCGAGCGCAACACGCTGAGCGCGCTCGACGTGGACTCCGTGCGGGCGCAGTTCGAGGTCAACGCGCTCGCGCCGCTGCGCCTGGTCGCGGCCTTCGCGGGGCAGATCCCCGAGGGTGGCAAGGTCGCGCTGCTCACCAGCCGCATGGGCTCCATCGCGGACAACGACAGCGGCTCGCACTACGGCTACCGCATGAGCAAGGCGGCCCTCAACGCGGCGGGCAAGTCGCTGGCCATCGACCTCGCGCCACGCAAGGTGGCCGTGGGCATCTACCACCCGGGCTACGTGCGCACGCGCATGACGGGCAACACGGGCCTCATCGACGCCGACGAGAGCGCCCGCCTGTTGCTGTTGCGCATCGACGAGCTGAGCCCGGCCGAGAGCGGGGTCTTCCGCCACGCCAACGGGGAGCGGCTGCCGTGGTGAACACGGGCCACGGTCACGCCGGGCGACATCCGGCGTTCATCTACGAGGCCATTCGCGCCGGGCAGCCCTATCACTTCCGCACCAAGGGCGCGCTCGCGCACAACACCATCAACCTGGTGTGCACGGCGGCGCTGCTGGCAGGGCTGGGCCTCACGCTGTGGGCGGGCACGGTCATGAACCCGTGGGTCTACGTGCCCATCGCTTCCGTCGTGTTCGGCTGGCTCTACTTCTCGCTCTTCATCCTGGTGGTGCACGAGGCCTCGCACGCCATGTACCTGGTGGCCGAGAACCGCACGCTGCACACGTGGATCAACCGCGTCCCGGGGTGGATGGTGGCCACGGTCTTCGCGGTGCACTACGGCAAGCACTGGGAGCGCGGGCACCTCGAGCACCACGTGCGCCCGCTCGAGGTCAACGACCCGCAGCAGTTCAACACCGGCATCGGCCGCAAGCTGGCCAAGGGCGTGGCCATGAACGTGTTCATCCCGGGCTGGCTGTTCCTCGAGCGCATGGTGTTCCGCACCAAGCGGGCAGGCGGCAAGTCGTCCAGCAGCAAGGGCGTGCTGGTGGCGTTCGTGGTGATCTGGGCAACGGGGCTCACGCTCAGCGCCGTCTACCTGGGCGGGCCCGTGGCGCTGGCAGGCTTCTTCGGCATCCACGTGCTGAGCGCCTGGAACCTGGTGAAGGGCGCGCTCGAGCACGGTGGCGCGCTGGCCGACGAGAAGGACCCGTTCTTCCGCTCCCGGACCACGCTGTTCTTCGGGCGGCGCTTGCTCATGCCGTTCAACATCACGCTGCACTTCGAGCACCACCTGAACTTCTGCGTGCCTTGGTACGACCTGCCGCGCTATCAGCGGGACCTTCGGTCCATCGTGCCGGCCAGCGTGTTCCGCGACATGATCAACCCGAGCCCGTGGCAGCAGCTGGCCGGCAACCTGGGCGGGCTCAGCGCCGAGTCCACGCAGCTCGTCAGCGCCGCCTCGCAGTAGGGGGTCGTCCGGGGGCTGTCGCCATCGCGGGGCGGGGAGCGTATCGTCTCGGGGCCATGCGACGATGCCTGCTGTGCTTGTGGTTGGTCGGGTGCGCGACTGCGCCGGCGGTGCCGCCTCCCTCTGCCGTGGAAGGGGTCCTCGCCGAGCCGCCTGCCCCTCCCCTGGTTGCCCAGGGCGAGGTGGTGTTCCAGGCCCCACACGACTCGCCCATTCGCACGCTGCTGGCCGAGCCCGGCTGGGCGCACTTCATCACGGAGTCCGGTGGCGTGGTGGCCGTGCACGACCTGGCCACCGGGGCCGTGCGGGCCTGGCGTCGCCCATGGCCGCGGGCGGACGTGGCCATCGCACACGACGCGTCGGGCACCCTCCTGATGTTGACCCCCATGAGCTCGTACGAGCACACGGCGTTCTTGTGGTCGCTGCAAGACGACCGCATGTACCTGGTGAGGGGCGGGAACGACCAGGACCATCCCGGCGACGAGCCCCGCCTCGTGGTGGGTGGCCAAGAGGGCGCGTACACGCTGAGTCTGGAGGAGGGCGGCACTCGACGCGTGCTCGCAACCCGCAGCTACGTGGGGTACCCGCGCGCCGAGTTCAGCCTGGATCGGCAGACCGTCGTCCTGGCCGAAGTCGCGCCGGGTGGAGGTCGCGCCGACGTCTCGCTGCTGGACGCCGAGACTCTGGATCCCCGCGCACGGCTCGGGACCACGACCCTTCCGTCCGTGCTGCGACGGTCGAACGCGCTGCTGCTCAGCACCGCCGATGGCATCGAGCTGCGCTCCACGCGGGACGGCAGCCGGCTCGGGCTCATACCGCCGGATGAGCATCACGGGGTGTCGATAGGGAGCCCGGACGAGGCGTACGACGGCAGCTGCCTGTCCATGCCCATCTCGGAGACGTACCGTGTGCGCCTGTACCGCGCGACGGATCTCACGTTCGTGCACGAGGCGGACACCCGGGGCTTCGGCACCTACGCGGTGTTGCCCGGCTGTGCTGGCGTGGTGGGACAGTCGCCCGAGAGCGAGCTGCGCTCGTTCGGCCCCGGCCTGCCCAGCGAGGGGGCGCTGTTCGGAACCGCGGGCGCGCTGCGCCATCTCTTCGAAGGCGAGTTCATCCGGCCGGTGTCGCTCGTGGGACCGGACAGCGCCATCACGGCGAACGGCATCTCCGTGGCGTGGGTCGCGCGGGGGTCGATGCCCCGCTTCGTCATCGCGCCAACGGACGTCGTCCGAGCGCCCTCTCCCTGGGCCTATGGGTTCCTCACGTCGGGCGCCGTCTTCGTGATGGGGCGCGGCTTCGTCCACACCGTGGGGTCGAGCGGGCTCGCGCCGGCCGTGTGCGAAGGACCGGCGGACGTGATGGTCTCGCCGAGCGGAACCACCAGCCTCGGTACGCGCTCCACGTTCTGCGACCTCGAGCGCCAGCGCAGCGAGCGGTGGGAGGTGCGCAGCGAGACCCAGGTGGGGCGTTTCGTCATCGTGCAGGACCAGTCGTCCGTCGTGCGCGTGCTCGACATCGAACAGGGAACCACCACGCCCATCGCGGCCGGCGTCGCCCCCTACCGCTCGCCCGTGGCCATCTCCGAGAACGGCCGCGTGGTGGCCTACGCGCACTCGAGCGGCACGTCGGTCCGTCTCATCGAGGGTGCAGAGAGGGCGAGCACGGCCACGACCCTCGTGCTGCGCCATCGCGCCACGCGGCACACGCTCTACGACACCATGCTCGCCGTAGAGAGCGAGGGCCGCATCACGCTCTACGCGTTCGACGGGAGTGTGCCGGTGGACCAGGAGGTGGTCCCCACGCGCTACGTCCCGCCGACACCCACGCGCTCGGTGTTCCTGATCAGCGACGGAACGCGCACAGACGTGATCGAGGCGCGCACGGGCGCGACGCTGGCCGCCTTCGACGGCGCGCCGGTCCCGGAGATGTACGAGGGAGACCTCTTTACTCCGGACCCGCGCTTGCCCCTGCCCGTCATCCGCCACGGGGACGCCACCGCGTTCGTGAGGGTCGTGGACGGTCAGGCCAGCTTGCTGCCGCTCGGCGACGCGCGTGTGCTGGGCAGTGACCCGCTCGAGCGCTTCTTGGCCGTCTGTCGCGCCGGCGCGCTGACGGTGCTCGCGGTAGCCACGCAGGAGTCGCGGGCGTTCGGCACGTGCCTCGACTCGGACCGCGTGCGCGTGCGCGGAGACGGCGACGCGCTGCTCATGGTGCGCGGCGTGCAGTTGACGCTGCGCACCCCGCGTGGCGAGACGGTGCTGAACCTGCTCGACCGGGGAGGCGTTCCGCTGCTGTTCCTCAGCAACACGGCAGGGGCGTACACGGGCTCGGCGGAGCTCGTGCCAGGCTTTCGGTTCCGACGCGCCGGGCCACTGCTGAGCGCACCGCTCGAGCCGCTGACGGCGGGTCTCGAGAGCCCTGCGCTGCTGCGGGAGTTCAGCCTCACGCCTTGAGGCGCTTCACGCAGGCCTAGACCGTCCGCCGCCCGGACAACGCACGCCCCAGCGTGACCTGGTCCGTGAACTCCAGCTCGCCACCATGAGGCATGCCGCTGGCGATGCGGCTCACCGCCACGCCCTCGGACGCCAGGACCTGGGCCACGAAGAGCGCCGTGGCCTCGCCCTCCACGTTGAGCGGTGTGGCCACGATGACCTCACGCGTGCCGTGACGCCGCACGCGCTCCACCAGCGCATCGAGCGGGAGATCGGCCGGGCCCACTCCGTCGAGCGGCGCCAGCAGCCGGTGCAACACGTGGTAGCGCCCGCGGAAGCTCCCGCTGCGCTCGATGGCGTGCAGGTCCGGGACGCGCGCCACCACGCAGATGACCCCGTCGTCGCGGCGCGGGTCTTCGCAGATGGCGCAGCGCTCGGCCGCGCCGAAGTTGCCGCACTCCACGCAGCGCCGCACACGCCGGTGCAGCGCGCTGAGGGCGCCACCCAGCGCGTCGGTGTAGCCCGGATCCCCCGCCAGCAAGTGGAACACCAAGCGCCCTGCGCTCCGCTCGCCGATGCCGGGCAAGCGGGCGAAGAGGCGAATGAGCTCGGCGATGGGATCGGGCTCGGCCACGGGTGGCTCAGGTCATGCCGGGGATCTTGAGCCCGCCGGTGACCGTCTCGAGCTCGCCGTCCACGTGCTCGCGGGCCTTGGTGAGCGCCGCGTTGCACGCGGCCACCACCAGGTCCTGCACCATCTCGAGGCCCTCTTCCTTCAAGAGCGCCGGGTCGATGGTGATGCGGACGATCTCGGCGTTGCCCGTGGCCACCGCCTTGACCTGGTCGTTGCCGGCGCCGGCTTCGAACTCCTCGAGCGCGAGCTCCTCGCGCCGCTTCTCGATCTTGCGTTGCATGCGGCTTGCCTGCCGCATGAGCTCGTTCATTCCACCGCGAAACTTCATGTCGCTCTACCTCGTGTTGACTCGCTGCTGCTCTGGCAGACCGTGGATGGGGCGTGGCTCACGCTCACGCCTCGAACCGAACGACCGCTTTTCCGCGCGCGTCCGGGAAAATATCGAAGGCTTCTAGCACCATCGGGTGGGCCAGCGCCTCGTGTTTTCGCTTGTTCTTTGCCGCATCGCGCCGCGTGGCGCTCACGGTGGCCAGCGATTGGGCGCCACCATCGCCGTGGCCCAGCCGCTCGAAGCTGAGCTGCGGGCGGGTCTTGAAGTGGTCCTCGGCCGCCGCCAGGAGGATGGCCTGCCCCTGCTGCACCAGCGACTGGGTGAACTCGCTGACGAACGCCAAGACGATGCGGTCGGCGTTGACCAGGCGCGGCACGGCCTCTTCGAGGGCCCCGGCGAGCGCGGGGGAGGCGTACTCGATGCGGCTGACCAGCTGCTCCCACTCGAGGAACGAGGACCTCCGCAGGGTCCCTTGCGGCGGCGTGACGGCTGCCGGCCCCTCCGGGCGAGGTGGGGCGAGCTCCGCGCCGGATTGAGGGACGTCTGCGGGAGCTTGCGCCGGGGTGTCCACGTGGTCGTGGGCAGGAGCCGGCGCGGCCGGACGCTCGCTGCTGCGCTCGGCGTACGCCAGCGCGGCGGCGAGAGCCGAGCGGCGGGGCGCCGCAGCCGGAGTGGGCGCCGCCGAGGGCGCGTGCGGGGCAGCCTGAGGGGCCGCCTGACCCGTTGGTTCCTGACGGGCCGTGGACAGCTGGGGCGCCTGTGCGCCCGCTGCGGGCTCCGATGGCGCGGCCACGGGGGCGGGCTCCCGCGGCGGAGCAACCGCATGCACCGCTGGGCTGGACACGTCTCGGTGAGTGGCGCCCGTGGGCAACGCGTCCCCAGCCGGCACCGGCAATGCCGGGTGAGCCTCTTCGTGCGCAGCGCGGGGCGGCCCATCCGCGCGGCGCGTCCCGCTCGCTCCGCGTGGCTCCGCTGACCCACCACGGCCTGCGTCAGGCCCGGCCCCGCCACCCAGCGGCCCACGTCCACCGCCGTCCCAGTCCGCGAGCGACTTCTGCACGGCGCCGAGGCGCGCCAGCAGCGTGGCCACGTCTTCGAGGGGCGGCCGCGTGGCCACGCGCACGAGGCCCATCTCCAGCACGCGCATGGGCTGGCTGGAGGCCGCCACATCATCCACCAGCTTGGACACGGCCGCGAACACGCGCTGCAGCTCCAGCGCGGAGACCTTCTCGGCCAGCTCACGCGCGCGCTCGCGCTCTTCGTCCACGAAGTCCACCAAGTCGTCGGCGCCCTGCGCCACCCGCAGCACCACCAAGTCGCGCAGCAGCTGCACTAGCTGGCGGCTGAGGTGCCCGGTGTCCACGCCCTGCTCCCCCAGGGTGGCGAGCGCACGGAGCACCGCGGCGCCGTCCCCCATGAGCGCGGCCTCCACCACGCCGAACAGCGACTCGCGCGCGGCGATGCCCAGCGTCTCGGCGACCTCTTTGCCGAGCAGCTTGCCGCCGCCGAAGGCCACGATCTGATCCAGCAGCGTGAGGGCGTCACGCATGGAGCCAGCGGCTTCGTTGGCCACCAGGGCCACCGCCGCGTCGTCCGCTTCCACGCCCTCCGCCGCCAGGATCTTGCGCACGGCCTGGGCCACCACCGCCTGCGGGATGAGCCTGAAGTCGTAGCGCTGACAGCGCGAACGGATGGTGACCGGCACCTTGTGGCTCTCGGTCGTGGCGAAGATGAACTTCACGTGCGGCGGCGGCTCTTCCAGCGTCTTCAGGAAGGCGTTGAAGGCTCCGGTGGAGAGCATGTGGACCTCGTCCACGATCACGATCTTGTAGCGGTCACGCTGCGGGCGATACGGCAGCGACTCTTGCAAGCGGCGCACGTCGTCCACGCCGTTGTTGGACGCCCCGTCGATCTCCTGCACGTCCACGTCGACGCTGGCCGTGATGTCCACGCAAGGTGGGCACACGTTGCAGGGCGTGGCCGTGGGGCCCTTCTCGCAGCACAGGCACTTCGCGAGGAGGCGCGCGCTGGTGGTCTTACCCACCCCGCGCACCCCCGTGAACAGGAAGGCGTGGGCCACGCGGTCCGTGGCGATGGCGTTGCGCAGCGTTCGCGCGACGTGCTCCTGACCGACCAGATCCTCGAAGGTCTGCGGGCGGTACTTTCGAGCGAAGACGGTGTAGGACATGGAGGGCGGAGGGTAGCAGGCGCCAGCGACGCCGTCTCGCCTCAGCCGGCGGCTTCGCGTTCCGCCGGGGCCGTGCGCGGCGACAGCTGCAGCAGGCTCACACGGCGGCCGTCGACCTCCATGACGGTGAGGTCGAACTCGCCCACCTGCACCACGTCACCCACCACCGGCACGCGGCCGGCGAGCTCCACCACCAAGCCCCCGATGGTGTCGGACGACGTCCCCTCGCGCAGCGTGGCGTCGAGCTCGGTCTCGAGGTCGTCCACCAGCATGGCCCCGTCCACGTTGTACTGGCCCGGGGTGACCTCGGAGATGCGCGCCACGTCTTCGTCGTCGTCGTACTCGTCCTGGATCTCGCCCACGATCTCCTCGAGGATGTCCTCGAGCGTGATGACGCCCGACGTGGCGCCGAACTCGTCCTTCACGATGGCGAGGTGCGAGCGCCGCGCCTGCATCTCGCGCAGCACGTCCACGATCTTGGCTTCGTCGCTCACCATGAAGGCCGGCTTGCGGATCAGGTTGTGGAGCTCGAGCGTGGCCGGGTCCTTCACGGTCCGCACGGCTTGAAAGAGGTCCTTCGCGTACAGCACGCCCTCGACCTGATCGGGCCCATCGCCGTAGACGGGGTAGCGGCTGTGGCCCGACTCGACCACGCCAGCGAGCAGCTCGTCTATCGCGGTGGACAGCGAGAAGGCCACCACCCGCGGCCGCGGCACCATCACCTCGCGGGTCACCGTATCGCGGAAGTCGAGCAGGCTGCGCAGCATCTCGGCGTGGCCCTCCTCGATGGAGCCCTGCTCCTCGCCGGCGTCGATCATGTGCTCCACCGCGAGCGCCGTGATTTGCGCGGGGTTCTCCTCGGCGGCGGTCTCCACCCAGCGCTCGGTCAGCGAGCGCAGCATGACCATGGGCAGCGCGATGGGCGCCATCAACAGCTCGAGCGGACGCATCAAGCGAATGAGCGGCAGGGCCACCCGCGCGGCGCGACGGCGCACGACCGACGACGTGAGGTCCGCCAGCAGCCCGTAGACGATGGCCGTGGGGATGAGCCAGGTGATGGCCGACGCGGTGTCCCCCGCGGCGACGAGCGCCAAGACGCTCATGGCCACGATGGACGTGAAGCGCCCGACGACCAGCCGCGCCCGCAGCTGTGGCAAGCGCGCGATGACCTCTTGCGCAGCGCGTCCGCGCGTGTCGTCCTCCTCGGCGATGGCGTGCAAGCGTGCCTCACCGAGGGCACCCAGGCCCGCGCTAGCAGCAGAGAACGCGACACCCGCGAGGGTGACCGCCACGAGGGCGAAGAGACTTTGAGGAGGGTCGTCCAAAACTCGGTCGTCGCCAGCCAGGTGCACGGCTCGCTCCGCTCCCTGAGCGTGAGCAGAGCTTCTAGGCTAGCCGTGAAGATTCGGCGTCGCAAGCAGCCACGGGGAAGGTCTCGGCCGTCAGCGCGGTATCACGATGGCCCCGGCGTCCACCAGGCTGAGCACCGTCTTGAGCGCCTCGAGCCGCGGCATGCCGCTGAGGTCCAGCAGCTCTTCGAGCGTGGTGAAGCCGTCCACACGGGAGAGCAAGAACCCGGCGCGGTGGTCGAGCCCCAGCCAGCGGATGTCGGTGTCGGGGACGTCCACGCGGGGGGTGGCATCGAGAGGACCCACCTGGGACGTGTAGAGCAGCTCGAGGCGCTGGCGACACGTGCTGGCAAACTGCTTGGCTTCGGCGTTGTGGGCGTCTGCCCCCAACAGGAGTTCGGCCATCTTGAGCGCGCCCGTGAGGTCGTCCAGCGCATAGCGGGCACGCACCTCGGCCATGAGGTCCAGGGCCGGCTCGGAGGGGCGACTGCGGTCCACCAGCGTGAGGGCGCCGCCGTCCATCTCGGGCAGCCCCATGGGCAGGGGCGAGGCGTTGTCGGCCCGCAGCGGGGCCTGATGGGCGGAGACCCACTTGTGCTGGAGTGCGGGCGCGGCGGCGGACCCTGGACGAAGAGTTCCCCCTGGGGCCATCGCCATGCCCGCGATGGGCGGCAGGGTGCTCCGGCGCTTTCGCTCCCTCACCCACGCATCGTGGTCATCGCTGGCATCCTCGGGCTTGTCCTGCGCCGGCGCACTGGCACTGGCACTGGCACGGGCCGGAGCAATGGGCGCATGCCGGGCCGTGTCGCTGGCGGGAAGCGCCGGGGACGGCGGCGCGCTGGGGATCCCTGGGAGCTCCAGGGGAGGGCCGCTGAAATTGATGGTGACCCGGCCGCGCTCGCGCTGCCCGAGCGCATCGCCCCGCGCGAACTCCACGCTCTCGTCGAGCGTGACGGCACGCGAGCGGTCCACTGGCTGCCCCGGCGCTGCGTCTCGCAACGCTATGCCGCCGGGGGCTGGCGGGACGTAGCGCCTCGCTGGGGACTCGACCGCAGGCGCGGGCGTGGACGGTTGACGCCGTCTGCCCGGCGGCCGCGTCTTCTTGTCGTCACGAGGTGGGTCGGCCATGGGACTGTTCCGCGGCGAGCCGTCGCCCAGTTCAGGCGGACTTGCCGACAACCCCCTTGAACATGCGGCGGGTGCGGTTGAGGGCGTCGATCTGCTCGGTCAGCGCCGCGGAGTCGCCGCGCTCCATCAGCTCCCGAGCGCGCGCCACGACGGCGCGGGCCTTCTCGATGGCGTCGCGCCCGAAGTCGCTCCCAGCCACCACGGCCTGCACCTCGGGGAAGAGCCCCTCGATCTCGGCGATGAGCGTCTCGGCTTCCTGCTTGGCCTTCTCGGAGGCTTCGTCGGTGCGCCGAGCGACCGCGTACTCCTGAGCGTGGTCCATCATGTTGGAGACCTCCTCCTTCGTCAGGCCGCTGGTGGCGGTGACGGTGATGGACTGCTCCTTGCCGGTCTCGATGTCGCGCGCGTGCACGCTCACGATGCCGTCGGCGTTGATCTCGAAGGTGACGTCCACCTCCACCTCGCCGGCGGGCGCCCGACGCAAGCCGGTGAGCACGAACTCGCCCAGCAGCTCGTTCTCTTCGGCGCGCCGCGACTCACCCTGGAGCACCAGGATCTTCACGGCGGTCTGGTTGTCGCGCACGGTGGTGAACGGCTTCGAGCGCGCCGTGGGGACGGTGGTGTTCTGCGGGATGAGCTCCTCGAAGTACCCGCCGACGACCATGATGCCCAGCGTGTGTGGCGTGACGTCCAAGAGGACCATGTCCATCTCGCCGTCTTCGGCCACGAGCGCTGCGCCCTGGATGGAGGCGCCCAGGCCCACGACCTCGTCCGGGTGGACGCCCTTGCAGGGCTCGCGCTCGAAGAACTCGGTGACCACGCGCTGGATGGCGGGCATGCGGGTCATGCCGCCCACGAGGATGACGTCTTCGATCTCGTCGCGCTCGAGGCCGGCCTCGCGGAGCGTCATCTCGCAGATCTCGATGGTGCGGTCCGCGAGGTCACGCGTGAGCTCTTCGAGCTGCGAGCGCGTGAGCAAGCGCTGGAGATGCAGCGCCTCGTTGCGCGCGCTCGAGATGATGAACGGCAGGTTCACCTCGGTCTCGACGAGCGAGCTGAGCTCGCACTTGGCCTTCTCGGCGGCGTCCTTGAGGCGCTGGAGAGCCATGCGGTCGCGGCGCAGGTCGATGCCGTGCTCCTCGAGGAAGCCCTCCACCAGCCAGTCGATGATGCGCTGGTCGAAGTCTTCGCCGCCGAGGAAGGTGTCGCCCGCGGTGCTGATGACCTTGAAGACACCGTTGCTGGAGATCTCGAGGATGGAGATGTCGAACGTGCCGCCGCCCAGGTCGTAGACCGCCACGGTGCGGTCGATGTTCTTGCCGAATCCGTACGCGAGTGCCGCGGCCGTGGGCTCGTTGATGATCCGGATCACGTCGAGCCCGGAGATCTGGCCCGCGTCCTTGGTGGCCTGACGCTGCCCGTCATTGAAGTATGCGGGGACGGTCACCACGGCCTTCTGGACCTCGTGGCCCAGGTAGTCCTCGGCGATCATCTTCATTTCCTGGAGGATCATCGCGCTGACCTCCGGGATGCTGTAGAGCTTGTCGCGCAGCTTGATGCGGCAGTCGCCGTTGGGCCCCGGCAAGATGGTGTAGGGAGCGTTCTTCGCCGTGGACTCCACCTGCGGCGAGGCGAACTTGCGCCCGATCAACCGCTTGGCGGCGTAGACCGTGTTCTCGGCGTTGGTGACGGCCTGCCGCTTGGCGATGTGGCCGACGAGCCGCTTGCCGCCCTCCGTCACGGCCACCATCGAGGGGGTCACCTTGTAGCCGCCGCGGTTGGCCACCACGACGGGCGTTCCGTTCTCGACCACTGCGACGCAAGAGTTGAAGGTGCCGAGATCGATTCCGATGACCTTATCCATGGATCTCCTGAGAGCCTAGGCGCGTCCCGGGGACGGACGATCAGCCAAGCTCACGGAGGAGATTCTTCACGATCTCGTTCTCAGGGTCCAGCTTTGTAGCAGCCTCCAGCTCACGCTTGGCATTGGAGCGCATCCCAGCGGCGACGTAGATGCGGGCCAGGAGAGTGCGCGAGGTGACCTTGTTGGGGTCCGCATCCACGGCTCGCTGGGCCAGATCGCGGGCTTTCTTGAGGTCCAGGTTCCCCTCCAGCAGGGCGTTGGCGCAGCGCGCCGCCGCGTTGACGTCACTCGGGCGGCCCTCCACCACCCGCAGCCAGGACAGCGCCGCGGACGCCCATTGCCCTGCTTTTTCTTCGGCGACGGCCCGCTGCTCGAACACGGGGGCTTCCTCGGCCGAGCGAAGAGCCTCGAGGCGCCCGAGCTGCTGGAGGACCCGCTGGTCGTCGGGAACGAGGGCAATGGCGAGGCGCAGGGCTGCCAGCGCCCCCTTCAAGTTGCCCTGCTGCTCCGCTTCGGCGGCGGCAGCCAGATGGCGGCGGAGGGACTGCCCACTGCCAGTGACGTTGGACGCGTCACGCAGGCTCCCAGCCAGGCCGCGCAGGACATCCGCACGGGCGACACCGGGCTCCGACCCGGTGCCCGGCGCGGGGCTGCTGGGACTGGGCGCGTCGGGAGGCCCGCTCGGGTCCTGGCGCGGCCGACCGCCCGCCAGCCGCATGCGGAGCAGGTCCTGCTGCCGCTTGAGCTGCTCGGGCGAGGGCGGAATGGAGGAAGTGGCCGGCGAAGGGGCTGGCGCAGGGGGCGGCCCGGCAGGGGGAGCCACGCTGATGGGGCGCCCGACGGCAGGGCGTTGCCCAGGGGTGGCGGGCGGCAAGGGCGCGGGGGCCGCTATGGGAGCGGGGGCCGCTATGGGCGGGACGGGCGCGGGTGGGATGGGCACCGGCGGGGCGACGCGGGGACGGGCCGGAGCCGCTTCGGGCAAGCTCGCGCTCGTGCTCGGGGGTGGCGCTTCGCGGACGCTGTCGGGCACGAGGGGCGGCACCGGCACCCGGGGCGCCGCTGGCGCAGGGCGCGCTACACGCCGGGAGCGCCACTCGGCCTCTTCGGGTCCCGGTGGCGGCAGCGTCGCGTCGTACTCCGTCTTGCGGGCGCGGCGAGAGAGCACGTCATAGGCCCCCGTCGCCGCCGTGAAGATCTTCTCCATCTTCGACTTGTAGGTGCCGAGTTCCTTGCCGAACGCGGTGTCGGGGTGGAACTCCTTCGACAGCGAGAAGTACGCCTCGCGGATCTCCTCCTTGGAGGCGTCGCGCCCAATCTCCAGCAGCTCGTAATGGTTGCCCGAACCAAGTCGATAGAAGACATCGAGCACGCGCCGTTTGCGGGTGTCGTCGATGGCGACCTCCTCTTCGAGCTCCTGGGGGTCGTAGAGGCGACGCGGCGTGCCGCTGGGCGGCGGAATGGTGTGCACGCGCTGCGGGGCCTTCACCGCAGGCTTGCCAAAGCGCTTGCTGGGAGGCCGGGAGTCCCGAGGGGGAGTGGGCGCGGGAGCAGCTGCCTGCTTCAGCCGCACGGCCCCCAGTGAGACGAGCCGCTCTAGCGCCGCGAGCGCGATGTCTTCGCCAATCCCCGTGGAGTCGGCGATGTCCTTGGCGGTGGAAGATCCGTCCACGCGGGAGAAGACGAACCCCTCGACGGCAGAGAGCGGGAGCTTGCGAGCGTCCACTCCCTCGGTCAGCTCTGGAATTTCGTCGCCAGCCAATGACATGGGTGCCCGGTGGCAGCCTAGCCCAAAAGGTGAACGAGTAGGGCCTTCTGTGCGTGGAGCCGGTTCTCGGCCTCGTCCCACACTCGGCTCTGGGGCCCGTCGATGACCTCGGCGCTGACTTCCTCGCCTCGATGCGCCGGGAGACAGTGGAGGAAGATGGCATCCGGCTGAGCGAGCCGCATGGCGGCAGCGTCCACCAAGTAGCCCGAGAAGGCGCGCAGTCGGTCTTGTGTCTCCGCCTCCTGCCCCATGGACGTCCAGACATCGGTGGTGACGACGTCGACACCAGCGAGCGCCTCCTTGGGGTCCTCCGTGAGTGTGATGTCCGCGCCCAGGGCCCGCGCGTGCGCGAGGATGGCCGCCTTGGGCTGATAGCCCGCGGGGCACGCCAGACGCAGCGAGAGGCCGGTCAGCACCGCGGCGTTGATCCACGAGTGCGCCATGTTGTTGCCGTCACCCACCCAAGCCACGCGCAGCCCGTCCAGGCGACCCTTCTCGGCGCGTACGCACTGGAGGTCGGCCAGCAGCTGGCAAGGGTGGTAGTCGTCCGAGAGCGCGTTGATGATGGGCACGCTGGACGCCGCCGCCAGCGCCTCGATCTTGTCGTGTCCGAAGGTGCGGTACGCCACGCCGTGCACGAAGCGGCTGAACATCTTCGCCGTGTCGGAGAGCGGCTCGCCGCGGCCCATCTGCGTATCGCTCGCGATGAGCACCACCGGCTGCGCGCCGAGCTCGTGGATGCCCACCTCGAACGAGATGCGCGTGCGCGTGCTGGCCTTCTCGAACACCACCGCCACGGACTTCCCGAGCAGTGGCTTGTCCGCGAGCCCGGCAGGGGTGCCACGCGCGGCACGCAGGTGGTCGGCGCGGTCCAGGATGTCGCGCAGCTCGTCGCGCTCGAGATCCAGCAGGGTGCGGAAGTGACGGGTCACGCCGCCACCTCGTGGGCCTTCGTGAGCACGGAGGCCACGATGGACAGACCCTCGTCCAGCTCGGCGCGCGTGACGTTCAGCGAAGGGGTGAAGCGCAGCACGTTTCCGCCCGCGAGGGTGAGCGCCAGGCCGGCGTCGAGGGCCGCCCGCCAGGTGGCGCCCGGGTCCACGTGCGGAGCCAACACGAGCCCGCGCAGGAGGCCGAGGCCGCGCGCTTCGGTCACCGCACCCAGTTGGCCCACCAGCGCGTGCAGACGCTGGCCCAAGTAGTCGCCTTGCGAGACCACGTTGGCGAGGATGTGCTCGTCGTCGAAGATGCGCAGCACCGCGAGGCCTGCCGCACAGGCCAGCGCGTTGCCACCGAAGGTGCTGGCATGACTGCCCGGGGGCAGCCCACCCGCCAGGCGCTCGGTCACGGCAATGCCACCGAGCGGGAAGCCGCCCGCGATGCCCTTGGCGAGCGAGCACGCGTCCGGCACCACGCCGCTGACCTCGGCGCCCATGAAGGTACCGAGGCGCCCGTAGCCCGTCTGCACCTCGTCGAAGAAGAGCAGCGCACCGGCGGCATCACAAATCTCACGCGCGCTCTTCAGGTAGGCCGTGTCGCCGGGGATGATGCCGCCCTCGGCCTGAAGCGGCTCCAACAGCACCGCGGCCGTGCGCGGGCCCACAGCGGCCCGCAGTGCGTCCGCGTCGTTGTAGGGCACGAACACCACGCCCGGCAGCAAGGGCCCCATGCCCACGTGATACTTCTCCTGGCCCGTCACCGAGAGGGCGCCCAGCGTCCGCCCGTGGAAGCTCTTGTACGTGGACACGATCTCCACGCGCTCGGTCTGGCCGCGCTCGTGCTGGAAGCGCCGCCCCAACTTGAGGAGCGACTCGTTGGCCTCGGCGCCCGAGTTGCAGAAGTACACGCGCTGGAACGCCGTGCGCTCCACGATGGCGCTCGCCAGCTCGATGGCGCGGTCGTTATAGAAGAGGTTCGATACGTGCATGAGCCGCGCGGCCTGCTCGCCGATGGCAGCCGCGAGCACCGGGTGCGCGTGCCCCACGCTGTTGACCGCCACGCCGCCGCTCAGGTCCAGGTACGAGCGCCCGTCGCGGTCGAAGAGACGGCGCCCCTCCCCGCGCGTGAACACGACGGGAGCGGGAGCATAGTTACCGAGCTGGACGGCACGGGCAGTGTCCAGAAGCTCGGCCTGAGTGGCTTCATGAGAACTCATAAGGGCGCCGAGTGTAGCAGTGTCCCCCACGTTTTCGCACCCTTTCACTGTGGCTGTTCGTGGTGGTCTGCAGGCGTGATCGTGAGGAGGGCGACGGGCACCCTGGTCTGCGGGGCCGGTCGCGCAGGCGCTCCCTCTGATACCTCCCTGAAAGCGGCACTGCGCTGCGCTCCGTTTGCTTTCTGGGGCCCATCAACCCCCGCTGCCCAGGGCGCCCGTCGCCCTCCCCGCATACGTCTGGAGGATGCGCGCAAGCCACGGGAGAGCTGACCACGTGGGCGACGCTGCTCGGGCGCCGAGTGCTCAACCGAGCCGGCCGGAGTGCGGGTGGGCACTGAGAGTCCGACGGGCTCGACGGGGCTCGACCGACCGCGGCGCACTCCACCAGGCTCAGTCGCCCCGTCCGAAGATCCGAGTTCCCTCCACTCCGGCGAGCTCAGTTGAGCCCCCAGCAACGGAACCCGCTAGTCCACCGCCGACCAGCACGGGACTCGAGGCGTCACCGAGGAGGGCGCGGGGCGTCCTGGGCAGCGGGGGTTGGGGGGGCCCTAATTCAAGCGTCCGCAGGACGCGCCGAATTGGGGGGGCACCGGAGGGAGCGCCAGCGCGACCGGCCCCGCAGACCAGGATGCCCCGCGCCCTCCGATCGATCACGCCACCGCCTTACAACCCTTGGGGGAAAGGAGGTGGAGCTACCGGGTGATCTCGGTGCCTATGCCCCGGTCGGTGAAGATCTCGAGCAGCGCCGCGTGCTGGACGCGGCCGTCGACGATGTGGGCCTTGGTGACGCCGCCGGCGAGGGCCTCGAGGGCGCAGCGCACCTTGGGGATCATGCCGCCCTGGATGACGCCCTGCTCCTCCAGCCGCTCGATGTCTTCGGCGGTGAGCGAGCTGATGACGTTGCCGTCAGCCCCGCGCACGCCTTCGATGTCGGTCATGAGCACCAGCTTGCGGGCCGAGAGCGCGGCGGCGACGTTGCCGGCCACGGTGTCCGCGTTGACGTTGAGCGACTGACCGTTCTCGTCGGCCACGATGGGCGCGATGACGGGGATGAAGCCGCCGGTCATGAGCGTGCGCAGCAGCTGCGGGTTGACCGAGGTGATGGCGCCCACGCGGCCCGGGTCCACCACGCGACCGGACTTGGTGCGCATCTCGGTCACGCGCGTGCCGCGCACGAACCCGTCGTCGCGGCCGGTGAGGCCCACGGGGCGCCCGCCGTGGGCGGCGATGAGCGACACGATGGCCTGGTTGAGCTTGGCGCCCAGCACCATCTCGACCACGTCCATGGTGGCGTCGTCGGTGACGCGCAGCCCATCGAGGCGCTCGGACACCACGCCCATGGACGCCAGCGTCTCGTCGATCTGAGGCCCGCCGCCGTGCACCACCACCGGGTGGAGGCCCACGTACTTCATGAGCACCACGTCGCGCGCGAAGCCATCGCGCAACGCCGGGTCGATCATCGCGTGGCCGCCGTACTTGATGACGAAGATCTCGCCATGGAAGCGCCGGATGTAGGGCAGCGCCTCGAGGAGCACCGCCGCCTTGTTGATGATGTCCTGCATCGCGGCGGCGCTATAGCACCGCTCAGAGGATGTAGCGAGCCACGTCCTGGTGCGCCATGATCGGGTCGAGCGTGCGGTTCACGTACTGGGCATCCACCACGAACGCGGACTCGCCGCGCTCCGAGGCCGAGAACGAGAGCTCCTCCAGCAACGCCTCGAGGATGGTGTGCAGGCGCCGCGCGCCGATGTTCTCGGCCCGCTCGTTGGCCTGCTCGGCATACGACGCGATGGCCTCGATGGCGTCGTCCGTGAACGTGAGGCTGACACCCTCGGTCTCCATGAGCGCTTGATACTGGCGCGTGAGCGCGTTGCGCGGCTCTTTCAGGATCTGCACGAAGTCGGTCTTGGTGAGCGGCTTGAGCTCCACGCGGATGGGGAAGCGCCCCTGCAGCTCGGGGATCAGGTCGCTCACCTTGCTGACGTGAAAGGCGCCGGCCGCGATGAACAGCACGTGGTCGGTCTTCACTGGGCCGTGCTTGGTGCTCACCGTCGAGCCCTCCACGATGGGCAGGAGGTCGCGCTGCACGCCCTCGCGGCTCACGTCCGCGCCCTGGTGCCCCGGCCGCGCCCCCACCTTGTCGATCTCGTCGAGGAAGATGATGCCGTCCTGCTCGGTGCGGCGCAGCGCGTCGCGCTTGACCTTGTCGTGGTCGATGAGCTTGTCGGTCTCTTCCTTGAGCAGCAGCGCGAGCGCCTCCGGCACCAGCAGCTCGCGGCGCTTCTTGGCAGCGGGCGGCGCCTTGAATCCGGGGATCTGCCCCAGCATCTCCTGCAGGTTGATCTCCATCTCTTCGCCACCACCGCCGCCGAAGATGGTCATGAACGGGTTGCCGGCCGACTGCTCCACGTCGAGCGGCACCTTGCGCGCGTCATAGGAGCCATCGCGCAGCATGCGCCGCATCTCGCCAAGCTCGGCGTCGGTGGGCTCGGGCCCCTGCGGCGGTGGCGGCGGCGGCGGACCCATCATGAAGGGCCCGAACATGTTGGGCTTGGCCGGCATGTTCCCCACCGGCGGGGGAGGTGGCGGCGGGGGAGGCGGCGGCGGGTGCTCGATGGCCCAGAGCATGCGGAGGATGCGCTCCTCGGCCTGCTCTCGCGCGCGGTTGCCCACGGCTTCGCGCTCTTCGGCCTGGCAGATCTGGATGGCGTTCTCCACCAGGTCGCGGACCATGGACTCCACGTCGCGGCCCACGTAGCCCACCTCGGTGAACTTACTGGCCTCCACCTTCACGAAGGGCGCCGCCGCCAGCTTGGCCAGGCGCCGCGCGATCTCGGTCTTGCCGCAGCCGGTGGGCCCAACCAGGATGATGTTCTTGGGCGAGATCTCGTCGCGCAGATCACCCGGCACCTGCTGCCGGCGCCAGCGGTTGCGGAGCGCCACCGCGACGGCGCGCTTGGCTGCCTGCTGTCCGATGATGTAGCGGTCCAGCTCGCCGACCGTCTCGCGTGGGGTGAAGGCGGAGCGGGTCATCCTGCGATCTCCTCGACGATGATCTCGCTGTTGGTGTAGACGCAGATCTCGGAGGCGATGAGCAGCGACTCGCGCGCAATCTCTGCGGCCGAGAGCGTGGTGTTGCGCATGAGTGCCTTCCCTGCGGCGAGCGCGTAGCTGCCGCCCGAGCCGATGGCCAGGATGCCCTCGTCGGGCTCGATGATGTCACCCGTGCCGCTGAGCAGCAGTGTGTGCTCGGCGTCCATGACCACCAGCAGGGCCTCGAGGCGGCGCAGGTAGCGGTCCGTGCGCCAGTCCTTGGCCAGCTCGACGGCCGCGCGCTGGAGGCCACCGCGGCTCTCGTTGAGCTTGGACTCGAAGCGCTCCAGCAGCGTGAACGCGTCGGCCGTGGCGCCCGCGAAGCCGGTGACGATGCGGCCGTCCGCGATGCGGCGGACCTTGCGCGCGTGCCCCTTCATGATGGTCTGCCCGAGGGAGACCTGACCGTCGCCCGCCATGGCAGCGCGACCGTCGCGGCGGACCGCGACGATGGTGGTGGACCGGATGCGCGAGGATTCGTCTTGGGATGAAGTCACAAGGGGCCGAAGCTAAGAACGCACTGGCGGGGTGTCAATGCCGGGTCTCGGCGCCCTCGGGGGCATCTGCGGGCCCCTCGACGGTGAAGCCACCCCCGGGTGGGAGCCGCAGGAAGTGCTGGCTGCTGAGCCCGTAGCGCCCGAACTCGGCCTCCGTCACCGGGTGGAGTGTGAGCGTGCGTGCCGGGACCCGCAGCTCCACGGTGTAGGTCTCTCCGCGTCGCTCGCGCTCGCGCTCCCCGTCGCCGACGCCCTCACCGAGACGCACGTCCTCGGGCGCCGGCCAGCGGACGAGCTCGCTGCCCGTGCCCTCAGCGCGCACGGTGCGATGGGCGACCCAGGTCCACACGCGATAGCCGAACCACTCGGCCGTGCGCGGCTCACTCCGGAAGCGCGGCACCTGGCGCGTGCGCGGCTCGTCCACGAAGCGCGGCACCTGGCGGGTGCGCGACTCGTCGCAGTAGCGCGGGCTGCAGTCCTCCCCGCCGCCGCTGCACTGCTGCTCGCACGTGGCGAAGCCGTTGCCGTTGGGTGTGCACACCTCCTGGCAGTGCTGGGGGCGCGCCGTGCAGGTCTGACCACACTGGACCCGCTCCGTGTAGGACTCGGTGTCGAAGCCCGACTGGACGCGCTCGGTGTAGTGCTGCGTCTCGAAGCCGTCCGGCACCTGCTCGTCGTGGTGGTGGCGCTGCCCTCTGGCTTCACGCTCGTAGGCATCTGCCGGGATGGATTCGGCGAAGCCCTCGCGTGACACGCTCTGGTAGCGCTCCACCGTGATCACGCGCTCCCAGCGCCGCGCGGTCACCTCTGCGATGAAGTGCGTCTTGGGCGTGGTGGTGTCGATTACGTTGGCACCGTGGCCTGCTCTGAAGATGGACCCGATTCCGCAGAAGCCGCAGCACGAAGTCACGATGGCGAGCAGCGCCACGAGGGGGCCGAGACGCTTGCCCGGCCCCGCTACCGCCCTGGCGACGTGCTGACCCGCCAACCCTGCGGACTTGCCCTCTGGTCCCGTGTGGAGCGGCGCATCCTTTCCCGCCGCCTGTGCCGCGCCGCACTGCGCGCACGCGCCATCGAAGCGGCGCTGATGACTGCCGCAGTACGCGCACTGCCAGTTCACGCCGGCTTCGGCCATGCGCAGCAGCCCCGGGTCGGTCACGCTCGCGGCGCTGGCCGTGTCGCCCGGCATCACGTAGGCCTCGCTCGCGTCCTTGGGGTTGCCGCAGCGCTGACACAGCGCGTGGCGTCCCAGGTTCTGATGCCCACACGACGAGCACGACCACACCATCTCGATCTGTCGCTTGCTCATCGCGTTGGGATGCTACCCGACTTGGCGCTGCGCGAAACCTGCGCCCGCTTCCCCCAGACGCTAGGCTGTCCGCTTGGACGACCTCACCCGGCAGCTCGAAGAGTTCCGCTCGCACCTGGCCGACGAGCGCCGGGCGTCGCCGCTCACGGTGAGCACGTACATGCGGGACCTGCTCGCCCTGCACACCTACTGCATGGACCACGAGCTGCCGCTGGACGCCCGGAAGCTCCGCACCGGATCACTGCGCGCCTTCCTGGCAGCGAGCTTCGACGGCCGCACGGCGTCCACCATGGCGCGCAAGGTCAGCGCGGTGCGCGCCTTCTTCCGCTTCCTCGAAAAGCGCGGCCATGTCACCGACAACCCCGCCGCCAGCCTGACGCGCCCCAGGGTGCCAAAGCCCCTGCCCGAGTTCGTGACCGTCGAAGACGCCTTCCGGGTGGTCGCCGCGCCGGGCAAGCACGCACCCGACGCCGTGGATGAGCAACGCGCCGAGGCCATCGCGCTGCGCGACGCCGCCATCCTCGAGCTGCTCTACAGCAGCGGCGCGCGCGTGAGCGAAGTGGCTGGGCTCTCACTCGGCTCGCTCGACCTCGCTGGCCACCACGCACGCGTGCTGGGCAAGGGCCAGAAGGAGCGCTTGGTGCCGCTCGGGGCCGAGTGCATCGCCGCCCTGCAGGCCTATCTGCCGCGACGTCCGGACCTGGTGGACAAGGACGGCCAGCAGCACGGCACGGCGCTCTTCGTGGGGCGCTTCGGCACACGCCTGGGCGCGCGTCAGGTGCAGAACGTGGTGCAGCGCTACGGCATGTTGGGCACTGGGCGCCCGGACCTCCACCCCCACACGCTGCGCCACACCTGCGCCACGCACCTGCTGGATGCGGGAGCAGACCTGCGCAGCATCCAGGAGCTGCTGGGGCATGCCAGCCTGGGCACCACCCAGCGCTACACCCACGTAACGACCGACCGCATGATGACGACGTATGACCGGGCTCACCCGCTGGCGCGGGTGCGGCGTGGCGTGCTCCGCGACGACCTGGGGCCCGACGCCGGAGACGACTGAGTGCTGCGCTTCATCCTGATCATCACGCTGTTCCTCGCGCTGCCGCACCTCTACTTGGCCGCCCGCGTGATCCGCCCCCTCACCGTGAGCCAGCGCGCCAAGCGCGCGCTCTATGCGCTCCTGGCGGCAGCGTTCCTGCTGGGTCCGCTGAGCTTCGCCGTGGGCCGCGACGCCACCGGGCCCGCTGTGCTGGTGCTGCGGTACCTGACCTGGACGTATCTCGCGTTCTTCAGTGTGCTGTTCGCGTTCACGCTCCTGCGTGACCTCGGGTTCATGGTGGCACAGGCAGCGGGCGCGCTGCGGCGCCGCATGAACCCCGAGGCCGCCCCGGTGGACCACGCGCGGCGTGCGTTCCTCACCGCCAGCAGCAGCTTGGTGGCCGTGGGGGCCAGCGGTCTGCTCACGGGCGCCGGTACCGTCCAGGCGCGCCTCGGGCCCGCGGTGAAGCAAGTGGAGGTGCGCATCCCCAACCTGCCCGCGGCCTTCGACGGCTTCCACATCGTGCAGATCAGCGACGTGCACGTTGGCATGACCATCGACGCCGGCTTCATCACACCCATCGTGGACCAGGTGCTGGCGCTCCAGCCGGACATGATCGCCGCAACAGGCGACTTCGTTGACGGCAGCGTGCTGAACCTGGCGCAGGACGTCGCGCCCCTCGGCCGCCTGCGCGCCCCCGACGGCGTCTTCTTCGTGACGGGCAACCACGAGTACTACTCGGGCGCCGATGAGTGGTGCGCCGAGTTCACGCGCCTCGGCATGCGTGTGCTCGAGAACGAGCACGTGGTGCTCACGCGCGACGGCGAGCAGCTCGTGGTCGCCGGCATCACGGACTACAGCACACGCGGTGAGCGCGGGGCGAAGGCCAGCAGCCCGCGCAACGCGTTGCTCGGCGCGCCCGCAGGCGCTCGCAAGATCCTGCTCGCCCACCAGCCACGCAGCGCGTTCGCCGCGGCGGCCGCAGGCTTCGACCTGCAGCTGTCGGGGCACACGCACGGCGGGCAGTTCTTCCCGTGGAATCTCTTCGTGGGCCTCGTCCACCCGGTGTCCAAGGGCCTCGGCGCGGTGGACGGCATGCAGGTCTACGTGAACCAGGGCACCTGCTACTGGGGTCCCCCGGTGCGCACCCTGGTGCCCCCCGAGATCACGTCGCTGCGCTTGCGTCGGGCGTGACCGTGGGGTCGGGCGTGAGCCCGATCGCCGCCAGCCAGGCGCCCAGATCCGCGAGGGCGCGCTGCCCCATGCGCTCCTTCTTGAGCTTCTTGTCACGCAGCTCGGGCCCCGCGAGCTCCGGGAACATGCTCCACACCACGTTGCTGGGTTGGAAGTTCGGGCTCTCCCGGCGCAGGTGGCCACGCAGCGCGCCGAGCGCGGTGGTCTCGGGCACCGGCACGCTCGGCAGGCCCTGCACGTCGCGCGCTAGCTGCACGCCCAGCAGGAGGCCCAGCGCGGCGCTCTCGATGTAGCCCTCCACGCCGCTGACCTGCCCGGCCAGGTAGACGCCCGGCCGCGCCCGCAGCGACAACGAGTCGTCCAGCACCGCCGGCGCGTTCACGAAGGTGTTGCGGTGCACACTGCCGAGCCGCTCGAACTCGGCGTTCTCGAGGCCCGGAATCATGCGGAACACGCGCTTCTGGTCCGGCCACTTCATGCGCGTCTGGAAGCCCACCAGGTTGTACGCCGTGGGCGGGTCGTTCTCGGCGCGCAGCTGCACCACCGCGTGCGGGCGCCTGCCCGTGCGCGGGTCCGTGAGCCCCACCGGCTTCATGCAGCCGAACGACAGCGTGCGATAGCCGCGCTCGGCCATGACCTCGATGGGCAGGCAGCCCTCGAAGTAGCGAATCTTCTCGAAGGTCTTGGGCTCCACCTTCTCCGCCGCCAGGAGCGCGGCCACGAAGGCCTCGTACTCCTCCTGGTTGAAGGGGCAGTTGCCGTAGGCGTCGTCGCCACCCTTGTCGTAGCGGCTCTGCCGGAACGCCACGTCCCAGTTCACGCTCTCGGCGGTGACCACGGGCGCGATGGCGTCGTAATAGGCCAGGTGGGCTTCACCGATGGCCCCTGCCAGGTCGGCCGCCAGCGAATCACCCGTGAGCGGCCCGGTGGCCAGCACTACGGGGCGCTCCTCCGGGATGGCCAGCACCTCGGTGTCCACGCGCTCGATCAGCGGGTGGGCGTCGATGCGCCGCGTCATCTCGGCGCTGAAGCGCTCACGGTCCACGGCGAAGGCACCGCCCGCCGGCACCTGCGTCTCGGTGCCCACGCGCATGACCAGCGAGCCTGCGCGCCGCATCTCTTCCTTGAGCAGCCCGACGGCGTTGCCCAAGTCGGCGCCGCGGAACGAGTTGCTGCACACCAGCTCGGCCAAGAGGTCGATCTGTTGCGCGGGGGTGCGCTTGGTGGGCTTCTGCTCCAGCAAGCGCACGGGCACGCCGCGCTCGGCCAGCTGCCAAGCGCACTCGGTGCCCGCGAGGCCACCGCCCACTACCGTGACAGGGCCACGCGGTGAGTCGCTCATCAGGAGCCGGTCTTCTTCTTGGCCACCTTGGCGGGCTTCGGCGGCGCGTCGTCCTGGTCGTCCTCCGCCTCGGCCTCGGCGCTGGCCAAGGCGCTAGCGCGGCGCTCATCACGCGCGGCGGCGCGGCCTGCCTCTTGCTCCGCTTCGTAGCCATCCGGATCGAAGGGCGTCTCGAAGTCGCACGTGGGGTTCACGCACTTCAGCGTGGGGCTCTTCTTGCCACCCATCCACACCAGGAACTGCGAGTCGCACTGCTCACACGGCACGCCGATGGGCTTCTGCCACGAGCGGAAGTCGCACTTCTCTTCCGAGTTGTAGTTGGTGCAGCCGTAGAAGGTCTTTCCGCCCTTCGAGCGGATCTCGATGATGTCGCCCACCTTGCACTTGGGGCAGACGAAGCCGAGCGGCACGGGGCGCGTGGCCTTGCACGTGGGGTAGCTGGAGCAGCCCAGGAAGAAGCCGTTGCGGCCCCAGCGCTTCAACATCTTCGCGCCGCACTCGGTGCAGTCGTAGTTGGTGAGCTCGGGCTCGCGGCTCTGGTCCTCTTCACCCTCCTTCGGGATGTTCCGCGTGTGCTTGCACTCCGGGTAGTTCTCGCAGCCGATGAACACGCCGTTGCGGCCCCAGCGCTGCATCAGGCGACCACCGTCATCGGGGCAGGTCTCGCCGATGGGGAACGGCTCGGGCCACCACTTGGCCTTCGACTCCGAGGCCTTCGCGATCTGCGCTTGCAGACGCGCGTGGAAGGGCGCCAGCACGTCGAGGCGCTTGGCCGAGGCCTCCGCCACGGCGTCGAGGCTCTCCTCCAGCTTGCGCGTGAAGCCGATGTCCGCGAGGTCGAAGCCGTCTTCCGTCAGCTTCTCGATCACCAGGCGGCCGAGGTCGCTCGGGCGCAGCTGGTTGCCGTGCTTCTCCACGTAGTCACGCGCCTGCACCTTGCTGATGATTTCGGCGTACGTGGACGGGCGACCGATGCCCTCTTCCTCCAGCTTCTTCACCATGCTGGCTTCGTTGAAGCGCGGAGGCGGCTCGGTGGCCTTGTGCGTGAACTGTGCGCCGGGCGGGTCCACCAGCTTGAGCGCCTCACCGTCATCCAGGATGGGCAGCGTGCCGGACTCGGCCACGGCCGTGCCATCTTCCGCGCCTGCTTCGGGCTCCACCGCCTCGGCGGCCTCGGCAGCGTCAGCCGCCTCGGCATCTTTGTCCGAGCTCGTGAGCCAAACCTCGCGCCAGCCGGCCTTCTTCAGCACGCTGCCGGCGGCGCGCAGGCCGTAGACGCTCTTCCCGCCCTTGGCCTCGATGTCCACGCTGGTCTGGTCGTACACCGCCGGCACCATCTGCGACGCCACGAAGCGGTTCCAGATGAGGCGGTAGAGCTTGAGCTGCGGCTCCTTCAGGTACTTGGCCACCGAGTCGGGCGGGTGGTCCATGCTGGTGGGGCGAATGGCCTCGTGAGCGTCCTGGACGTTGGCCTTCTTCTTGGCCGTGAACTCATTGGGCTTGGGCGGCACGGCGTCCTTGCCGAACGTGCTCGTGATGAACTCGCGGCACGCCGTGATGGCGTCATCGGACACGCGCGTGCTGTCGGTACGCATGTAGGTGATGAGACCCACGGTCTCGGCGTCCTTGCCCTTGCCGAGCTCGATGCCCTCGTAGAGCTGCTGCGCCACGGACATGGCGCGCTTGGGGGCCATCCCGAGGCGCGTGCTGGCGTCCTGCTGCAGCTTGCTGGTGATGTACGGCGCGGGTGCCTTGCGGCTCGACTGGCGCCGCGTGATCTCGCGGATGCGGTAGGTGGCAGCTCGCAGGTCGGCCACGTAGCTCGCCGCGGCGGGCTCGCTGGTGGCGGCCGGACGAGAACCCACGCGCTCGAGCTTCTCCCCGTTCACTTCCACCAGGTTGGCGGTGAAGGCGACGCCGCTCTTGCCCACCACCTGGGCGTCCACCAACCAGTAGTTCTGCGGGACGAACGCCTCACGCTCGAGCTCGCGGTCCACGATGATGCGCAGCGCCGGCGTCTGCACGCGGCCCGCCGAGAGCCCGAAGGTCAGCTTCTTCCACAGAAGGCTGCTGAGCGGGTAGCCGCCGATGCGGTCCAGCACGCGACGGGTGCGCTGCGCCTCGTAGAGGTTGGCGTCCAGCTCCCGCGGGTCGTCCAGCCCGGCGAGCACGCCCTTCTTGGTGATCTCGTTGAAGAGCACCCGCTGGATCTCCACGTCCGGATTCACCTCGCGGACGATGTCCCGAAGGTGGAACGCGATGGCCTCGCCCTCGCGATCAGGGTCGGTCGCGAGCAGCACCTTGCCCACCTTCTTGGCGCTGGCGCGGATGGCCTTGATGATCTCGGCCTTGCCCTTCTCCTCGAGGAGCTCGTAGCTCTCCTCGAAGCCGTTCTCCATGTCGACCCCGCCCTTCTTGGGGAGGTCCTTGATGTGGCCCTTGCTGGCGAGCACGTCGTAGTTGGCGCCGACGTACTTCTTGATGGTCTTGGCCTTGGCGGGAGACTCGACGATGAGGAGCGCTTTGGACATTGGCTTCCTTACTAGGGGCGTCTTTGGTGGCCAACGATTCCGTATCGACCACCACTGCGTCCTTCGATCCAACCACCCACCTCGAGGCTCGTGAGAACCGCGAGAGCCCGCGGCGCCGGCCATCCGGTCGCCTTGCACAGCTCGTCGAGGGTGCGGCCGCGCCCCCCTAGAGCGGAGAGGCAGAGGCGCGCAGCGTCATCGAGACTGCCGAGATCATTGGTGTTTTGTTGCGAAGGGGCGCTCCGGATCCGCACATCGCGGGTCTCCGGAGCGAGCACCGATAAGACATCTCCGGCCGATGTGCAAATCCTCGCCCCCTCGCGGAGCAGCCCGAGCCCCCCTTGCGAGCGGGGATCCCACGGGGCTCCGGGCACCACCCAAACGGGTCGCTTCAGGCGGCGTGCGTCCTCGGCCGTGGAGAGGGTTCCAGACCGTATGGGGGCCTGAATCACGATGGTCCCGGAGTGGCCGAGCGCCGCGATGAGCCGGTTCCTATGAAGGAAGCGGAACCCCTCGAACGCCCCCTCGTCGGGGGCCTCGGTCAAGAGGGCACCCGATGCCGCAATTTCTTCGAACAGGGGTCCGTGGCTGGGCGGGTACGGCTTCGCGAAGCCGCTGGCGAGCACCGCCACGGTCTTGCCGTTCGCCGCGAGCGCGCCCCGATGGGCTGCGGCGTCGACTCCGAGCGCCCCCCCCGAGAGGATCACGATCCCCGCGCTGGCCAAGTCACGCGCCAGGCCATGGGCGAAGTCGAGCGCCTCGGGGTCGGCGCGACGCGTCCCCACAATGGCCACGGCGCGCTCGAGCTCGGGGAGCACGCCTGCGACACGGATGGGGCCGTGGTCCTTCAGGGCGCGCAACGCGGCGGGGTAGCGAGGGTCGAGGGGCAGCAGCTCCTCGGGATGGGGCAGGCGCATCTTGGGCATGCCCGCTTATCGACCCGAGCCCGGGTCCAGTTTCGAAAACGACACGCTCAGCGTGACGGGCGCGCGCATCGCGCTAAATCTCGGGGTGCTCGAGAGCCCCCTCCCCGCCCCCGATGTTCCGGACGCCCAGCGTGTCCGGGCCGACTTCCTCCTCCGCTATGCCGACGTCGATCAGACGGGCGAGCTGAAATTCAGCGCGCTGCCGCTGGCGCTCGAACGCTGTGGGTGGGACCACGTGATGCGACCGGGCGAGCCCATGGAGCGGCTCGCGCGCGAGCACGGGATGCTCGCGATTCTGACGCGCTTCCGCATGCGCTGCGGCGGCGGGCCCGTCTCCGTCACGGAGACCGTGGAGGGCACGGGGGTCCATCAGTGGTCGCACACGGTGGACGAGCACGACGTGGTCAACCGCATCGTCTTCCAGATCCACGCGTCGCTACACGGCCGCGTGGGGCGCACGCATGGGGCGGCGCCCGCCAACGCGGGGCAGCCCGTGGAGCTGGGCTCCATCGTGGCCGAGCACGTGTTCACGCGCCCCTTCGTGGACGCTTCGGACCGCCGCGTGGTGGCGCTCCCGCCCGACTGCGGCCTGCCTTCGGTCCCCGAGGCTCGCACCACCTGGGGCGTGCCAGCGCGCCTCGCCACGCCGCCGAACGACGCCCGCCGCTTGGACCGTGAACCGCGCCTGGCGCGCCGCGTGCTGTTCGGGCTGACGCACACGGACAGCAACCAGCACGTGAACTCGCTGGTCTACCCGGCCCTCTTCGAGGACATGGCCCTCGAGCGCCTGCACGAGCTGGGCGTTCCCACGGCCGACCTCAAGGTGCGTGACCTCGAGCTGGCCTACCGCAAGCCGTGCTTCGCGGGCGAGCGCGTGGAAGTGGTCATGCAGGCGCTCCGCACGGAGGACCGCTTCGGGGTGGTGGGCGCGTTCGTCCCGCTCGACCGCGAAGACCGCCGCCCGCATTGCTACCTGCAAGCCTGGTTCTGAGCCGTTCGAGCCGCTCGCCGGGCCGCGTTCGCGGACCGCACGCGCTCCACCAGCTCCGGGGCCGCGCTGCGCGGGTGACCGTCGTGAAAAGGCGGCTCGGGGTCGTACTCGATGGCCAGCTGGATGCCGCGCGCGACGTCGTCGCCCGCGAGCTGGGCAGCCAGCGCGAGCGCCATGTCGATGCCGGCCGAGACGCCTGCTGCGGTGACCACGCGCCCCTGCCACACCACGCGTTGGCTCACGGGCGTGGCGCCATAGCGAGCCAGCGCTTCGAGATACGCCCAGTGCGTGGTCGCCTCGAGCCCCTGCAGCAGGCCCGCCGCGCCCAGCACCAGCGCGCCGGTGCACACGGAGGTGGTGAAACGCGTCTTCGCGTCCAGCCTGCGCAGGTCCGCGAGAATCTGCGGGTCCGCGATCAGGGCGTCCACACCGTAGCCGCCGGGTACCAGCAGCACGTCCGCGTGGTGCACGTCCGCGAGCGCGACGTCCACCTGTAGCCCGAGCGCGCGGTTGTCGGTGCGCGCCAAGCCAGCCCGTGGCCCCGCGAAGACGACCTCGGCGCCGGGCACGCGGCTCAGCACTTCGTAGGGGCCCACCACATCGAGCGCGGTGATCCCATCGAACAACACCAGTGCGATCTTCATCTCATGTCTCCTTGGCTCGAGAACGCGGCTGGAAGCGCCGCCGGTAGTCGCTGGGGCTGACGCCCAGGCTGCGCTGGAAGCTGCGCCGCAAGGTCTCCACGCGGCCGAAACCCGCGCGCGTGGCGACGGACTCCACGTCGTCCCGCGTCGTCTCGAGCAGGCGTCGCGCTACCTCGACCCGCGCGCGCTCCACGAAGGCGGCGGGGGTCACACCCACCTCGGCCGCGAACGCGCGGGCGAAGTTGCGGGGGCTCATGGCGGCGCGGGCCGCCAAGCGAGCGACCGAAAGGTCGGCGGTGGGGTTGTCCGCGATGAAGGCCTGCAGCTCACGCAGGGGTTCGCGCTCCGCCAGCTGAGAGGCCAGCTGCGCGCTGAACTGAGACTGCCCGCCCGGCCGATGGACGAACATCACCAGCTGGCGCGCCACGGCCAGCGCCACCTCACTCCCGAGGTCGTCCTCCACCAGCGCCAGGGCGAGGTCCATCCCCGCCGTGACGCCCGCCGAGGTCCACACGCGACCATCTCGAACGTAGATGGCATCGTCCGCGACGTTCACGTCGGGGAAGTCGCGCGCCAGCCGGCCGCAGTACGCCCAGTGCGTGGTGGCGCGCAGCCCCGCGAGCACGCCGGCGGAGGCGAGCACGAAGGCCCCGGTGCAGACGGCGGCCACGCGGCGAGACAGGGGCGAGACCCGGCGCACCCAAGCCTGCACGCGGCGCTCGTGCGCAGCAGCCCGAGCCCCCTCCCCACCCGCGATCACCAGCGTGTCGATGGCGCCCCGAACGGACGAGAAGGAGCGGTCTGCCAGCAGCTGGAGCCCGCTCGACGTTTGGAGCACGTCCGTGCTCTCCGCGACGACCTCCACGCGGTAGCCCCGCCCACTTCCGAGGTGCCTGTGAGCGGCGTGGAAGACCTCGAGCGGGCCCACCAGGTCGAGCGCCTGGATGCCCGGAAACACCGCGATGACGACGCGTCGGTCCATGAGCACAGGGTGCTCGCGCACGACTCTGGCAGCAATGACAACTACCGGGCGTTTTCTGCCAACCCGCTGCGCAGCGGAACGCAACACCACGGGTGAACCGCGCAGGAGCCGCCGCACGATGACGGAATAGAAAACGGGGAGGTCTCGAGCGTTGGCAAGAGACCACCCCGTCGGTGGAAAGTCACTGGCGATTCCTGCGAATTAACTCAGGGCCGCCTCTGCGTGCACCACGGTTTCCCGCGAGCACGCCACGAGCGTTGCTTGTCGAGCTCCACGACCACGGCCCCTCGAGGGCGCGACGTTGCCGCCGCTCCGCTCGCCTCTCGCAGCCCCTGGCCAGAGCCAGAGAGCCGTGCTGCACACGAGCCGAGGCTCGTGCACCGCTGAGTCTCGTGCACCAACCGAAGTCAGTGCGCGCTACCCGAGAGCGGGTGTGTTGTGGGAACCAGGGTGTTTCACCTAGCCCGATGCGAGACGCCACCCCCTGCAGCCCGTGTTTAGCGTTCTGCTGGGACGACACCCGCATGACATGCCTCTGCCGCCGGATGACGAGCACCCGGTGGCTATCCGCGCCGCACCCGAAGGCGACGTCGCCGATGCAGGCTCTCGAGGTGATGTCGACGCGTCCGGCTAATCCACGAGGGACTGCTTCGCCACGTCCACGCCCGAGCGCGCTGTCGAGATCATGTCTGCAACTCGTATTCGATTTTCAAGCTTCGCTTTGTCACAGCCGGCCAGAGACCCGCTGCTTCGTGTTTCGCGACCTTCCAAGACTCAAGATGCCAGAGGCCGGAGCGTGCCGTCAATACAATTCGACATGAGGCGCCGATTTTTCTCCATGGCCCACCACTAGAGTTATCCACAGCTTATCCACTCAACCCATCGCCATAGCGTGATTCCAACGACACCAAAACGCTCAACCACCCCACACCGAGCCATTTTATTGCTTTGATTATCGCGATTCTTTTCATATTGAGTCACGCGACGCGGGAGCGATGTCACACCTCCCTGCTATAGAGAACCACTGATGTTTTCGATTCCACGAACCCTCCATCAAATCTCGTTGACGCCTGCTTTTCTCGGCGTTCTCCTCGCGCTGGGGCTCCTGGGCTTGGGCGTGTGGGCGCGCCGCCTGCTCCGCAGCCGCGTGGCCCACCGCCGAGCACGTCGTGCGCTCCGCGGGGAGAAGCGAGCCGCCACGCTGCTGCGCGACCATGGTTACCGCGTGCGCGACGCCCAGCTCGCGACGACCTACCACCCACGCTTGGCAGGCCAGAGCTGGCCCGTCGCCCTGCGCGCGGACTACCTCGTGAGCCGCCGGGGCAAGCACTACGTGGCCGAAGTGAAGACTGGCGACCGTGCCCCCTCGCTGGCGCACCCGCCCACCCGCCGCCAGCTGCTGGAGTACTCCGTGGCTTTCGACGTGGACGGCGTGCTGTTGGTGGACGTGGAAGCGGGGCTCGTGCAGGAGGTCGAGTTCCCCCGCCGCGTCCTCCGCGGTCCTGCACCCTCCGCGTTCACGCTCGTCCTGCTGAGCGCCGTGGTGGCCCTCGCGCTGCTCCTCGCGGGCCGCTCGGGCCTGCTGCCGCATTGAGCTATCTTCCCAGCATGGCTTCTCGGTTCGGACGCGGGGTGAGCGTGGTGCTCACGGTGTTGCTGGTGCTCGCCCTGGTGAGCGGCGGTGCTGGGATGTTCCTGGACAACTCCTACGAGGTGCAGGTGAGCGTCGTGGTCGACGCCCCCATCGACGCCATCCACCCGTTCGTCGCGAGCCCCCGGCAGCACGTCGCGTGGCTCGGCTGGAACGACGACGCGGACCCCACGCTCCGGCGCACGTACGCGGGCCCGAGCGCGGGGCGGGGGGCGCGTGTCGATTGGCGCGGGGACGGCTTCGGCACGGGAGGGCTGCGCATCACGAGCGCCAGCGCGCAGGGCGTCACCTGGGAGCAGACGCTGCCAGCCGGCGTCCGCTCGGAGGGCCAGGTCCGCTATGCTGCCGTCACGCCCGCGCGCACCCGGGTGACCTGGACCGAACGGGGCACCATCCCACGGCCACACGGCCCCTATTTCGCCGAAACGCTAGCGCGCGTGCTGCAGCCACATGCCGAGCAAGCCCTTGGTTTCCTCGCGGCCGCCGCCGAGGGCCGCCCACCGCCTCCGCGTGGTGGCGCGTCCGCGACTCCTCCTCTCTGATTCGGCGCCTTTGTCGGCCCCAGACTGGCCATACGGTGCCGATGCAGGTATCAATCTGATTCTAGGCGCGCGCGGCGCAGCCTGCCCCTCTTCCACGTTGCTCACGGTATCGATGGCGACCACAACTCCCTCGCGGTCACGCACGCTCCCCATCCTCCACGCGCTGGCTCTGCTCGGCCTGGGGTCAGCCGGCTGCGGCTCCGGAGGCGGAACGCCCATGGACATGGGGACCGACTCGAGTGACGGAGAGGACATGGGCCAGGACCAAGGGACCGTGGACATGGGGCGCGACATGGGCACGCTCTCGTGTGATGGCGTGGTCTGCGACCAGCCGTTCTTCCGCTGCTCCAACGGCGCCTGCGTGGAGTACCCGCGCTGCTTTACGTCTGCGACGTGCCCACAAGGGAGCACCTGCACCGGCCTGCACTGCGTCCCAGGTGACGTGGACGTCGATGGCGATGGCTACCCGGCTGGCACGGATTGCGACGAAGCCAACCCGGCGGTAAACCCGGGCGCCAGCGAGGTCTGTGGCCTGTCGGACGAGAACTGCAGCGGCGGCGTGGACGAAGGCGACCCGACCGCGTTGTGCCCCGGTGACCCCACGGACGACACTTGTATTGCCTCCGTGTGCTGCGCCGTCGGGACGTACAACTACGACGCCGACCCGGGTAACGCGTGCGAGTGCGCCGCCTCTCCCGCTTTGGGCGTCGGCGCCTCCTGCGCGGGTGCCATTGGGCTCGCACCCGTGCCGGACGTGGGGGGCGAGGCGCAGACCATCACCGTCACGGACAACGCGCTGTCGGCCGGCCGCGAGGTCTGGTACCGCTTCTCCGCGACGGACTCGTCCGATGTCTCCTGTGACAACTTCCACGTGCGGGTTCGCTTCCTCCAGAACCCGGGGAACCGTTACCGCTTCAACGTGTACCGGGGGTGCGGCACGGTGCTCTGTGACGGAAGCACCGGCTACACCGACACCAACTGGGCGCTCGACTCCAACAACTCGGGGCGCCGCGGGCAGTGTCCCTGCGGGGCCAACGATGGCACGCTGAACTCGTGCGCCAACGACACGCAGGACTTCATGATCCGCGTTAGCTGGGCCGACACCTCTGCGCCGGACTGCGACCCGTACGTGCTCGAGATCACCAACGGCGTCTTCTGATGCGTGGCACCGAGGAGGCGGCGGCCCTCCTCCTCGGCAGCCTGGAACCGCTCAGTAGTGCCAGGGGAACTTCGAGTAGTCCTGCGGACGCTTCTCCAAGAAGGCGTCGCGGCCCTCGATGGCCTCGTCGGTCATGTACGCGAGGCGTGTGGCCTCGCCGGCGAAGATCTGCTGCCCCACCAGACCATCGTCGATCATGTTGAACGCGTACTTGAGCATGCGCATGGCCGTGGGGCTCTTGCCGTTGATGATGCGCGCCCACTCGAGCGCCACGGTCTCGAGCTCGGCGTGGGGCACCACCTTGTTGACCATGCCCATGGCAGCACCCTCTTCGGCCGTGTAGTTGATGCCGATCATGAAGAGCTCGCGCGCCTTCTTCTGACCGATCTGCCGCGCGAGGAGCGCCGAGCCGAAGCCGCCATCGAAGCTGCCCACGTCCGGGTCGGTCTGCTTGAAGACCGCGTGCTCCGCGCTGGCCAGCGTCATGTCGCACACCACGTGCAGCGAGTGACCACCGCCCACGGCCCAGCCGGGCACCACGGCGATGACGATCTTGGGCATGAAGCGGATGAGCCGCTGCACCTCGAGGATGTGCAGACGACCGAGCTTGGCGGGGTCGGCCGTGTGCGCCTCGGCCCCCTCGTACTTGTAGCCGTCCTTGCCGCGGATGCGCTGGTCGCCACCGCTGCAGAAGGCCCAGCCGCCGTCCTTGGGTGACGGCCCGTTGCCCGTGAGCAGCACACAGCCCACGTCGCTCCAGCGGCGCGCGTGGTCGAGCGCCTCGTGCAGCTCGTCCACCGTCTTGGGGCGGAACGCGTTGCGCACTTCGGGCCGGTTGATGGCCACGCGCACGGTGCCCTGCGTCTTGGCGCGGTGGTAGGTGATGTCCTCGAAGGCGAAGCCGGGGACCACGTCCCACAAGGTGGGGTCGAAGATGTCGCTGACCATGATGCTGTCTCCTGACAAGGTCGTTTCAGATGCGGCGCGCTTGATCGGCGGCGTTGCCCACGTAGGTGGCGGGGGTGAGCAGAGCGAGGCGGGCCTTCTCTGCGTCGGGGATGTCCAGGCTGTGGATGAACTCGACCACCTCGGGCGCGGTGATGCGCTTGCCGCGGGTGAGCGCCTTGAGCTTCTCGTAGGGCTTCTCGATGCCGTAGCGGCGCATGACGGTCTGGATGGGCTCGGCCAGCACCTCCCAGTTGTCGTCGAGGTCGGCCGCCATGCGATCCGGGCGCGCATCCAGCTTGGCGAGACCCTTCATGGTGCCCTGATACGCGAGCAGCGCGTGGGCGAGCCCAACGCCCAGGTTGCGCAGCACCGTGCTGTCGGTGAGGTCACGCTGGAAGCGCGAGACGGGCAGCTTGCTGGCCAGGTGGCCCAGGATGGCGTTCGAGAGCCCCAGGTTGCCCTCCGAGTTCTCGAAGTCGATGGGGTTCACCTTGTGCGGCATGGTGGACGAGCCGACCTCGCCCTCCACCACGCGCTGCGCGAAGTAGCCGAGGGAGATGTAGCCCCACACGTCGCGGTCGAAGTCGAGCAGCACGGTGTTGAAGCGCGCCACCGCGTCGAAGAGCTCCGCAATGTAGTCGTGCGGCTCGATCTGCGTGGTGTAGGCGTTCCACTCGAGGCCCAGGCGCGCGACGAAGGCCTGCGCGTGCGCCTCCCAGTCCAGGGTCGGGTACGCGCTGAGGTGCGCGTTGTAGTTGCCCACCGCACCGTTGATCTTTCCGAGCAGCGGGACCACCGCCACCAGGTGCCGCTGCCGGCGAAGGCGCGCCACCACGTTGGCGAGCTCTTTGCCCAGGGTGGTGGGCGAGGCCGGCTGTCCGTGCGTGCGGCTCAGCATGGGCACGTCTGCGTAGCGGTGTGCCAGCTCGCGGATGGCGCCGATGGTGGCATCCATGGCCGGCAGCAGCACGCGGTGGCGTGCCTCGGCCAACATGAGGCCGTGCGAGAGGTTGTTGATGTCCTCCGAGGTGCACGCGAAGTGCAGGAACTCGGTCACCGCCTCGAGCTCGGGCTGGCCGGTGATCTTCTCCTTCAGGAAGTACTCCACCGCCTTCACGTCGTGGTTGGTGCCGCGCTCGATGGCCTTCACGCGCTCCGCGTCGGCCTCGCTGAACTCGCTGACGATGCGCTCGAGGCTGGCCAGCGCCTCGGCCGAGAACGCCGGCACCTCGGGGATGCCCGGGTTGCTGGCGAGCGACTCGAGCCAGCGCACCTCGACGCGCACCCGGTGATGAATCAGCCCGAACTCGCTGAGATAGGGACGAAGGGCATCCACGCTCTTGGCGTAGCGGCCATCGAGGGGAGAGAGCGCGGTCAGCGTCGAGGACTCCATGCGCGGGGCTTATCAGCGAAGGGCCTCCGTCGCAACGCCGCGACCCGGGTTGCCAGGCCCGTGCGCACGTCCCGCTCGCAGGACCCGCGCGCGCTGCTACCTTCGCGCCATGCCGACCGTATTCGCGACACAAGAGGCCCTGCGGGGCGCCGCCGGAACCGACCTGGGCGTCACCGACTGGCTGACCATCACCCAAGAGCGCATCAACCAGTTCGCCGACGCCACAGGCGATCACCAGTGGATCCACGTGGACCCCGAGCGCGCCAAGGAAGGGCCCTTCGGCACCACCATCGCCCATGGATACCTGACGCTGTCGCTGTCGAACTTCTTCCTGCCGCAGCTCATCGAGGTGCAGGGCATGAAGCTGGGCGTCAACTACGGCTGCGACAAGATCCGCTTCCCCGCGCCGGTGAAGGTGAACGCGCGCGTGCGCGGCCGCGGCGAGGTGAAGGAGGTCATCGAGGTGAAGGGGGGCCTGCAGGCCACCACCGTGATCACCATCGAGATCGAGGGCGAGGACCGCCCCGGCTGCGTCATCGAGTCGCTCAGCCGGTACTTCTACTGATGGACCCCGTCTCGGTGATGCTGGGCGCCGCGCCCAAGGCGCTGGACGTGGCCATGAAGCTCGCGGGCGCGTGGCGCACACACCATGACGCGCGCGAGGCGGAGCTGCGCCTGCTCCGCGTGCTGTACTTCGAGGTCTGTCAGAACCTGGGGGTGCTCTCGCGCTTCCACATCGCCGACCGCGCTGGCATTCCCTCCAACGACCAGGCCTACGAAGGCATCGCGAAGCTGCTCTCGGTGGACGCGCACCTGGCCGTGGTGCTGGTGCGTGGCGAGACCGAAGCGGAGCTCGAGTCGGTGCGCGCGCTGCGTCTCGCGGCGGCCGCCCAGCGTGACCAGTCTCTCGCGGAGCAAGAGCGCAGCGCCGCCGACGAGTTCAAACGCGCCGAGCGGTTGGCTGCGTTCCGTTCGGTCTGGGGCGACCTGTGCGACGAGAGCTGGGAGCTGGTGGACGTGCGCGACGCGCGGGACGACGACGCCGAGGACGCCGGGGCAGCCCACGAGCCGGCGGCCGCCCCGCGCCCCAGCAAGATCACGACCGTGCTGCGCTCGCTCGCGTTCGTCAGCGTGAAGGTGCCCACGCTGCAGACGCTCGCCGGTGTGGACGAGGCCACGCGCAGCGTCATGCGCGACGTGCGCACCGCCGTGCGGCTCGAGCAGATTCGCCAGCACGAGAGCGCCCTCAAGCGTCACCTCGAGATGCTGCCCGCCATCGCCCCTGTTCGCGTCTGACGAGGGTTGTCACGCGGCCGAAGTGCGGGCTTCATAGGGCGCATGAACTCGAAGCACCCTACTCCTCCGGCACTCTGGTTCGCGATCGCGCTCATGGGCTGTGGCGGCGCGCCGCCTCCCGAGACGACGACGCCCGCCGAGGTCACCCTCACGTGCGAGGCCTTCCAAGCGCCGCGTGACGGGCGTTGCGTGTACGCGCTGAGCGAAGAGCAGCAGTGCATGGACGGGCAGGAAGCCGCGTGCACCGTGGCAGGCCACGCGTACCTGTCGGGCGACGCGGTGGCAGCCGACGAGCCGCACGCGGCCGAGCTCTACGACCGCGCGTGCCGCGGAGATGACGCCGAGGGCTGCGCGAGCCTGGCCGAGCTGCGCGAGCAGGGTCGCGGGGGCCCCGAGGATGTCGCGGAGGCCGCGCGGCTCTACTCGCTTTCGTGCGAGCTGGGCGACGGGCAGGCGTGCGCCAACTTCGGCATCATGCTCGGCGAGGGCCGCGGCGTAGAACAGGACATCCCGCGCGCCGCGTCGCTGCTGGAGCGGGCCTGCGCCGAAGGCGCCATGGACGGCTGCGTGTACCTCGCGATGGCCTACGCGGCGGGCAACGGCGTCGCGCGAGATGCCGCGCACGCGCTCGAGCTCTACACGCGGGCCTGCGACGCCAACTCCGGCATCGCCTGCAACAACCTCGCCTCGCTGTACGAGTTCGACGTCGCCATCCCCGTGGACACCGCGCGGGCCATGCAGCTCTACGAGCGCTCGTGCTCGCTGGGGGAGCCGTGGGGCTGCTTCAACCTCGCGCGCACCCACGGCGAAGGCAACATCGTGCCGCCCGACCTCGAGCTGGCGCGCTCCGAGCTCCGTGCCGCGTGTGAGCAGGGCGCCGGTCCCGCGTGCCGCCTCGCCCAGTCGCTCGACGCCCCCGCGCCGACCGCCGAGCAGACCGCCAGCAGCTGCACCCAGCCAACCGCCCTCACGCTGGGTCGCGAGGTCACGGGCACCACCGAGGGCGCGACCAACGGCCTGACGGCCTCGTGCGGGCTGACCGCCGCGTCGCCGGAGCGCGTGTACACCCTGCGCGTCACGCGCCCCACCCGCGTGAAGCTGGACCTGTTCTCGTCGTTCGACGGCGTCCTGCACGTGCGGAGCGCTTGCTCGGTGGACCCAGCCACCCAGCTGGCTTGCAACGACGACGTGCGCGGCGATGCGGCGGCCGGGGGTGAGCGGCACTCGGCGCTCGAAGTGGACCTGCCGCGCGGCACCTACTTCGTGGTGGTGGACGGCTATGGGGCGAGCGTGTCCGGCACCTATCGCTTGCTGGTGGACCGCGTGGCCGCTCCCTGATCACGCGCTTCCCGCACGCCCTGCACCACGCGCTCGAGGGCCCGCACGCCGTCGACCATGCGTGGCCCGGGGCGGCCCAGGAACGCCTCGGTGATGCAGTGCACCTGTCGGTCGCGGATCGCCGGGAGGTCGCGCCACGCCGCGCGCTGATAGACCACATCGGGGCGGTACTTGGCCGCCGGCACCCCGCACCAGCTGATGACCACCGCGTCGGGCAGCAGCGCGCGAGCCTCTTCGTCCGTGATGGGAGACGACTCGACGGGTCGCTCGCCCATCGGGTTGACCCCGCCGGCAGCGAGCAGCTGCTGCGTCACCCAGCTGCGTGCCCCGGGCACGATGACGGGGCGAGGCCACCACTCGACCAGCACCCGCGGATGGAAGTCCGCTACGGGGCGTGCGTCCAGCACCGACTGCATCTCGCTCACCAGCCGGGCTGCCTCTGCGGTGCGCCCGAGCAGCTCCCCGATGCGCAGCGTGTCGGTGTAGACGTCCGCCACCGACTTGGGCTCGAAGACGGCCACGGGCAGCCCCTCGGCCAGCAACGCTTCGAGCACGCGCTCGTGTCCCGGGACAGTCAGCGAGGCCAGCACCAGGTCCGGCCGCAGCGCGGCCACGGCCTTCGCATCCACGCTGAGGTCGGGCCCCACGCGGGCCAGTGACGCCACCACTTCCACCGGGTAGTCGCTGTGGTCGTCCACGCCCACGAGGACGTCGGCCGCGCCGAGCGCGCAGACGATCTCGGTGTTGGAGCAGGTCAGCGAGACGACACGCATGACGGACGCGCCGGGCTAGAGCGGAGCCGGCGCCCCGGGCCAGCGCACGCTGGGGTGCGGGTAGGCCGGCCGCGCCAGCAGGTAGCCCTGGACGTACTGCGCACCGCAGTCGATGCAGGCGTGCAGCTCGCCCACCGTCTCGACGCCCTCTGCCACGACCTTGGCGCCCAGCTGGCGACACAGGTCCACCAGGCCCTTCACCAGGATCTGCTGACGGCGCTCGCGGTCGAGCCCGGAGATGAGCGAGCGGTCGAGCTTCACCACGGCGGGGTGCAGGTCCACGATGCGCTTCAGGTTGCTGTAGCCGGCCCCGAAGTCGTCGATGACCAGGCGCGCCCCCATGCGGTCGCGCACCTCGCGCAGCACGTCCATACAGAGCTCGAAGTAGGCAAAGGCGGCCGCTTCGGTGATCTCCAAGAAGACCTCACCCTCGTAGAGGCAGAGGGGATCGTCGGGCCGCACCAGCCAGCGCTCGCTCAGCTCTTCGGGGTGGATGTTCACGAAGATGGGGCTGCCGTCGGCGTCCCGCACCGTGACCTCGCGGATCCGACGGCCCAGGCGCCCCACGCACTGCTCGGTGGTGGCCGCCTCGAAGAGCGCGATGGGGCTCTGGAACATGGGCACGTCGCAGCGCACCAGCGCCTCGTGCGCGAAGGTCTTGCGCGTGTCCACGGCGACGATGGGCTGGAAGACCACGCGCAGCTGGTCAGTGGTGACCTCACGGACACCAGAACGAACGAACGAGAGCCCGGTCTCGGGGTCGATGGTCCAGTTCTTTTGCGACACGGAGCCGAGCGTACCAGGCCCGATCCCGCGCGGATAGGTCCGGATGCAGCGCTGTGCAAAATTGGGGCTACTTCAGGAAAGGCAGCAGCTTCTTCTCGAGCGCCTGCAAGGTGGCCGCGTCCGTGAGCACCCGCCCTGGCTGAAGGTCTTCCCCCGAGGTCTTCACCAGCTGGTAGTCCTTGAGAGCCTTGAGCGCCGTCTCGAGCTTGGGCTTCGAGATGCTCTCGCGGCGCACGATCTCGCCCGCGAGGTACATGCGCTGCCCGAGCGCCAGCGCCTGCTTCATCCAGTCTTTGCGAGACACCTCACCACGCTCGAGCAGCATTCCGGTGCTGCGTAGCGCCAGCAGGTAGGCCTCGAAGTAGGAGCGCAGCAGCGAGGCGTACGTGTCCAAGATGGCCCCCGCACGACCCGGCGCCGCCGCCACGTGGTCGTCCTCGAGTACCAGCTCGCCGAACTTCATCATGCTGGCCAGGGCGTCGTCGAAGATCTCCTCGAAAGACGCGTCCGCCCGGAAGTTGAACTCGTACTTGAACAGCTTGGACAGCTGCCGCACGCGCTCGCGCAGGGTCTGGACGGTGATGGCCTTGCCGTCGCTGAGCTGGAGGGCCGCCGCGATGAGCGCGCTCGGCACGAAGAAGTGCAAGACGTTGTTGTTGTAGTACTCGAGCGCGATGCGCCGCTCGCTGGGGATTTTGTAGATGGCCTCGTCACCCTCGCCGTGCCGCTGGATGAGCTTGCCGTCCAGGAAGAGCTCCACGGCCTCGTGCAGGGTGTCCGAGCGGATCTGGCCGTCCTCGTCGCGCAGCTGCCCTGCCGTGCGGGCGTTCTGACGCTCGAGCGCAGACAGCAGGCTCTCGGCGGCGTGCAGCAGGTCGGTGTGGGTCATCCCCCGCTGCCGGTGCGCCAAGAGCGCCATGGCCACCAGCGCGGCCGGCGTCACCACCGTGACGCGATCGATCTGATAGGTGACGCGGTGCGCCAGGCGCTGGATCATGACGCGCCGCTCGCGCGGGCTGAGGTCTTGGCGGTCGCGCGCCGGGCGACGGGCTGCGCGCGGGGTGTCGGGCGCCAACACGTCACCTGCGGAGCTCGGCTTCAGCGCCACGCTGCCCGAGAGGATCGCGGCGGCGTCGAACTCGCCGGTTTCTTCGGCCAGGGGCTCGACCAGCGCGTCGTGCAAGAGATCGTCGAAGGACAGGATCTCGCCGAAGTGCACGTAGAGCCGGCCGTACTTGGAGCGCAGGATGTTGGACGAGCGCAGCAGCCCGCCCACGTTCTCCTTCTGCTTCTCGCCCCCACCCAGCTCGTGCACGAACGAGCGCTCCTCGATGATGCGCTCGTAGCCGATGGAGATGGGCACGAAGTAGACCTTGCGCGCGCGCAGCAGCAGCGACGCGTCCACCACCATGGAGAGCAGGCCGTACTTGGGCGGGAGCAGCTTGCCGGTGCGCGAGCGGCCACCCTCGATGAAGAACTCGATGGGGAAGCCCTCCACCAGGAGCCGGCGCATGTATCCGTCCACCAGCGCGGCATAGAGCTTTTTTCCCTGGAAGCTGCGCTTGATGAAGAACGCGCCGCCGCGCCGCAAGATGGGCCCGAGCGGAAAGAAGCCCAGGTTCTCACCGGCCGCGATGAGCGGGGGCAGCAGCTGACGGCTGTAGAGCACGGAGCTCAACACCAGGTAGTCCACGTGGCTCTTGTGGCTGGGGAGCAGCACGATGGCGCCGTCGCGCGCCTTCTCGCGCAGCCGCTCGATGCCGTCTTCGTCGATGACGATGCCGTCGTAGATGCGGTTCCAGACCCAGTCGAGGAAGCGCGCCAGCTTGGCGACCACGTAGGGCTGCTGGTTGGCGCACAGCTTGCTGAGCTCTTTGCGCGCTTCCTTCTCCACCTTGGCGATGCTGCGGCTCGAGCCGCGCGCCTCGTTCTCGATGTGCTTGCGAATGCGCGGGCTGCGCAGGAGGTCGTCCTGGATGCGGCCGAGCGTCTTCTTGGTGGGCCCGAAGACCAGCGTGCGCTCGCGCTCCATGCGCCGCAGCAGGGCGTAGCGCACCTTGTCGGCGAGCTCCGCGTCGGTGAGCTCGGGGTTCTCGGCCAGGAACGCCTGCAGATCGAACGGCTCCCCCGAGCGCAGCAGCGCGTTCCGGTAGTTGAAGAGGAACTGCAGCAACACGCGCACGCGCCCCGGCCACTCCACCGTCCCGAAGACACCGTCCACCAGCCCGCGCCGCGCCTGGGGTGGGCGCTTGGTCCAGACGAAGGTCTGCGGCACCAGGAAGACCGGCTGCTGAAGGGTGCGCTGGTTCTCGATCAGGGTGCGGATGAGATCGGTGTCCATCTCCTCGCCGCGACGCCTGGGGCTTCCGAGGCGCGGAGGCCGCCGCAAGAACAGCAGCGCGCTGAACTGGCTCTGCAGCACCTCGGTGAGCGCCTGCTTCTCGGGGATCTGGCGACGGAGGCGCAGGCGGCGCTCCCCCTTCCCGAAGGGCTCCAGGATCCACAGCCCCAGATCGTTGACGAAGCGCACCAAAGGGAGCCCGAAGCGCTTCACCAGGAAGTCGAGGCAGAGGAAGTCCAGCAGCGACAGCGAGCGCATGACGTAGACCACCACGCCCTTGCGCGCGGCGTCGCGGACCACCCCGCTCCAGCGCTCGTCCACCTGGATGTGGGTGAAGAAGCGCTTGTAAACCCAGCGCAGGAGCCACGGCGGCTCGTACGGCCGGGCCGTGTCCAGGGCCGTCCCGGGCGCGTCCCCGTTTGCGGTCGGCTCGCTGGCGCTCATGGGGCCGACCCTAGCAGCGTCTGCCTTCGTTCGCACTCTGGCTCGTGGGCTCGGGAGCGATTGTGCTGGCGGGGGGTTCCCGCCTGCGCTAGACCCCGTTCGCTGTCGACGGGTCCCCCATCGACGACCGCGCGGAGCCCTGCTCGGAAGGGCCAGGTTTCGCACGCCTTGACACGTTGCCCCCAGGGGGCTACTAAACGCGCCCCCCAGTGCGGAACTCCCGTCGGGAAGAGGTTTTGTCATGCGCACGCTTAGCGCCAAAGAATCCGATATCGATCGCAAGTGGTACGTCGTGGACGCTACCGACCAGCCCGTCGGGCGACTCGCCTCGCGCGTGGCCACCGTTCTTCGCGGCAAGCATCGCCCGAACTACACGCCCCATGCGGACGTGGGTGACTTCGTCATCATCGTGAACGCAGACAAGGTGCGCCTCACGGGTAACAAGGCCGACAAGTCGGTCCACTACCGTCACTCCGGCACGCCGGGCGGGCTCACCACGCGCACGTACGGTCAAGAGATCGCCACCGCGCCAGACCGCTTCGTCGAGCGCGTGGTCAAGGGCATGCTGCCCAAGACCAGCCTGGGCCGCCGTCAGCTCACCAAGCTGAAGGTGTACGCTGGCGCGGCGCACCCGCACGCGGCGCAGCAGCCCACGCCCTTCACTTACTGATCCCGCGAACCGAGACCGAGATACGCAGATGTCCAACGCCAAGATCATCCACGGCCGCTTCTACGGCACCGGCAAGCGCAAGAACGCGGTTGCCCGCGTGTTCCTCTCGCCCGGCACCGGCACCGTGACCGTCAACGGTCGCACCTTCGAAGACTACTTCCCGCGCGACATCCTGCGCATGATCATCGAGCAGCCGTTCGGCGTGATCGAGCGCAACGGCCAGTACGACGTGCGCATCAACGTGCACGGCGGTGGCATCGCGGCGCAGGCCCAGGCGGTCCGTCACGGCATCTCGCGCGCCCTCATCGGCAGCGAAGCCACGCTCCGCCCCGCCCTCAAGCGCGCCGGCTTCCTGACGCGTGACGCGCGTGAGAAGGAGCGCAAGAAGCCCGGTCAGCCGGGCGCGCGCAAGAAGTTCCAGTACTCGAAGCGCTGATCTCAGCGGCTTCGCAGCCAGGAAACGGGCCACCTTCGCGGGTCCCCACGCGCCGTGCTTGCGGGCCGGGCTGGGGGGGTGCCGGGCCCCGCCGCGACTCCGGCCCCCGCGCCGGCCCCGCCCGGTCTCCCCCGGGGGGCCCCCCGGCGGGGCCGGCGCCGCCCCCCTTTGCGACTTCGGAGCCGACGCAAGGGCGATAGTCGGGCCCTTGCGGATGCCGCCCTCGCTTTCGCTATCGACCCTTCATCGCCGGCGTCAGGACGCGGATAGCCGCAGCACTCGCCGGCCGATTCGTTCGCGGCCGTTCTGCCGCGGTCAAGGACTTCCCGTTTTAGAACCCGCCGTTCCTGGCAGCCCGACGGGCCCACATCCGCCTGCCGCCTCGCTCGGAGACCGTGGCGGCTCGAGTGGTCGCTCGAGGCCTCAGACCTAACGGGGCTGTGACTAGCTCGAGCACCGGCTGCGCGCTCTGGCCACCCGCGCGCGGTGTCTGCTCGCGGACGCGCCGCCCGGCCGGCCCCGCCGCCCCCGCGCCCCCCCCCCCCCCCCCGGGGGCGCGAGGCGCCCCCGCGGGCGACGCGCTGCCCCCCCCGCCCTCGGGCACCCCTCGCGGCCCCTCTTGGCTCGGCGCTCGAGCCGGGGCGCCCCACGCGGCTCGCCCTTCCGCGTCCCCCCCGCGGGGCGCCCGGGGCTGACCTTCGCCGCATGAGTCGGTTTACGCTGGGGCCCCCCTTTCACGGCGGGGTGCCCAGCCTTGTCGGTTCCCCACCCTCAGTGGCTGTACGGCTCGTTCCGCAGGATCGTGAACCCCCGATACACCTGCTCGGCCAGCAGCAGCCGCGCCAGGCGGTGGGGCAACGTCATGGCCGACAGCGACAGCTGCACGTCAGCCCGCTTCGAGATCACCTTCGGCAGCCCATACGACCCGCCGATCAGGAACACCGCGCTCTGCACGCCCTCCCCCTCGCAGCGGCCCAGGTGCTGCGCCAGCTGGTCGCTCGACCAACGCTGGCCCAGCACCTCGAGGGCCACCACGCGTGAGCGCTCGGGGAGCGCCCGCTCGAAGCGCTCGGTGACCTCCTCTTCGGTGCCGTCCTTGAGCTCCACCTCGTCGAAGCGCGCGTAGCGGTCGATGCGGCCGTAGTAGTCGCGGAGCAGCTCCTGGGTGGGCTTCTCCTTGATCTTGCCGACCGCGATGATCCGTACGCGCACCGACGGGCTAGCTCACTCGTCGTCGACGCCGTCGTCTTCGAACTCGTCGAAGGCGGCCAGCGGCCCGTCCACACGGGTGCGCTCGGCCCCCGGAACGGTCACGCGCGCGGCGTCGATCCACAGCGCCTCGAGGTCGTAGTAGCCCCGCATGTCGTGGTGGAAGACGTGGACGACCACGTCACCGAAGTCGAGCAGCGCCCAGTGGCCCTGCTGCAGGCCCTCGGCGCCGAGGCAGCGCACGCCGTGCTCCGTGCGGAGGTCACGCTGGACCCCCTGCGCGATGGCGTTGACCTGGCGATCGCTGCGGCCGCTCATGAGCACCACGAAGTCCGCGTAGTCGACCTTGCCGCGGACGTCGATGATCTCGACGTTGAGGGCCTTCTTGTCGAGGCCTGCCGCCGCGATGTGCAGCGCCGTCGAACGCGACGACTCCGGCTCGTGGTCGGTGTCGACGCTGGGCCGAGGAGTGCTGGAGAGCGCTCCCTTGGCTTTCGAAGGTGCTTTGGGTCGTTTTTCTTCTTGGGATGTCACTGTCGAACCTGACCGGTACCGTAGCCTACCCACTTGGTGGTGCACAGCTCGTTGAGGCCCATGGGGCCGTAAGCATGAAGCTTGGTGGTGGAGATGCCCATCTCGGCGCCGAGGCCGAGCTGGTGTCCGTCGTTGAAGCGCGTGGAGGCGTTGACCAGCACCAGGCTGGCGTCCACCTCACGCACCCAGCGCTTCCCCTTCTCGGGGTTGCGGGTGACGATGGCTTCGGTGTGGAAGCTGCCGTGCCGGGCCACGTGCTCGATCGCCGCGTCGAGGTCGTCTACGACGGCCACGTTCAGCTCGAGGGCCAGGTACTCGGTGTCCCAGTCCAGCTCGCTCGCGGCGTCGGCGCCCTCACCGAGCAGAGGCAGCGCACGAGCGTCGGCGCGCATGTGGACCCCGCGCGCCCGCATGGCGGTGGCCACCATGGGCAGGAAAGTGTCGGCCACGGCGGCGTCCACCAGCAGCGTCTCCATGGCGTTGCACACCCCGGGGCGGTGCGTCTTCGAGTTCACGGCGATGCGCACGCCCATCTCGAGGTCGGCCTCCCGGTCGATGAACACGTGGCAGACGCCCTTGTAGTGGCGAATGACTGGGACGCGGGCGTTCTCGGCCACAAAGCGGATGAGGCTCTCGCCGCCCCGCGGGATGACCATGTCCACCACGCCGTCCAGCTGGATGAGCACCAGGGTGGCCTCGCGGGCCGTGGTGGGCAGCAGCGCCGCGCAGTCCCGCGGGAGCCCCTCGGCCTCGAGGGCCGTGCCGAAGATCTCGGCGATGGCCGTGTTGCTGTGGAACGCCTCGGAGCCGCCGCGCAGGATGACGGCGTTGCCGCTCTTGATGCAGAGCGCCGCCGCGTCGGCGGTGACGTTGGGGCGTGACTCGTAGATGATGCCGATGAGCCCGAGCGGGATGCGCATGCGGCTGGTCTCGAGCCCGTTGGGCAGGCGGCGGGGCTCGAGCAGCTCGCCCACGGGGTCCGGCAGGGCGGCGATCTCTTCCACGCCCTCCGCCACGGCATCGAGACGCGCGCGCGTGAGCTCGAGGCGGTCGATCATGGCCGGGCTCAGCCCGTTCTCGACGGCGGCCGCGAGGTCACGCTTGTTGGCGGCGATGACCAGGTCGCCCTCGGGTCCACGCAGCGCCGCCGCCGCGCGCAGGAGCACGGCGTTCTTGCTGGTGGTGTCCGCGTTGGCCAGCGCACGCGAGGCCTGCTTGGCGCTCCGCGCGAGCGAGGTGACGAGCGTCTTGATGTCTTCTGCCATGATTCCGCCGAGAGGTAGCAGGGAACCTCGGTTCCCGCGAGGCGACGTCAAGACGGGGAGCTACGGCGCGCTCTCTTCGGGGCGGCCGGGCAGGCGCCGTGGGTGCGTGATCTGGAAGCCGACGCGGCGGTTCTGCTCGCGGGCGGTGGCGAGCTCGCGGCCACGCAGACCCGCGGTGGGGGCCCTCGGCTCGGTGCTGCCGGCATCGCGGGTGCTGAGCCGCGCGGCGTCCACGCCAGCGGCCACGAGGGCGTCTCTCACCGCATCGGCGCGGCGTTGACCGATGCCCGGCGGCTCGGTGTCGTCGGCGTGGCCGATGATCTGCACGGTCAGGTGGGACCACTCTTGCACCGCCAGGAGCGTGCTGATGGCCGTGACGATGCGCTCCGCCTGCTCGGCGACCGCGGCGGAACGGGGCGCGAAGTGCAGCGAGTCCAGGATCATGACTTCGCAGTTGATGGTGAGAATGGGCGTGCCGTCGGGGCAGCCATCGCCGTCGTCCGTGCAGCCACCGTCGAGGGTGCTGGGAAAGCTCTCCGCGTGGTTGGGACAGCGGTCCACGTCATCGGTGTAGCCGTCGTTGTCGAGGTCCCCGGGCGGACCATCCGAGTAGACCCGGACGTGTGCGATGGGACAGCCCGCTCGCGCGTCATCGACGTCCCTCGCGGCGGCGCTGCGCCACGCGGGCTCGTTGGGACACAGATCCTCGGCGTCGCTCACTCCGTCCGCGTCGTTGTCGGGATCGCCGCAGCCGTCCGCGTCGTAGTAGCTGTCGTAGTCCTCGATGTCGTCGGGACACGTGTCCATGTCGTCGGGGAGGCCGTCGCCATCACGGTCGGCGGCCCTCTCCGGGGGAGGCGTGGTGCCCGCACCGCTGGCAGCTGGGTCCTGCGTGCCACCGCAGGACACGACCGCAGCCAGGCACGCGGGGAGCAACCAGCGAGACGACGACAGGCGTGCTCTCGAAGACGACATGCCTCTCAGGCTCGCCGCTCCGGGGCCCCAGCGCAACTCAGGTGAGCGGGGTGTCGTCCACCATGTTGACCATGTCGTCCTTGTGGACGAGCACGTCGCCATCGTGCCGGCCGATGCGGTCGCTGATCTCGCTGCTCTTCGCGCCCGCCAGGCGCGCTGCGTGCCCGGTGCCGTAGCGCGCGAGGCCGCGGCCGATCTCCTTGCCGTCGAGATCCTGGATCGAGACCGCGTCGCCAGCCTCGAAGTCGCCGCGCACGCCGATGACGCCGCGCGGAAGCAGGCTGACCTTGCCAGCCGACAGCGCGCGGGCTGCGCCACGGTCCACCACGATGGCTCCCCGTGGCTTGAGGGTGTACGCGATCCAGTGCTTGCGGCTGGCCAGCGGCGTGCCGGTGGGCAGGATCAGCGTGCCCACGTCTTCGCCAGCCAGCAGCTTCTCGAGCAGGTCGGGGTCGCGCGCATCGCCGATGATGACCGGCACACCGTAACGTGTGGCGCGGCGGGCCGCCTCGAGCTTGCCGGCCATGCCGCCGAGGCCTACGTCGTCGGTGGGCGGGCGCACCAGGGCCACCACGTCGTTCACGTCGGCGGCCACGCTCACGCGCTTGCCCTGGTGGTCGAGGACGCCCTCCACGTCGGTGAGCAGGACGAGCAGATCGGCGCCGGTCAAGTTGGCCACCATGGCGGCGAGCTGGTCGTTGTCCGAGAAGCGCAGCTCGTCCACGCTGACGGTGTCGTTCTCGTTGATGATGGGAATGACGTTCAGCTCGAGCAGCGCGTCGATGCAGCCGCGGGCGTTCAGGTAGCGGTCACGGTCGGCCAAGTCCGCGTGCGTGAAGAGCACCTGGGCCACGTTGACCCCGTGCTTCTCGAATGCGTCTTCGTAGGCGCGCATGAGGCCGCTCTGGCCCGTGGCCGCGGCCGCCTGCAGCCTGTCCATGGCCTTGGGACGCTCGGTCATGCCGAGGCGCAGGCGGCCCATGGCCACCGCGCCGCTCGACACCAGCACCGGGTGGCGCCCGACGGCGCGCTGGCCCGACAGCTGCCGCGCGAGGGACTCATAGCGCTTGGTACCGTCCGCCATGAGCGAGCGGCTGCCGATCTTGACCACCAGCCGGCGCGTCTCGCCGAGCGCGGCGCGCGCCGCCTGACCTTGCGGAGCCTCGTTCGACATCGCCATCACACGCCCCCTCGCGGGCCGGTCACACTCCCACCATCGCTCAGGGCTTCGTCGAAGCGAGCGCGGATCGCGTCCGTGACCCCTTCCGGCGCGTCGGCCAGCGCGTCCAGCAGCGCATCGACCATGCGCTCCACCGCCGGGCGACCTTCCGGGTCTGCGCTGCGCGCAGCGTCCACGGCCGCTTTGAGCGCCACGAACGTGGACATGGGCATGCCCTTCAGCGCGTCGGTGGCGCCCTTCCCGGCCGCCCCCTTCATGGCGTGCTGAATGCGGCGCGCTTCGTCCTCGGTGAGCGGCGCGCCCGGGCGACGGTCCGCGGTGACCAGATAGTGGTCCAGCAGGGCGGCCGCCGAGAACGCGCTGAGGGCCTCCTCGGCGCGGTTCCAGATGCGCAGCGGCGCCACGAAGCGCCCGATGAGGCTGCGCACCACGCGCAGCCCCTTCTCCGTGCGCAGGGCGTCATCGCCACGCGCCAGGAGGTCGCGCGCGGCGGGCTCGAGGCGCACGCCGTGGCGCTGGGCCACGCGCCGCATGGCCGCCCCACGGGCCAAGCTGGCCAGCAGCGTGTCCAGGAAGGGGATGGGCAGCGCGGACATCACGCCGGCCGCGGCGGCGTACATGCCCACGTTGCCCTCGCCGCGAGCTCCCGTGGCCAAGGCGTGGGACCCCTGGCGGCGCAGCGCGGAGGGCGCCCCGTCACGGTCAGGGGTGGGAGAGTCGGAGGAGTCGTCGCGCGAGTCGGTCACGGTGCACGAGTGTAGCCGGAGCCGGGCGGCGCACCACCGCCCGAAGTCGTCATCCCGCAGCTGCGCTGATATGGTGCCCGACCATGTACGCCAGTGAGCTTCCAGCGTGGCTTGTGCGCTTCGTGGCGTTCGTCTTCGGCGCGACCTGGGGCAGCTTCTTCAACGTGTGCATCTACCGCTGGCCCCGGCACATGTCGGTGGTCAGCCCGCCCAGCCACTGCCCGGCGTGCAAGCAGCCCATCCAGGCGTGGCGCAACGTGCCCATCTTCGGCTACCTCTTCCTGCGCGGGAAGGCGTCCTGCTGCGGGGCCCCCATGACCCCACGCTACGTGCTGGTGGAGCTGCTGGGCGCGCTGCTGTGCGTGGGCATCGCCGAGCGCTTCGTGGTTCACGCCGTGCCCGGGGCAGAGCTGACCCCGGCGGCCGTGACCACCCTGGCCTACTTCATGTTCGCGGGTGGGCTGCTGGTGGCGACGTTCATCGACCTCGAGTGGCTGATCATCCCGGACGAGGTGAGCCTGCCCGGGGCCGCGTTGGGGCTGTTGGTGGCGGGAAGCGGCATGGGCATCGTGAGCGCAGAAGAGGCCGCGCTCGGGGCGGCCATGGGCTTCCTGTTCGTGCAGCTGGTCTTCGTGTGGGCGTACGAGCGCGTGACCGGGCGGCGCGGCATGGGCGAAGGAGACCCCAAGTTGCTGCTGATGATCGGCGCGTTCCTGGGCTGGAAGGGCGTGCTGTTCGCCGTGGTGGCCGGGTCCATGCAAGGGCTGGTGGCCGCTGCGGTGAGCTACGTGGCGGGGGGGACGTTGCTGCCGCCGCCGCGGCCGGACCCGCTGGACGGCTGGCCGCGGGAGGACCTCCTGGGGTACCTCAAGGACCTGTTCGGGCGCCGGCCGGAGCTGCTGGCGAGCGAGCAGGAGGTGATGCGGATCGAATTCGGGCTGGGCGGGGAGGCGGGGACGAGGCCGGAGTCCGAGTCCGAGTCCGAGTCCGAGGCCGAGTCCGAGGCCTCCGTGGGCAGGCTGATGATCCCGTTTGGGCCCTTCTTGGCGCTGGGCGCGCTGGAGTTCTTGTTCTTCGGCGAACGGCTGATCGACGCGTACTTTGGGATGTTCGAGTAGCATCACCTGGACAGACGTTCAGCCAAGCAGTAGAGGAGCTGCATGTCTGACGAGGCTCTCGAGTTGGGTCGCGGCGATGCTGCGGAAACGATGGAAGTGGTTGCGCGCTTGGAGCAGGGCGCCTTGCTGTGGCGGGGGGATGGGTGGACGGCTCGCATCATCACGAACGAGGATGATGAGGGCTGGGCGGTCGAGATGACGCGGGATGGGGAGTCCGAGCCGGCGCTGGTGGGGCCTTGGACCATGGGGCGCGACAAGAAGAACCCCAAGCCGCTGGACACGCACGCGTTCGCGGTGCTGGTGAGGGGCGCGAACGAGGTGCGCATGCGCCACGAGCAGCAGCTGCGCGCCCAGTTGCATCGCAGCGTGTTCGCCGTGTCGCCGTCGGGCGAGCGAGTGCGGGTGGACCTGGACATCGTGCCCGACGACGATGACCCGCATGCGATCTTGAGCGTGTTCGACGCCCACGGAGAGTGCGTGCGGACACGGGTGGAGCCGAACTTCAAGCTCTCCGCCGAGTCGGCCGCGAAGTGGCTGTCACGGTAGCGCACCGATTCACCCGCCCGCGCAGTGAGGAGCGAGGACTTCGGACCGAACTCTGAGCGGGACTTCGCGCGGCCTGAACGGCGAAGGCCGCCCGGATCAGGGCGGCCTTCGTGCGTTGTGGGTTGCCCCTCGGGCGGGTGCTCGAGGGGCGCTCGGTTCAGCGACGGCGGCGGATGGCGAGGGCCAGGCCGACCAGCAGCAGGCCTGCGGCCGCGGGCCAGCTGTTGCCGGCGGGGGTGTGGGTGGCGCAGAGGGCGCCGCCCGAGAGGCCGCCAGCGCCGAAGGCCATGCCGCCGTCGGGGGTGCCGGCGTCGGGGAGGCCCGCGTCCGGCGTGGTGACCGTCACGGTCTCGGTGTCGGTCGCGGTGTTGCCAGCCGGATCGGTGGCCGTGGCGGTGACGGTGTGCTCACCCACGTCGAAGCCGTCGGTGTCGAGGGTCCAGGTGCCGTCCTGCCCAACGATGACGGTGCCCACCGGTGAGCCGTCGATGGTCACGACCACCTCGGCGCCGGGCTCGCCCGTGCCAGTGATGGTGCCCGTGGTCGGGTCCGCCGTCTCGATGGTGACGAACGTCTCGGTGTCCACCGTGAAGGACGAGGTGTCCGCAGCCATGTTCCCAGCCAGGTCGGTCGCGGTGGCCGTCACGAAGTAGGGGCCGTCCGCGAGCGGGTTGGTCACGTCGATGGTCCAGACGCCATCGCCGTTCGCGGTGACGGTGCCGATGACCACGTCGGTGCCGTCGATCTCGATGCTCACCTCGATGGACGCGTTCGGCAGCGAGGTGCCCGTGATGGTCGGGGTGTCGTCGGTGATCAGCGCACCGTCGGCGGGCCCGGTGATGTCGACGTCGGTGTCGGAGGCGATGGCGAACGTGGAGGTCGCGGTCGCCATGTTGCCCACGTCATCGGTGGCCACGGCCTCGATGGTGTAGGTGTCGTTGATCAGCGGGGTGACCACGGTGAGCATCCAGTTGCCGTCCATGTCGACGGTGACCGTCCCGAGCTCGTTCCCGTCGAGGCTCACCACCACCGTGGCGCCAGGCTCGCCCGTGCCGCGAATGAGCGGCGTGGAGTCGAGGATGGTGCTGCCGTCGGCCGGCTCGGTGATGGCCACCACGGTGCCGGTGTCCACGATGAAGCCAGTGGTGTCTTCCGCCATGAGCTGGCCCACGGTGACGGTCGCGGTCGCCATGTGCGGCCCATCGGCCAGCGGCGCGCCGAGCGGGAGGCTCCACGTGCCGTTCGCGTCCACGAGCGCCGTGCCCACGGGGATGCCCCCGATGCTGACGTTGACGGTGGTTCCCGGCGTGCCGGTGCCCGTGAGGGTGGGCATCGGGTCGGTGATGGTGGTGCCGTCCATGGGCCCGTCGATGGTCACGGCGACCATGCTGCAGACCGAAGCCGCCGTGCACACGCCCGTGGAGCACGGCGTGAACTCGGTCAGCGCCGGGTTCGTGCACATGCCCGTGGTGCACACGTCGGTGGTGCACTCGTTGCCGTCGCTGCACTCCGCGTCGGCGATGCAGCTGACGCACTCGTTGGCGCCACCGCTGCCCACCACGCAGTTGGGGGTCCCGTTGCCGCAGCCGGGGTCCATGCCCGCACCGCCGTCCACGCACACCTCGCAGGTGTTGCTGCCGCCCACGCTCACGTCGCAGAACGGCGCAGCGTTCATGCAGCCGGCGTCGGTGCCGTTGGTCTCGGTGTCTGCGCAAGGCACACACGCGTCGGAGGGCGCGCCCGAGCAGACCTCGTTGCCGGCGCACATGCCCATGTCGCCGGCAGCGACCGACGTGTTGGTGCAGGCGTTCGACACGCATGCATCGTCGGTGCACGCGACGCTGTCGTCGCAGTGCGCCGCGGTGGTGCAGGGCACGCACTCGCGCGAGCCGCTCACGCCGATGCAGTGCGGGCTCCCCGCATTGCAGCCGGTGTCCGTGCCGGACCCGCTGTCGATGCACGCCTCACACAGCGCACTGGCTGCGCCGTCGCACACCCCACCCGAGCACGAGGTCCCCACGCTCTCGGGCGGGTTGGAGCACACCCCTGCCGTGCACACGTCGGTGGTGCAGGTGTTGTTGTCGCCGCAGTCCGCGCCCGTGAGGCACGCCACGCACGAGTTGGCCCCGTTGCCGCCGGTCACGCAGTACGGCGTGGCCATCATGCAGCCCAGGTCCACCGCCGAACCCGGCAGGGTGTTGATGCACGGCTCGCACACAGGAGAGCCCGTGCCCGTGGTCCGGCAGTGGGGCGCCGCGTTCATGCAGCCCGAGTCCGTTCCCATGGCAGACGTGTCCGTGCAGGTGACGCACATGTTGGTCGGCGCGCCCGAGCACACCTGGCCGCCGGTGCAGCTGCCCGTGCCGCCCACCACCACCGCCGTGTTCACACACGCGTTCGCAGTGCAGGCGTCCGTGGTGCACGCCACGCTGTCATTGCAGTGCGCCGCCGTGGTGCACGGCACGCACTGGCGCGCGCCGCTGGCCCCGATGCAGTGTGGGCTCGCCGCGTTGCAGCCCGTGTCCGTGCCCGACCCGCTGTCGATGCACGCCTCGCACAGCGCAGGAAGCACGCCGTTGCAGACGCCGCCCGTGCAGCTGGTCCCCACGCTGACCGTCGGGTTCGAGCACACCCCCGCCGTGCACACATCCGTGGTGCAGGTGTTGTTGTCGCTGCAGTCCGCGCCCGTAAGGCACGCCACGCAAGAACTGACGCCCGCCATGCTGGTCACGCAGTAGGGCGTGGCCATGCTGCAGCCCAGGTCCGTGGCCGAGCCGGCCGCGCTGTTGATGCACGGCTCACAGAGCGGCGCGTTCGTACCCGAGGTGCGGCAGTGCGGAACACCCGCCATGCAGCCCGAGTCCGTTCCCATGGCGGACGTGTCCGTGCAGGTGACGCACATGTTGGTGGGTGCGCCCGAGCAGACCTGACCACCTGCGCACATGCCCGTGCTGCCCACCGTTACCGGCGTGTTCACGCACGCGTTCGCGGTGCAGGCGTCCGTGGTGCACGCCACGCTGTCATTGCAGTGCGCCGCCGCACGGCACGCACTGCCGCGCGCCGCTGGCCCCGATGCAGTGAGGGGTGCCGGCGTTGCAGCCCGTGTCCGTGCCGGCGCCGCTGTCGATGCACACCTCGCACAGGTTGCTGCTGCTGCAGACCTCGGCGCCGCACTGAGCGGTCACGTCGCACTCCACGCACGTGCTGTTCAGACCGGTGGTGATGCAGGCCGGGAGGGCGGCGTTGCAGCCCGTGTCCGTGCCCGTCGGGCTGTTGTTGAAGCACGTCGCGCACGTCATGGACGTGGTGTTGCAGATGCCGCTGTCGCACTGCGGGCTGGTGGTGCAGGGGTTGGTCAGCGTGACCAAGCACACGTTGGTGCAGGTGTCCGCGCCGTTGGTGTTGCCGTCGTCGCACGGCTCCGTGCCGGTGCGGTAGCCGTCACCGCAGAGAGTCAGCCAGTCCGGCGTGCCGTCGCCATTCGCGTCTTGCGCGGCCGTGAGCACGCCCAACACGGGCGCGCCCAGGGTGCCCCCGCAGACCGCCATGACGCAGTCCGGGTCGAACGCGTTGTCGATGCCGTCGTTGTCCGTGTCCGTGCCCACTGGCGGGCGGTTCGTGACCTGGTTCCCATCGGTGTCGTAGGCCTCGATGGTGTCCGTGAGGCCGTCGCCGTCACTGTCGACGTCGAGGTAGTCCACGATTCCGTCGCTGTCGGTGCTGGGGAATGCGCCGGCCAAGCCGCCCGCGTTGCAAAGACCGCTGGCCACGTCCGCCGTGCACGCGTTGGGCACGCCGTCACCGTTCGCATCCAGCAGGCCCGCTTCGCGCGCGTCCGTGATGCCGTCGCCATCGCTGTCGCGGTCCGCGTAGTTGGGGCGGCCGTTCATGTCGGTGTTGGGCAGCGACGCCGCGCCCACCAAGCCACCCGCCACGCAGAGGCCGAAGGTGGTGACGCTCGCGCAAGCATCGGGCGCGCCGTTGAAATTGGCGTCGGTCAGGCCCGCCTCGAGCGCGTCCGGAATGCCGTCCGCGTCGGAGTCGCGGTCCAAGAAGTTCGCGCCCCCACGTCCATCGGTGTTCGGCGGGAGCGTGCCAGCTGCGAGACCCCCCGCCACACACACGCCCACCGAGGTGACGGCCACGCACGCGTCGGGCACGCCATCCGCGGTCACATCGGTCAGCCCGGTCTCGAGGGTGTCGGGCAGGCCGTCACCGTCGGAGTCGCGGTCGAGGTGGTTCGGCACGCCATCGCCGTCCACGTCCAACGCGGCGGGCAGGCTGGTGCACACGCCCATGGACGCCGTGCAGCCCCCGGGCACGTTGTTCGGGTCGCGCCAGTCCGAGATACCGTCGAGGTCGGAGTCGTTGTCCGGGTCACCCGTGAACCCAGACATCTCCACTAGGTCGAGCACGCCGTCACGGTCGGTGTCGAGGTCGGTCGAGTCGACCACGCCATCGCCGTCGTAATCCCGCGCGCACATGCTGTCGGACTCCGGGCTGACGAGGTCGAAGCGCACCTGGGGCTGGGAGTAGGCAAAGAGGCCGAAGTTGCCGGGGGGGACCGGCGTCGTGACGTCGAACTCGAGGTCTGCCACGCGATCGATCGCCGCGAACCCTCGGTTAGCCGGGTTCGTCGTGTTCATCGAGTTGCCCTCGCGGATCCAGACGCGCACACGCGTCCCTGTCACGATCAGGTTCACCCGGTACCAGCGGCGGTCCACCCAACCGTTGGTGGTTTCGTTGTCGGGGAGGGCCTCGACCACGGGATAGCTTGCCGCCTCGGCGATCATCGAGAGGTTGGCGCCCGAGCCCAGCCAGTAGTCTTCGTCGTCGCCCGGGCCGGTCACGCGAGTCAGACCGAGACCGCTCTGTCGATCGGCCGCGCCGCGGTCCTGCTGCTGCTGCTTCCAGGCGAAGAAGAGGAAGTCGGTCCCCGCTGGCGTGGCAGTCGCGTTGAGCTCACCGACATCGTAGCCGAGCGTCCAGCCCCAGAAGTCGTTGTCCCCGCCGTTCTCCTCCACACGAACATCGAACACGATTTCGCCCACCTGCTGCGGGAGGATCGTGGAGTAGACGGCAGCGTGAGAGTTCGTGTTCTCGATCACGCCACGGTTGTCCGCGTCGAGCGTCCAAGTGGCCGGCCCGTTGCCCCCGACGCCCAGGTCTCCCGTCCCGTCGAGCGTGAAGAAGACGTCCTCGCACACGAAGCCGCTCTCGACCGCGCACATGGCGGAGCAGCCATCGCCCGGCGTGACGTTCCCGTCATCGCACGCCTCGCCCACTTCGAGCCGGAAGTCGCCGCACGCGGCGGCGGCCGGGGCGGCGAACGCCATGACCGCTGCGATACACGAGATAGGGAGCCAAACCTGCTTCATCGAGATCCTCCGGCGCATACGAAGATGCTTGCCAACCGACACGCACAAGACGCGTGTGGGCGGAAGATGCCACCGCCAACACAATTGCGCAAGGCTTGTACAACTGGAACACAGAAGTCCGTGGAAAACACCGCGCGGGCGGACGAACTGTGCGGCAGCGAAGCGATCTTCAGCGGGAGGTGAGCTGCCGGAGGACTCGCAAGATGCCCTCCGCATAACGCTCCACCTTCTTGTCGCCCACGCCCGGCACCTCGCTGAGCGACTTGACGTCGTGGGGTCCGGCGATGGCCACCTCTCCAAGCTGACGATCTGTCAGCACACGAAAAGCGGGCACGCGCTGCTGCTTGGACACGCCCAGGCGCCACGCACGCAGAGCGGCGACGACGTCCGACGGCGCATCCATTTCGGCCAACGCCCCCCCCGCAGGGGACTTGCCTCGTGAGCGGCCGGTGACGACCGAGCCCTTGCGAGGCGCCGTGCTCGAGCCACCGCTCTTGGGACCGCGGGCGCCGCCACGAGTCCGCTTCCTGGGGGTGCGACCGGCCGACGCGCGCGACGACTGAGCGGTCTGAGGCCCCCGCGGCGGGAGGAGCCGCACGCTAGCCAGCAACTCGCTTCGGGTGGGCGCCTCTTCACTCAGGTGCGCGCGCTTGAAGCGGATGCTCTCGCCGTCCTTCTCGAAGCGGTCCTCCGAGAGCCGCAGCCAAGCGGCGCGCGCCAGCCCATCGAGCAGACGCTCCACATCGGAGCGGGACAGACCAGCTCCCTCGGGGCGGTCGGCCAGCTCACGGTGCAGACGCCCGGTGGCCTGCCCGTTCCACTCTCGGAGCATGGCGACTAGCCCCTCGAGCCCATCTAGGTCCTCTTCCGTGGGCACCGTGAGCTCCAACAGCGAGGCTGCTCCCGGGGCGCACACGTCACACAGGCCGCAGGGCTGCCCGCTGTCCGAGCGGTCACCGAAGTGAGCCACCAGGCCCAGCATGCGGCAGCCGGACGCGCTGACGAACGCCTGCACGGCCTCGAGCTGCGCCACCTTGTGTGCCCGTTGCGTCTCGTAGCGCGCTGGCCAGCCCGCATCCCCGCGTGTCACGCCACCGTCGTCGTCGATGCGGGCACCACCCGCGATCCACAGCTTGCTGACCCAGCGCTCTGCGTCATCGGGGTTCACGGCGCAGCGCGAGCCGAGCGCCTCCGTCGTGATGGGCTCGGCCGAGAGCTGCGAGTAGAGCGGCTGCAGGCGGCGCACCTCCGGGTAGTTGCGATCCAGGAAGAACTCGTGTGTGCGACGGTCGGCGAACGAGTGCATGAGCACCGCACGACTGGGGGCTCCGTCGCGCCCGGCGCGGCCAATCTCCTGGTAGTAGCCCTCGAGCGTGGCGGGCAGCGCGGTGTGCACCACCGTGCGGACGTTGGCTTTGTCGATGCCCATGCCGAAGGCGATGGTGGCCACCACCACGTCGAGACCACCGTCACGGAAGGCGCTCTGCACGGCGTCGCGCTCGTCGGCGTGGAGGCCGGCGTGGTAGGCGCCCACGCGCAGCTTCTTGCCCAGCGCCTTGGCCTGCTGCTCGCATGCCTTGCGGGTGGGCGCATACACGATGGCCGGCAGGCGCCCTGGCTCGCGCAGCAGCTTGGCCGCCTGCTTGGTACGCTCGGGCACGGACACCTCCACCACCTCCACGGCGATGTTGGTGCGGCGAAAGCCGAAGATGAACGTCTCGGGGGCGCGCCCACGTTCGTGGAGCCCGAGCTGCTGCGTGATGTCCGCCTGCACACGCGGCGTGGCCGTGGCCGTGAGGGCCACGATGGGCACCCCCGGCAGGCCCGCCAGGCGACCGCTCAGCATGCGGTAGTCCGGACGGAAGTCATGGCCCCAGTCGGAGATGCAGTGCGCTTCGTCGATGGCGATGAGCGTGGGCGGGCGCTTGGCCAGCAGCTCGGGGAAGCCGCGCACGCCCAGCCGCTCGGGGGCCACGAACAGGAAGTCGAGCTCCCCGTCCACGTAGGCGCGGCACGTGGCGCGGCTCTGCTCGCGGCTGCGCCCGGCGTGGATGCGCTCGGCGCGCAGGCCGCTCTCCAGCAGCTTCTGCGTCTGGTCTTCGATGAGGGCCACGAGCGGGCTGATGACCAGCGTGGTGCCGCCGCGGGCGAGGCCGGGCAGCTGGTAACAGAGGGACTTACCGGCCCCCGTGGGCATGACCACCAACGCGTCGGCGCCGTTGGTGACGGCCGCGCAGATCTGCTCCTGATGCGGGCGAAACGCCGCGAATCCGAAGTGCTGCTGGAGGAGCTGTGGCAGCCGGCTCGTGGGGGTGACGCCGCGCGCCACGCGCGGCTGGCCCGCCTGGTCGGGTGCGGCGAGCGACGCGACGGCCGGAGCTCGAGAGGGCGCGCGAGTCAGCGCAGCGCGCAGGGCAGGAGCGGGGTCATGGACCGACGAAGCGGACACACGCCCGAGAGGCCCTGATTCAACGTCCGACGTAGTGCCCCCTCGCGGAACCCGCGCGGCCTTCTGGGGAGAGCGCACCGCCGCGCCCACGCTCGCGGCCGCCGCGGCACGTTCAGCCGGCCGAGGCGCTCTGGCACTCACGGCCGCTGCGGGTGCGGCGCCAGCTGGCACGCCACGCCGCGCGGGGGGCGGGCCGCTGGCCTTCACCACCCCCACCACCTCGCGCACGAACTCCTCGATGTCGTGCATGAACGCGTCCAGTCCGTCTTGGCCGCGCTGCATGCGCGCAAGGCGCAGCTCCCACTCGCCCGTGAGGGCGGGGCTGCGCACGCGCTCGTGCACGCGCTCGATCAAGTCCACCCCTTTGGGTGTGGCGCGCAGCAGCTTCTTGCCCTCGCGCACCAGGTAGCCGCGCTCGAGGAGCGTCTCGAGGATGGCCGCGCGGGTGGCCGGTGTGCCGAGGCCGCGCTCGCGCATGGCGTCCGACATCTCCTTCTCGTCCAGCGTGCGGCCGGCGGTCTCCATGGCGGTGAGCAGCGTGGCCTCGTTGTGGGGCTTCGGAGGCTGGGTCTCCTTCTGCTCCACGCGCACGTCCAGCACGCTCCCCGCTTGGTCCACGCGCAGCCCCGTGGGCAGGTCCGGGCGCGTGGCACGGGCGCGCGCCGTGTAGACGTCGAGCGAGCGCCAGCCCTCCACCTCCACGCTGCTACCTCGGCTCCGGAAGCGGTCTTCGCCCTGGGCGTCCACGCGCAGCACCTCGGTGAGCACACTGGTGAGCGCCTCCACGTGGTCCGGCTGGAAGGCGCTCAGCAGGCGCCGCGCCACCAAGTCGTAGAGCTTGTGGTGGTCCGTGCCCTCGCGCAGCTTGTTCTTGGCACCGGTGGGGATGATGGCGTGGTGGTCGGTCACGCGGGCGTCATCGACGTAGCGCTTGCCGAGTTTCCCCTCGAGGCTCCCGGGCGCCAACGAATCTGCATAGCGCGGCTCGAGCTCGGCCAACACGGGGCCCAGCGCCTTCGCCACGTCGCGCGAGAGGTGCCGGCTGTCGGTGCGCGGATAGCTGATGAGCTTGTGCTTCTCGTACAGCTCTTGGGCCACGTCCAGCGTGTGCTTGGCGGAGAACCCGTACAGCCGGTTGGCCTCGCGCTGCAGCTCGGTCAGGTCGAACAGCGGCGGTGCGGGCGTGCGGCGCTGCTTGCGCTCCACCTCGGTGATGCGCACCCGCTCGGGGCCGGCGCCGCGCACTCGAGCCGCCACCTGCTCCGCCTGCGACAGCCCTGCCCCGCCACCCGCCGGCCCCCGCTCGAGCTTGCGCTGCTCCTTCCGCTTGCCGCTCTCGTCGCGGCGCTTCTCCACGTAGACACCCTCGTACTCGCCTTGCGGCGTGCCGAAGCGCGCGTGCACCTCGTCATACGGCTCTGGCACGAAGTGGGCGATCTCGAGGTCACGCTCCACCACCAGCGCCAGCGTGGGTGTCTGCACGCGGCCCACGGAGAGGTGGTCGTCGTAGCGCAGGCTGTAGGCCCGCGAGAGGTTCATGCCCACCAGCCAGTCCGCCCGGCTGCGGGCGCGGGCGGCGTCCGCCAGCGCGTCGAAGTCGGACGCGGGCTTGAGCGCGTTGAAGCCCCGCTCGATGGCCTCGGGTGTGAGCGACGAGATCCACAAGCGGCGCACGGGCTTGTGACAGAGCGCGTGCTCGTACACGTAGCGGAAGATGAGCTCGCCCTCGCGCCCCGCGTCCGTGGCGCAGATGACCTCGGCCGTGTCGCGCGCGTTCAGCAGCCGCATGACCACATCCAGCTGCTCACCCACCCGCTCGCGTGCGACCAGCGGCCAGCGCGCCGGCAGCATGGGCAGCGCGGCGTAGCTCCAGCGCGACCAGGCCGGGTCCATGGCGGCCGGCTCGGCCAGGCCCACCAGGTGGCCAATGGCCCACGTCACCCGGTAGCCGCCACCCTCCAGGTACCCCTGGTGGCGCGCGGTGGCGCCCAGGACCTCGGCCAGGTCACGGGCCACGGACGGCTTCTCGGCGAGCACGACGCTGAACATGCTGCGGGGTGTATCGGCCGGGTGTGACAACGTTTGCTTGTTCTACCCTCAACTCCACCACTGAACAAGCAATCAGATGCGCCAGTAGCGCTCGGCTGGCCAGCGCGACCACCCTGCACCAAAGGATTGCCGACCGGCCATGACCACCGCCTTCACAGCCCGAGTTCGTCGCATCGCCCGCGAGTGGGGCCCGCAGGTGCTGGTGCTGTTGGTGGTGTTCCTGGGGGTGCGCGCGTGGCAGCTGCGGGGCGCCGCAGAAGGCACGGCGCCGCCGGTGATCGGGCGGTCCATCCACGCACCGGACCAGCTGCTGTCCCTCGAGGCCCTGCGCGGGCGCCCTGCCGTGGTCTATTTCTGGGCCACCTGGTGCGGCGTGTGCGAGCACGTGGACCCGAACGTCGCCGCCGTGGCGCGCGACCATCAAGTGCTCACGGTGGCGGTCAACTCCGGCTCCCCCGACGCGATCGTTTCGTGGATGGCCGAGCGCGATCTGGTGATGCCCACCGTGAGCGACCCCGCGGGCCGCTTGTCGCGCGCCTATGGTGTGGCCGCGTTCCCCACCACGTTCTGGGTGGACGCCGACGGCCGCATCCAGCACCGCGAGGTGGGCTACACCAGCACGCTGGGGTTGCGCACGCGCCTCTGGCTGCTGCGCTGACGCGCGGCTACTCGGCCTGCTGCCGCTCCTTGCGCAGCACGCTGTGCTTGGCCCCGTACGCGAAGTAGAGGACGAAGCCGATGCCCAGCCAGATGACCAGCCGCAGCCAGTTCTCGGCCGGCAGCGACAGCATCAGGAAGAGGCACATGATGATGCCGATGATGGGCACGACGGGCACCCACGGGCACTTGAACGGGCGGTGCAGCTCGGGGTGCGTCTTGCGCAGCACCAAGACCGCGATGCACACCACCACGAACGCGAACAGCGTGCCGATGTTGACCAGCTCGGCCAGCACGCGCAGCGGCAGGAAGCCGGCCAGCAGCGCCACGAACACGCCGGTGAGGATGGACGACTTCCAGGGCGTCCGGAACTTCTCGTGGACCGCCGAGAAGAACTCCTTGGGCACCAGGCCGTCGCGGGCCATGGCCAGCATGACGCGCGGCTGGCTGAGCATGAGCACCAGCAGCACGGAGGTGATGCCCGCCAACGCACCGGCCGCGATGAGCAGCTGCGCCCACGGCATGCCGATGGACGCGAACGCGGCGGGGATGGGCGCGTTGATGTCGATCTGGTCGTACGGGACCATGCCCGTGATCACCGCCGACACTGCGATGTAGAGCAGCGTGCAGAGCACCAGCGAGACGATGATGCCGATGGGCACGTCGCGCTGCGGGTTCTTCGCTTCCTCGGCGTGTGTGGAGACCGAGTCGAACCCGATGTACGCGAAGAAGATGGTGGCCGAGCCCGCCATCATGCCGAGCGGCTCGCCGCCGTTGCCGGTCTGCCCGAAGACGTGGCCGAAGATGGAGATGCCTGCGTAGCCGAACGGCGCAAACGGTTCCCAGTTGGCCGTGTTGATGTGCTGCATGCCGACGAGGATCACGAAGAGCACGATGGCGAGCTTCACCGCGACCATGGCGTTGTTGAACGTGACGCTCTCCTTGATGCCCTTGACCAAGATGACGGTCACGAAGCCGGCCACGAGCACCGCGGGCAAGTCGATGAACGCACCCGTGGACACCAGTTGACCGCTGTCGGGGTCGTAGTCGAAGGGCCCCGTTCTCAAGACCTCGGGCAGCTGCATGCCGAAGATGCCGATGAGGTTCTGGAAGTAGTGCGACCAGCCGTGCGCCACGGTGGCGGACGCGACCGCGTACTCGAGGATCAAGTCCCAGCCGATGATCCACGCGGCCAGCTCGCCGAGGGTGGCGTACGCATAGGTGTAGGCCGAGCCCGCCACGGGCACCATGGCCGCGAACTCCGCGTAACAGAGCGCCGCGAAGATGCAGGCCACGCCCGCGAACGCGTACGACAGCATGAGCGCCGGGCCGGCCTTGTCGTGCGCGGCCACGCCGGTGAGCACGAAGATGCCGGTGCCGATGATGGCGCCCACCCCGAGGCTGGAGAGCGACACGGGCCCGAGCACGCGGTGCAGCCGGTTGTCGCCGGCCATCTCGTCGAGGATGCGTTTGATGGGTTTGCGCGTGAACAGCGGGCTGGCCATGGGCGGACCTTACACGCCGAGGCCCGGGAGGGCGAACCTCCTTTGAGCAGGCTTGCGATGGGCGCTTTGGTGGCGCCTACTGCTGCGCGGCATGACCGACGATCCGCACAGCGACCACGAGGTTCCCGGACACGAGAGCGAGATCGCGCGGGTGCAGATGGACGTCCGCGCGGAGCAGCTGCATGTCCTCGCCGGAGGCCGCGTGCTGGTCTGCGCACCCGGCGGCACCACGTTGCTCGTGGACTCGGCGACCGGGGAGGTGCTGTTCCGGGAGCGGGCCGAGTGCCTGGCCGTGAGCCCCAGGCGCGACTCGTTCGCGGTGGCGCTGTATGGGACCACGGGCGCGCTCAACCTCTGGATCGACGCTGCGACCGGAGTGGAGCGCGCCCGGTCGGTGCCGATGCCCAGCGTGCTGACGATGGCGTTCTCGGACGGCGGCCGCATCGCCTGGAGCACCTTCGCGCCGCCCGTGGACTACGGCGAGGTGGTCATCTGGGAACCGCAGACGAACACGCACACCACCTACGGGGAGACCGAGCGCCTGGGTCCGCTGCTGTTCCTGGACGAGACGCGGGTGGCAGCGGCTCGCCACGGCGACCTGTGGATCTTCGAGCCCGACGCGCCGGCCCGGCGGCTGCGTGTGGGCACCTCGTCGGCGCGTGTGTGCCGCATGCCGAGTGGCCACGCGCTGGTCGCGGAGGTGTCGGGTCGGGTCGTGCAACTGGATGTGCAGACTGCCGAGACGCTGTGTCTGTGGGACGCGGAGGGCCGTGGAGAGCTGGTGGTGGCCTACGACGCCCACGGCTCGAGGCTGCTGCGGCGTCCGCGCTACCCTGGCGCTGCGAGCTTCGTCGAGTGGAAGACCCTGGGCGGCACGGTCCAGCACATCACGTCTCCCTCGGGCGAAGGGCCCTTCCTCGAGGCGGCCTGGGTGCCGGCCTCGGAGGACTTCGTGACCTGCACCGCGCGAGCCGTCTACCGCGTGCACGCGAGCACGGGCCAGTTGGAGCAGGTCTTCCGTACCTATGGCGCAGCCTTGGTCGCGCTCGGGGTGGGCGTCATGGGAGCAGTCGCGTGGGCCACCGCCAACGGGGAGCTGCACCTCGGGGGTCTGGCCACGTCACGCTGGCCAGGGTAGCGAGCAGCTGGCAGCTTGCTTGGGTGGCAATGCCTACCCGCTTGCATGTCCGCTTCACGCTGATGGCCCTGCTCGGCGTGTGCTCCCTTCCTCCCACGCTCGCCTCGGCCCAGAGCGTGCAAGTGCGCTCCACCCAGCTGGAGCTGGGGCTCTCGGGAGCGCTGCCGCTCGCGTCGTCCCGCTACGACCGCGGCGTGGGCCTGGGCGGTGGTCTCAGCGCGCGCTTCGCGCTCACCCGGGGCCGCTTCGTGTTCGACTCGGGCCTCGAGGCCGGGTTCCTGATGGTGAACGAGACGTGGTACCAGGGGGACGCCACCTGGATCGACGACGCCTTCATCGTGCGCCTCCGCGCCATGCTCGGCGTGCGCTATGCGTTCGTCTCGTCCGAGCACGCGCAGCTCTATGGGCGAGTTGGCGCCGGGCTCGAGAGCCGCATCGGCCGCTACGACGAGCGGCACATGGACGAGCCCGACCAGCCGCGCCAGCGCGACCTGAGCTGGGCCCCGGTCATCGAACCGTCCATCGGGCTGCGGCTCGGCGGCGCGCACCGTTTCGCGCTGATCCAAGTGGGTCTGCCCATCGCGCTCCACCGGCAAGAACCCATCCGGGCGCACGGCAGCGATGGGAAGACGCTGGCGATGGACCTGAGCGCGTCCATCTTCGTGGGCTGGACGCTCTGAAGACGCGATCTAGCCCCGCGAGTCTTGACCGCGTCCATGGGGTGTGACCCGATTCGCACCGGGCCCATGTCCGCCGACTCCGACCGCACTCCGAAGCGCTACTCCGCGCGGCAGCTCCGCGAGCTGGACCTGAGCGTGCCCGACCCGCGCGTGGTGTGGGCCACCGAGGCGAGCGCGTCGTCCGAGTGGAGCAGTGACTACGCGGCGTCGGGGGCGTGCGGACCGCCCGATGTCTTTCCACGGCTGGGTGACCACAAGGGGACCTGGCTGTCGAGCTCGGACGACAACGCGCCCTGGCTGGACGTGACGTTTCCGGGACTGTCCGAGGCCGTGGCGCTCATCGTGTGCGAGACGTGCGGGCCCGGCTCGGTGGTCAGCGTGCGTGACCTCGACCGGGGTGATGAGCTGCTGCGGGAGGACCAGCGCGTGCCACCCACCAAGAAGGGCGCGCAGCTGCTGGTCATCCCGCTCGACCCCATCGCGGCGGTGCCGAGGCGGGTGCGCCTCACGCTGTCGGGGCACAAGAGCGACTACCAGCAGATCGACGCCGTGGGGCTGATCACCCAGCCGCTGGACGCGCTGATGGCCGCGCCTCCCGCGCCGCCGCCCACCACTCACCGTCGCTACGCGCCGAAGGAGGTCCCACTCCACGACCTGCGTGGCGACCCGCGTCTCGCGTGGGCCAAGCAGGCCCGCGCGTCTTCCTCGTACTCCTCCAGCTACGAGGCCAAGGAGGCCGTCGGGCGCCCCAACGTGTTTCCGAAGGGGGGCGACCAATACAAGACCTGGCTCTCGGACAACGGCGACCGCAACGCCTGGCTCGAGCTGGAGTTCGCGCCCACCGAGCTGTGCTACGGGTTCGTGGCCCTCGAGATCTGCGGCGCCGGGTGCATCGTGCGCGCCACGGACACCGAGGGGAAGCTGCTTTGGAGCGCCAAGCACGAGCAGGTGCCCTCGCGCGAGGCGCGGCTGCTGTACGTGCCGCTCGACCCGCCGCGCCCGCTCCGCAAGCTGCGCCTGTGGGTGTCGCCCGCCATCGACGACTACCGCGAGATCGACGCGGTGGCGCTGCTCACCGCGCCTCTCGAGCAGCTGGCCACCAAGGCCCCCGAGCCGCCGCCTCCCCCGCCGCCGCCCGTGCCGGGCGAGCCCGAGGGGGGCTTCACACAGCTCGCCGGCGTGCTGCTGGGCCCCACGCCCGAGGCGCCGCTGCTGCATCTCACACTGCGCACCAAAAAGGGCCCCTTCCCCATGAACCGCGCGGGCGACGTGCGCCTCCAGCTGGACACGGGCCGCGAGGTCACGCTCGAGATCGACCGCACCACCGTGTACGGGCGGCCGGTGCTGCGCCGCGAGGAACGCTTTGGTGAGCTGGCGGCGGAGCTGCCGTGGCTGCGCGACGAGCTGGGCACCGACGCGCCGGCGGACGACGAAGAGGTGGTGCTCGAGGGTGAGCAGCTGGTGGGTGGCGAGAGCGTGCACGTGGCGGGCAAGCCCACGGGACTCCCCTCGATGGGCGGGTTTCGCGAGGCCGCGGGCACGCACGAAAGGCTGGTGGCGGCCGCCGTCGCGAACCGGCCGCTGAGCAGCACGCCCTTCCCCAAGAACGGCACCCGTGAGTTTCACCGAGCCGCTGTGGTCGAAGCGGCGAAGGCCCCGAGAGTGCCCGTGCCCCACCCGCTCGCCCGCGCGCGCCGGGTGGCGTGGTGGGTCACCGGGGCAGCCGCGCTGGTGTTCAGCCTGATGGCCTGGCTGGTTGGCGGCCAGCCGGTCAGCGGGGGCCTGGCCCTCGAGTTCGGCCTCGCGCTGTGGGCCACGCTCTCGAGCCTGGTGCTGGCGCTCGAGTTCTCGGGGCGCAGCGCCATGATCACCCGGGTGGTGGGCGGCGTGGGGCAGAAGCGCAGCGGGCGCGTGCGCTTCATCAACCCGGCCTGGACCGCGACCTGGACGGGTATCTTCGCGGTCTGCGTGGGCATCCCGTACGGCGGGATCGTGTCGGGCCTGCCCAAAGATGCGCTGGTGCCCACCGTGTGCCTCACGCTCCTGCTGGGCGGGGTGCATGCCCTCGTGCGCGTGCTGCGCTGGCAGTGGGCCGACTTCACTGGGCTCTTCGTGGGCCTGCCGCTGCTGCTGGTGCCCGTGGGCACGCTGGGGTCGAGCCAGCGCGGGCGCTTCAGCGGCGCCCTCGAGAAGGGGTGCCGGAGCAGCGAGTCGTTCACGGCCCACAGCGAGTACCTGGGCACCACCCAGAGCGTGGACCAACAAGGCCGCGTTACCACCCACGACCGCTACCGCCACTGGCAGACACGATCGGTGTCCAGCAGCCTCGGCCAGGGAGCCAGCCTCTACCTGGCCAACGGGACACTGCTGCAGGCCGGCAAGGTGCTGCAGACGGTGGACGTCACGCTGACCCCGCGCGCCACCCAGGGCGAGGTGTACGCGAGCTTCGCCAGCGAACACGCGCCCGGCGACGTGGCCCACCTCTTCGGCGTGGCCCGCGACGTGGATGGCACCTGGGTGGTGGAGCCCTGCGACGTGCTCCTGGGGGACATGAAGGCCCTGCGGCGTGAGACCGTGCGGCACCTGGGCGCGCTCTTCGGGCTGCTCTTCCTGGTGGCGTCCGGGGTGGCGGCCGCCCTCGTGCTCTCCTCCCGAGGGGCCCCCCTCTGACGTCTCGCGGCCCCCGGCTGGAGACAAGGAGTGTTGCGGGGCTTTCGCGCTTGAACTAAGAGGTCCCCACGGTTCGACCGAGCCCCTCGGAACTCCCCCTACAGGAACGCGCGACCCATGGCCGAAGAGCCCACCCCCATCCCGAACGCTTTCGCGCCCGTCTCGAGAGACGCGTGGCAGGCGCAGGTCGAGGCCGACCTGAAAGGGAAGCCGCTGTCCTCGCTGAACACCACGCTCGAGCCGGGCATCACGCTCTCGCCGCTGTACACGGCCGCCGACGTGCCCGCGCAGCCCGCGGGCTTCCCGGGGCTGCCGCCGTTCACGCGAGGCAGCACCCCGCTCGGCAACGCCGGCACCGGCTGGCACGTGTGCCAGGAGTACGACGACCCACGCATGGAGGTGGCCGCGGCCATGGTGAAGGCCGACCTCGAGAACGGGGCCGACGCGGTGTGGATCCGCATGGCGTGCGACCAGGGGGTGCGCGTGCTCACGGCCGGCGACGTGGAGACGGTGTTGGGCGCCGTGGACCTGCGCAAGAACGCGGTGCACTTCGAGTCGCTGAGCGATGTGCTGCTGGTGTCGGCCGCTTACTTCGCCATCGCTCAGGCCCGCGGTGTCCCGCTCACCGAGCTGCGCGGGGGCCTCGGCGCCGACCCGCTGGCCACGCTGGCCGAGACGGGCACGTTGCCCGACGGCTACGAAGCGGCCGCGCGCACCATGACGGAGCTCGCGCACTACTGTCAGCAGAAGGCCCCGGGGGTGCGTGGGGTGTGCGTGTCCACGCGCCCGTACGCAGACGCCGGCGCCACCGCCACGCAGGAGCTGGCCTACGCCATCGCCACGGTGGCCGAGTACATGCGGCGCCTGATCGGCAGCGGGCTGAGCGCGGACGACGCCGCGCGGCAGATGAGCCTCGCGCTGTCGGTCTCGTCGGACTTCTTCTCGCAGATCGCCAAGCTGCGCGCGGCGCGCCTGCTGTTCGCCAAGGTGGTGGGTGCCTTCGGGGCCTCGCCCGCGGCACAGGGAACGGTGCTGCACGCGCGCACGGCGTCGTTCACCAAGACGCGGCGTGACCCGTGGGTGAACATGCTGCGCGCCACCACCGAGACGGCCGCCGCGGCCATCGGCGGAGCGGACTGCGTGGCCACCGGCGCCTTCGACGAGCTATGCGGCCCGTCCGACGCCTTCGCTCGCCGCGTGGCGCGCAACACCCACGTGGTGCTGCGAGACGAGTCCCACCTGGCGCGCGTGGCCGACGCCGCGGGTGGCAGCTGGTTCATCGAGTCGCTCACCGACACGCTAGCCCGCGCCGCTTGGGAGCAGTTCCAGAAGCTCGAGGCCGAGGGCGGCATGCGCAGGGCCATCGCCCGCGGTCTGGTCCACAGCGCGCTCCAGGCTGGGAGTGCGGCCCAACGCACGGCCATCGCCACGCGCCGCACGGCCATCGTGGGCGTCAACGAGTTCCCCAACCTGCGTGAAGAGGCCGTGAAGCGCGAGGCCATCTCCATGGATGACGTGGAGGGCGAGCTGGGCAACCCGTTCGGCCGCGGCACCCCGGACGAACGGCAAGACCTGCTGCTGGCGCTGGCTCGTGCAGCGCGCGGCACCTCGCAGCCCGGCAGCCTGGTGCCCGCCGCGGTGGCCGCCACGGCCGCCGGCGTGGACATGATGAACCTGGGCACCATGTTGCGCGACGGCTTCCCTTCGCTGCACGTGGAGCCCCTCCCGCGCTGGCACGCAGCCGACGAGTGGGAGGCCCTGCGCGACGCGAGCGACGCCACGCTGGCCCGCGATGGACGCCGGCCGAGCGCGTTCCTGGCGCAGCTGGGGCCCATCCCCGACCACAAGGCGCGCGGCATGTGGACCGCCAACCTGCTGGCCGCCGGTGGCATCGAGAGCGCGGAGAACGAGGGCTTCGCCGACGCGAGCGCGGCGCTGGCCGCCTACGACCAGAGCGACATCGTGGTGCTGGTGGGCAAGGACGACCGCTACGACGACGCCGTGGAGCTCGGCGACGCGTTCCGCAAGGCCGGCGCGAAGGTCATCGCGGTGGCCGGCAAGGTCCCCGACAAGCAAGAGCAGTATCGCTCCCAAGGCGTGGACGCCTTCCTCTACGCGGGCGCCAACGCGCTCGAGACCCTGGCCAAGCTCCACAGCGAGCTCGAGGTGGCGCGATGAGCACCTTTCCTGACTTCAGCACCCTCCTCGTTCGACGACGCCAGCCGTCCCGCAGGCAGCGCCGATGCGGCCGCGTGGCGCGAGCTCGCGGGGAGCGCCGCCGACGAGGTGTTCCAGACGCCCGAGGGCATCCCGGTCAAGCCGCTCTACACGGCCGAAGACGTGGCGGGCCTGACCCACCTCGAGGGCATGCCGGGCATCGCCCCCTTCGTGCGCGGGCCCTACCCCACCATGTACGTCCAGCAGCCCTGGACCATCCGCCAATACGCGGGCTTCTCCACGGCCGAGCAGAGCAACGCCTTCTACCGCCGCAACCTCGCGGCCGGCCAGAAGGGCCTCAGCATCGCGTTCGATCTCGCCACCCACCGTGGCTACGACTCGGACAACCCGCGCGTCTCGGGCGACGTGGGCATGGCCGGCGTGGCCATCGACTCCATCAAGGACATGCGCATCCTGTTCGACGGCATCCCGCTCGATCAGATGAGCGTGTCCATGACCATGAACGGCGCGGTGCTGCCCATCCTCGCGCTCTTCATCGTGGCCGGTGAAGAACAGGGCGTGCCCCCCGAGAAGCTGGCCGGGACCATCCAGAACGACATCCTCAAGGAGTTCATGGTCCGCAACACGTACATCTACCCGCCCACGCCCAGCATGCGGATCATCGCGGACATCTTCCGCTACACGTCCGAGAAGATGCCCAAGTTCAACAGCATCAGCATCTCGGGCTACCACATGCAGGAGGCCGGCGCGTCGCTCGACCTGGAGCTCGGGTACACGCTGGCGGACGGGCTCGAGTACCTGCGCACGGGCATCGCCTCGGGCCTCGGGGTGGACGCATTCGCGCCGCGCCTGTCGTTCTTCTGGGCCATCGGCATGAACTTCTTCATGGAGATCGCCAAGCTGCGGGCCGCGCGCCTGCTCTGGGCCAACATCGTGAAGGGCTTCGAACCCAAGAGCCAGAAGAGCCTCGCGCTGCGCACCCACTGCCAGACCTCCGGCTGGAGCCTCACCGCGCAGGACGTCTACAACAACGTGGCGCGCACCTGCATCGAGGCCATGGCCGCCACGCAGGGCCACACGCAGTCGCTGCACACCAACTCGTTGGATGAAGCCATCGCGCTGCCCACGGACTTCAGCGCCCGAATCGCGCGCAACACGCAGCTGTATCTGCAGCTCGAGAGCGGCACCACGCGCGTCATCGACCCGTGGGGCGGCAGCTACTACGTGGAGCGCCTCACGCACGACATCGCCACGCGCGCCTGGGCACACATCCAGGAGGTGGAGGCGCTGGGTGGCATGACGAAGGCCATCGAGAAGGGCCTGCCCAAGCTGCGCATCGAGGAGGCCGCCGCGCGCACGCAGGCGCGCATCGACTCGGGGCGGCAGGTCATCGTGGGCATCAACAAGCACGTGCTCGAGAAGGAGGACACCCTCGAGGTCCTCAAGATCCAGAACGCTGCGGTGCGCGAGGCACAGATCGCGCGCTTGAAGGAGCTGCGCGCCGAGCGAGACGAGGTGGCGCTGGCCGCTCGGCTCGAGGCGCTCACCAACGCGGCGGCCACGGGCGAGGGCAACCTGCTGGAGCTGGCGGTCGCCGCCGCGCGGCAGAGCGCCACGGTGGGCGAAATCAGCCTCGCGCTGGAGAAGGTCTACGGCCGCCACGAGGCCACCATCCGGAGCATCCAGGGCGTGTACAGCAGCGAAGCGGGCCAAGGCGGCAAGGACGCGGGGGGGATGGAGGCGGTGCGTCAGCGCAGCGCCAAGTTCGCCGAAGACAACGGCCGGCGGCCGCGCATCCTGGTGGCCAAGATGGGCCAGGACGGGCACGACCGCGGGCAGAAGGTCATCGCCACCGCGTTCGCGGACCTGGGCTTCGACGTGGACATCGGACCGCTGTTCCAGACGCCGGCCGAGACCGCGCGCCAGGCCGTGGAGAACGACGTGCACGTGGTGGGCGCGAGCTCGCTGGCCGCCGGTCACCTCACGCTGGTGCCGGAGCTCAAGCGCGAGCTGGCGGCCCTCGGGCGCGACGACATCATGGTGGTGGTGGGCGGCGTCATCCCGCCGCAGGACTACGACGAGCTCTACGCGGCGGGCGCGGCAGCCATCTTCGGGCCGGGCACCGTGATCTCCAAGGCCGCTCTCGAGCTGCTGGACAAGCTCGACGCCATCGTGGCGGACGACTGAGCCGCGCGTGGTGGCCACCCGCAAGCGCCTGAGCCTCGAAGAGTACGTGGAGGGCTTCCGCGCGCGCGACCGCGCCGTGCTCGCGCGCGCCATCACGCTGGTGGAGAGCGACGCAGAGCGGCACGTGGCCCAGGCTCAAGAGGTGCTCACCGCGCTCCTGCCGCTCACCGGCGGCGCGCGGCGCGTGGGCATCAGCGGCGTGCCCGGCGTGGGCAAGAGCACGTTCATCGACGCCTTCGGCACGCTGCTCACCCAGCAGGGCATGACGGTGGCCGTGCTGGCCATCGACCCCAGCAGCAGCGTCTCGGGCGGCAGCATCCTGGGCGACAAGACGCGCATGGCGAAGCTCTCGCGGGACGACCGGGCGTTCATCCGTCCGTCTCCCACCAGCGGCACCCTTGGCGGCGTGAACCGCAAGACGCGCGAGACCATGCTGCTGTGCGAGGCCTTCGGCTTCGACGTGGTGCTCATCGAGACCGTGGGCGTGGGCCAGAGCGAGACGGTGGTCGCCGACATGGTGGACTTCTACCTGGTGCTCATGCTGGCGGGCGCCGGCGACGAGCTGCAGGGCATCAAGCGCGGCATCCTCGAAGTGGCGGACATGCTGGCCATCAACAAGGCCGACGGCGACAACGAGGTCTACGCCAAGCGCGCGCGCAGCGAGTACGAGATGGCGCTGCACTTGATGCGCGGGCACGGCGGCTCGTGGCACCCGCCGGTGCTCACCTGCAGCGCGCTGCTGAACGTGGGCCTCGCCGAGCTGTGGGCCAAGATCGAAGAGCACCGCGAGAAGCTCACCGCCACCGGCGAGCTCGCCGCCCGCCGCGAGAAGCAGCTGGTCCACTGGATGTGGAACATGATCGAGGAGCGCCTGCTCGCCGAGCTGCACGGAGCGCCCGGCGTGCGCACGCTGCTGCCCCAGCTGGAGAGCGACCTCCGCGCCGGGCGGGTCACCGCCACGAGCGCAGCCACCACGGTGCTGAACGCGTTCGAACACACTCGGCGGTAACGACCGCGAGCTTCATCACCACGTTGATCGACGTGTGGGTGTTGTCTGCGCGGTCATGGTGCGCACGCGGCGCGCAGGCTATCGACCTGGCCCCTTGGATGCGGGAGATGTGGTCCTGCCTGGGGCTGAGCGCCACCATCTGCGCCCCGCGCCTGAGCATCCTGCGGCTCAGGCCGTGTAGCCCGCAGCCCATGTCGAGCACGCACTGTGCCGTATCGGGCAACATGCCGAGCACGTTGTCCACGTAGAGCTGCTGAGCCTCGGGGTTGTGACCGGAGAGGGCGCTGGTCACACGCCCGCAACTCACACGAATGGTCGAAGTCCGGCCTCGCCGAAGCGCTCCAGGTAATTGCGTCGCACACCGACGCATGTGCCCACTCGATTGCACGTGCGACACAGGTCGGTGTTGGTAGTGCGCGCCGCCATGTGGTGGGCCCCCAGCTCGCGGCGCGCATCAGGCAGCAGATCCGGCTGGTCGTGGAAGACGCAGCTCGGAAACCCGCACGAGCCGAAGTTCTCGACCGAGACACCCGCCGCACGGAGCCGCCGCGTAGCGCGCACCAGGGGATCGCGCACGTCGTCAAGGGACACGAACGAGCTCCCTAAGCGCTCGGTGTCGTGGTAGCCGCCCGCCTGAGAGAAGTTGACCACCGGGACCTGCCTGGGAAACGGCGCCGCGAACTCGGTAGCCACGTACTCCGCCAGCTCCGGCAGCTGAAGCACGTTGTCCCGCTCGACCAGGCAGTTGAACGCCACCTTGAGGCCCGCACGCAGGGCGGCGTGAACGCCCGCAATCGTCCGGACGTGGGTGCCCGGAGCGCGGGTCATGCTGTCCGAGACCTTGGGATCCGCGGAGTGCAGCGACACCAGCAGCACCTCGAGTCCAGCATCCGCCAGGCGCTCGGCGAACTCGGCCTTTGCGAACTTGATGGCGTTGGTCTGCATGGAGACACGCAAGCCGTGGATCTTGTGCGCTCGCTCGACCAGCTCGGGGAGGCGCCGAAAGAGCGTGGGCTCCCCCGTGATCGTCAGCATGTCGACGCCGATGGTTCCGATCTCGTCCAGCCAGGTCCAGTACAGTTCCTCCGGTGGGGACGGCCAGTCGCGACCCTGCCAGCAGAACGTGCAGTCTTGGTTGCAGCGAAACCCGAGGCGCAAGATGGCCGCGCGACCTACGGTGTTGGGCTCGAGGCTCCGATAGGTGCGGTCGTGGACGTCGGCGAAGGGCCGCACGCGGTTCACGACGTCGAACAACTGCGCCAGTCCGAGAGTGCCGGATTCATGCCGCTTCAGGAGCCCGGCGACGACGCGTCGCAGCGCGGGCGCGCGCTGCAGTCCGGCGTCGGACCACGCGCGCCGGACACGCACGGACCCACCTTCCGCGCGCCATGCTCCGGCCCGCTCCGAGGCAGGCTGTCGTAGTTCGAGCTGGACGGCGCCACCCTCCATGGCGATGCGCAGGTCGAGACCTCCGGGCACGAACCGCCAGCCGACGTCCGCACCGCCGGGTGCCTCGACGAAGGCCCGGACTCTGTTGCCGAGCTCGGTCTTCATGGGGCCGACGAAGGGAGTGAGGGGGTCGACCAAGTCCACGGGTGCAGCCCCTAATTGCTCATCCATGCGTCGGCACCGAGCCAGCCACCGCCGCGGCAAAGATGTGCTTCTGCGCCTCCTGCGACACGCAGCCATCGAACTCCACGTGAACGGGGGTGTGTTGGCCGGCGCCTAGCACCAAGCGCACCTGACCCGCACTGCCGTTCGCGTCATGAACGGGGATCCCGACACCGAACTCCTCCGAGAGGCTCTGGGTCTTCCCGAAGCGCAGTCCGTTCGGCCCGTTGGTCACCCGACGGAGGCGCAGCAGTGCATGGCGTAGCTCAAGCACGCCGCGCTTGCGGTCGTCCGGCAGCATGAGCGACTCCACCAGCTCGGCGCCGGAGAGCGTGGGTTCGATGACCCCGAGGTCCGCCTTCGAGAGGCGCTTCACCAGCACAGCGAAGGCACGCGCGGTGTCCGAAGCGGTGGCCCGGGTCATGCGAAGCACCAGCGAGAAGTCCCGCGAGCGAGCGAGCGCCCGAGGCGCGGGGGGCGGCCCGAAATGGAAGGTGGCGGTCCCCGAAGGTGTCCGTACGTTCACGTCGACACCGTTCGCGTCACCGCCGAGGACGTCCAGCGCCCAGTCGCTCGACTCAGGCTCGGCCACGCCGCTGAGCTGGGCGAGGTACGCCCCCACGACCGCCCTCAGGTCTCGCCGCGCGGGCGACACGGCCCGAAGCGTGGCGAGGCTCACCGGCTGGATGAGCGCGAGGTCTCCGCGCTCGAGCATGACGTCTGGCAGGCCCTTGCAACGGGGGCGTGTGAGGCAGCTCGCGCACGACGGCAGGAAGCCATGCGCCTCGCGCTGGTAGCTGTATTTGTCCAACGGGTCCCGCAGGCTGGCTCCACCGTCGCCGCTGATGGTCCACGTGAACTCGCCGCCGTGCTCGATGATGCGCGCGAACTCGGGCAGCACGCAGTACGGCAGGTTCCCGATGTTCACCTCGATGCCGGAGCCGAGCCGCTCGAAGCCCTCCATCATCTCTGTCATTCGAGCGCGCACCACGCCGTAGTCCGGAACCAGCGATGCGACCTCTTCCTCGCTGCGCTCCCCCGTGCTGTGGGGCCGGACCATGTCCGCATGGAACTGCACCACGCCGTACTGCGCGAGGAGCGCCGGATACATGGGCAGTGAGTCCACATTGTTGCCGTTGACGCATGTATTGACGGTGATGCGCTGCCCGAGTTCTTGCAGCACCGCCATGCCGTGCACGATGCGCCTGAACGACCCCGGTCGCTTGGTGTTGCGGTCGTGCGTGACCTCGTCGCCACCTTGGATGGAGAACCGCCAGGTGAACGGCCCGAAGCTGGTGATGCGCTCGATGAAGTCGCGCTTGCCCGTGCGCGCGCCGTTGGTGAAGATGGTGATCTCTTCGAAGCCAAGTGTGGCGGCGTAGGCCATCAGGTCGTCGAAGCCCGACTGGAGCGTGGGCTCCCCACCGAGGAAGGTCACGCGGCGCACGCCCTCGACCACGGCGCGATCGAGCTCCATGCGCATCTGGTAAACTGGGTTGGGCTCGGCCAGGCCGCGCTCCGTGAGCTGTCCGCAGAGGCAGAACACGCACCGGTTGTTGCAGTGATGCCCGAGGTTGAGCTCGAGCTGGGCAGCCGCAGCCATCTCCGCACCTTACTCGATTGGAGTGGCAGCGCCAAGCGCTTAGGACCGCGCAGCATTCCTCTGCATGTTACCATCGCAGCATGGACCAGCACAGCCCCTCTGCCCCGCGCACCTCGGAATCGAGCGAAAACGACCTCGCGAAACGGTTGTGGCACCACGGCTTTCGTAGGTGGCTGGAGGTCAACCCACGATGGACGATGGGTCGTCCCTTCACCGCTCATCGGCGGGTCTACTTCCCAGTGACCGACGCCACCCGAAGCTTCCAGATTGTCGTCGAGGACGCGACCTTGGCCAGCCAGTCCGAGTTTCGGGGCCGGCACCTGGCCCTGCGCGCGCAAGGCGAGTTGCCCTCGCCCCGCGTCGTGAACGAGCTCGGCCAAATCGTGATGCGCCTCGACGCCAAAGGCCTCTCGTTTCCTGCAGGCGGGACGGACGCGAAGCGCGTCGAACTCTTCATCAGCAGCGCCTGCAACCTGCAGTGTTACTTCTGCATCGAGTCCGAGCGAATCAACAGCCGCTCATTCATGCCCTGGGAGACCATTGAGAAGCACCTGAGGGAAAACGCTGCGCGGGGCGTCCAGCTGATTCAGTTCATGGGCGGTGAGGCGACCATCCACCCTCGCTTCGTCGACGCCCTGCGTCTCTGCCGTGAGTTGGGCATGCGAACGTTCGTGATTACGAACCTGCTGCGCTGGGCCCGCATGGATTTCGCGGAGGAGGTCAAGGGTCTCCTGGACGAGGTCATGATCAGCCTCCACGCATTCGGCGACGAACGCGGCACCCACATCACGGGACACTCGTCGTGGTGGCGACTCTTCAACACGGCGTTCGACAACTTTCTCGAGCACCGCGGAGAGGAGCGCGTGCGAATCGCTACCGTGATGTCGCGGAGCAACGTGGATGACCTCGAGAAGATGGCGGCTCTCTTGGTGCGTGCGCGTCCCGAGCGCTGGATCATGGGCAACGCGGTGCCCATCGACGGCACCCGGATTCCCAGCGAGGACGAGGCACTGCGGCTCTCCGAGCTACGGGAACTCCAACCTAAATTCATAGCATTGAGCCAGTCTGTCCGCGCCCACGGATGTCGTCTCATCTTCTTCTGTTTTCCCCATTGTGTGCTCGGCGAATCCCTTTGGGACGACACTCACGACGATGTGCTCGATGACCAGGATCTCTCAGACAACGCTGCCGGCGAGCGCGAGGACGTCAACTTCTGGTCGCGAGCCGAATACCACGAGGCTCCCAAGCCCGTGACGCTGGGACGCATGCGGCCCGAGAGCTGCTCGGGGTGCGAGCGGCGGAGCCGCTGCGGTGGCCACTTCTCCGACTACTTTCGTAAGTTCGGCACATCCGAAATCGTCCCTGTGAGGACGCTGTCATGAGCCGAGCGCTCCGGGCGCAGTTTTCGGACGAGCCCCGCCACCCGCCGTGTTAGCGTCTGGTGCATGTATGGCAGGTTTCGGGTAGGCGTGGTTTACCCCGCGTACAACGCCGTGCGCACCCTCGAAGAAGTCGTTAGCTCGATCCCCGAAAACCTCGTGGACGCCCAGCTTCTCGTTGACGACGCCAGCCAAGACGGGACCGTGGCTCTCGCTGCGCAGCTCGGGATCCCCATGCTCGTGCACCCACAGAATCGCGGCTATGGGGCGAATCAGAAGACCTGCTACGCCGCGATACTCGACCTGAAGCCGACGGTGGACATCATCGTGATGTTGCACCCCGACGCACAGTATCCTGCGTACCTTCTGCCCGCGCTCATCGCTCCCATTGCGGATGGGACGTGCGACCTCACTCTGGGATCACGATTCGCTGACCTCGATCCGCGACACGGTGGAATGCCAACGTACAAGTACTACGCGAACCGCCTGCTCACGCTCGGACAGAACGCTGTGCTCCGCACCCAACTAACGGAGTTCCACACCGGATATCGCGTCTTCTCCAGACACGTACTCGAGTCCCTGCCCCTGCATCGCAACAGCAACGACTTCAAGTTCGACGTGGAGGTACTGACGCAGTGCGTGGACCGCGGGTACCGCATTGGTGAAGTGGCTTCACCCGCACGCTATTTTCGAGGCGCTTCGTCGGTGGGACCGTGGGCCAGCATCAAGTACGGTCTGGGCGTCGTCGAAACGACCGCAGCGTATTGGGCCCACCGCCGCGGAATCCGGTGCGACGATCGCTTCGGGGGGTGTTCGAACTGATGCTGTCGACACGATGCAGCACAAGCGCGCTGAACACGCGATACCAGCGCATTCTCTTCGTATTCCCTCCGACGGGAACGTACTGCCGAGAGGACCGATGCCAGTCCTTCTTCCGCCTCGACCTAGTGCCCCAGATGCGTCCACCACTCGAAGAGTGCGAGGCGGCGGGCGCGCTGCGAGCGCTTGGTGTTGCCTCTCATTTGATCGATGCTCCGGCGCTGCAGTGGGACGCTGAACGAACGCTGGCGGAGGTCCTCGCGTGGCGAGCCGACCTCGTCGTCGTGACGACCACGTTCGGATCGCAGGACGACGACCTCGCCTGGCTGGCGGAGCTACGCACGCGCGCGCCGTCGCTCGACACGTGCGTACGAGGTGCGCCGGTTTACACCCAGGCTCGCGATCTGCTCCTCCATCCGGCGCGACCGACCTTCTGCGTGAAGGGCGACTACGAACTCGTCTTCGACGCCGTCGCGCGACACGGCTGGCTCGGTGCGCCTGGAGCGGTCTACCTGAGCGAAGGTTCCGTCGTCGACGGAGGCGCACCAATGCCGCGAACTTGGACCATCTCCCTCGTCCGGATCGGACGATCATTACGCCCTCGCTCTACCGCGTCCGTGGAGGCCCTCGACCGCAAGCGACGGTGCACGTGCAGCGTGGCTGCCCATTTCCTTGCTCGTTCTGCCTCGTTGCCACGGTGTCTGGCAAGCAGGCACGCCACCCGAGTCCGGAACGCGTGGCCAGCGAGATCGCGGAGCTCTGGGACGCTGGCTACCGCTACTTCTATCTGCGGGCTGAGACCTTCACGTTGAACCGCAAGTGGGCGCTCGCAACATGTGAGGCCATCCGTGCGCGATGCCCCGGGGCGCGATGGGTGACCGCAACTCGGATCGACACCACCGACGAAGAATCGTTGCGCGCGATGGCCGCGGCGGGCTGCTATGGCATCAGCTTCGGCGTAGAGACCGGGAGCGAGTACATCGGACGCCACATCCGCAAGGTCCCCGACGCAGAGCAAACCAGGCGCGTGTTCAGGGCCTGCGATCGCCTCGGCATCCTCAGCCTGATGTACGTGATGGTCGGATTTCTGTGGGAGACCCGGTCCACACTCACCGAGACGTCAGACTTCGTTCGACGCGTCGATCCCGATCTGCTCACCGTGTACTTCGCGCACCCGTACCCGGGCACGACCTACTACAACGAGGTCCGCGAAGCCGGCGTCCTTCCAAACCCGACACGCGCTCAAGCCGAGGCCGCCTTCCGACCTGAGCAGCTCGAACGGCGGGAGGTCGAGCGCTTCGCACGCACCCTCATAGCGTCGCACTACACTCGGCCACGAACGGTCATCCGGCTGGCTACCAAGGCTGGCCCAACCCTGGCTCGAATGCTCCTCGCGTGACTTCAACGCGTTAGAGGCAGTTCGTAGACGCTCATCAGGTCGTCCTGATAAATCGGCGGCTGTGCGGTCTCTAAGGCCGGACGCCCCGGCCACCATCCCCCGACCGCGCGTTCGAGGTTGGGGAACGGGACGAGTTGGCGCGCAACGCTCTTCGCTCGGAGTCCGGCGCGGTAGAAGCGCGCGACTTCCTCACCGACCCGATGGTGGACGATCAACACGCCGCGCGTGTCTCGGAGCGTCCGGGGAGAAGCGGTTCCAGGCACGGTGTGAAACCGAAAGCCGGGCGTGTCGAACCGCGACTGCCATGGCCCAACGCCAAGACCAGCCATGCGCACATGTCTTCCGTGGACGCGCTGATAGAGCCCATACACCGGGAAGGGAAAGATCACAGGCGCCTCCACGACGACTCCTGCTGGCAGAGACGGCAGCACCTCCGAATAGAACGGCGGGACTATGGCTCGGAGCTCGGGGTCCTCGGGATCCAGGTACGCCATGATGGGGTTTGCGTTGTAGGCGTCGGTCTCGCGGATGCTGTAGCCCCAACCTACGAGCGCGTGGACGAACACAGCGAGCACGCCGCTGGCCGCGACGACCGACGAAGCCTTGGTCCATCGTCCTCGGAGGGCTTCGTCGAACCAAGCGAGGGTCCCTGCCAGAAGGAGAAACCCAAAGGGCAGCACTTGCACATGGTATCGGAGCCAGATCATGGGGACCTGGATGAAGTAGGAGTGCAACCACAGCATGGCGAGCACCTGCGAAGACACCAGCACGACAGCGCCGACGCCGATCCAAGCAGCCCGCCGCACCAGCCAGATCGCCCCTGGCAGCATCGTCAGACCGACCGCCCACCACGGGACTGGCGCTTCGGCGTAGATGGGCAACATCAACGCACCCTCCACCGTAGCGAGTTCGACGGAACCACGTCCTCCGTAGCGTTGTATCGTCTCGGCGAGCGACGCTGCGCTCGGCGCCAAGGTCAACGCCAGCGTAGCGACGTACGTCGTCAGGATGAGGGGCAACACGGAGCGCGGCACTGGTTCGACGGGCCGGCGGAATAGAACTGCGGCGCAGACCACCGCCATCAAGACGCTGCTGCTCCCGAGCGTTATGGGGTGGAACCACGGCGAGAGCGCGGCCAGCGAAGCGGCAACCATGAGCCGGACACGACTCGGGTTCTCTGTATGGAGCTCATGGGCAGAGAGAGCGGCGGCGGAGACCAAGAGCGTCGGCGTGATGGCGTGCGGCCGAGCTTCGCGCGACAGGTACACGAGGTAAGGGGACACGCTCACGAGTCCGCCGAGGAGCAAGGCGGGGGCTGGCCGGAGATATCGAATGCTCAGCCAAGCCACGACCAGCGCGAGCGTTGTCCCGCCCAAAGCCGCCGGCGCCCGTAGCCAGAACTCGTTCAAACCAAACGTGTCGTTGACGAACTCAGCGTAGAGGCTGAGCGGAATACACGCGTCGTTGAGGTTGAAATTCGTGGCGATCCACGCGTAGTCCCTCTCCGCAACCACATCGAGAATCCAAGCTTCGTCCATCCACGGAAGCACTTCACCGAGACGCCACCAGCGGAGCAGAACGCCAACGACGACTAGAACTCCGAGCAGGCCGTACTCCCACCAACCCCCACGAGAGGACCTTTCGTCGGCATCGGGCGTCGCTTCTTCAGCTCGGTTCAGTGGACGCTGGAGCATCGGATGCGCTGCGGACCATACGCCGGTCGATCCCTCGTGACGAGCAAAAGTTCACCTCGACGGGAGCCGTGTTCTCGAACTGGTCGCCCCCCGAGACGAGTGCTGGGGGACTAGAAGACGGAGGAGCGCGGGGCGATGTCGGAGAGCGCACCGAGCGGTCGGCGTTCGCGCTCCAGCAGGCTGGGTTCGATGGCGTGCAGGAAGCTCGCGCCGTCCACCCGGGCGGCGATCAACCAGCGTTCCGGAGCACCACGGGCGGGACCGATGCAGAGCTCCCCCACCCCCAGCGCCAGCCACTGGAGGCCACGCTTGCCGCCCTGGGTGGCCAGCATCCCGATGGCGGAGACCTCGGTGCGCGCGGCGCGATGGGTGCTCTCGATGCGCACGAGAGCGTGGCTGGCCAGCGTGACGCGCGCGGGAACACCGGGCAGCGGCCGATGCCACTCGCCCACAGTGAGCCGACGGGGCAGGCAAATGGGCGCGAGGTGCAGGTTGGGTCCTCCCGCGGCGGTGATCTGCACGACCTCCGCGAAGGACTCGGCATCGATCTCGAAGACCGTCTCGTCCAGCGCGCGCCATGCTCCAGCGTCTTCGATGTAGCGCACCACCGTGCGACGAAAGCCTCCTGCCGTGGGGCCCGGTGTGCACCGCGAGGCAGCCAGAGACAGCTCGCCCCGCTGGTCCTGGTAGAGCAGTTCGGCCTCGCCACGGGGAATGAAGTCCGCGAGGTCTACCTGCGGGGCGCGCGCCCGGAGGATGTGGACCTGCAGGCTCACGCGCCCTCGCCCAGGGCCTGGTGCTTGACGGCGGTGCCGGCTACCCGTGGCTGTAGGAGCGGCCGAGACGGGTTCGTTCCAGAGCCGTAGCCGCGCAGGAGCGCTTCGGCGGCGACCAGGTCGACGCCCGTCACGGCCCCGATGCGGGCGTCGTTCGCAGCCACGAAGCGCGGCTCGCTCGCGGAGGTCTCGCCGCGGGTGAGCGCAATCTGTTCGACGCAGGACTGCGCCGGGTCCGTGGCCGTCGCCTCCCAGCTGTCCGGGAGGCGCACCGCAGCGTGCTGAGTCACCCCCCAGGAGTCCAGTTCGTAGGCCGCGAGCCAATCACACGCTCGTCCTAGGGCGGTGCGCAGCGGCGCCTGCGGGTCGGGGTTGACCCACACCATCCCCGCGAACTCCTCGCAGCGCACGGCGTGCAGGTGGAGGTCTTCGAGGGGCTTCACCTCGAAGCCATGCGCATCTGGAGCCCCGATGCACTGGCCATGGGCAGGCCGGAAGATGAAGTGTCGATGGGCGCCACGCAGCACCGCGCGACACCCCCGATGCGCATCCACCAGCGCGCGCGAGGCGTACTCTTCGACGAGGTTCACGGAGTCTGTATACCTCGATTGGCGGTCGTGGTGGTCGCCGGTTGACCCAGAGTGACAAGCAGATCGCGCTCCTCGAGTGCACCACGATGTCGGTCGAACTCGTCGCCCGAGGGGCGCAAGATGGCGTCCGCCCCGCCAGTAGTCGCAGCCGATCCCAACGACCGTCCGTGCGACAAGCAACCGGGCCAGGGGCGCCACCGACTCGAGCCCCAGACCGAGGTCATTCGAGCCACCATCGAGTTCCGCGACATCCAGCCGGGGCTGAGAGCTGCTCACGTCCACTTGGGCCAGGTCAGCCAGCGACTGGGACGTGGTCTGCAAGGCCGTCGCCGAGCTCGTCATCGCTGCGAGCGATGACGGGGGGAAGAACATCGCGATGCTGGTAGCATGGGGCGATGTACACCCGAGTGTCGAGCACGCCCGCGCGCCGGTGCGGAGCGTGAGCGTGTGACCGCGAGTCCCGTCCGCCATCTGGCGATAATCCCTGATGGCAACCGGCGTTGGGCGCGTGCGCAGGGCCTGTCCGCGCAAGACGGGCATCGCGCTGGCATCGCCGCCATCGACGCGGCGCTGCGTGCCGCCTTCGACAGCGGTGCCGAGTGCGTGACGTTCTGGTGGGGTTCACCGGCCAACCTGCAGAAGCGAGACCCCGAGGAGGTGCGCGGCATCCTTTCGGCCCTGAGCGACTGGCTCACCGGAGCCGCCCCCGCGCTTCTGCGCGAGTACGAAGCACGCTTCTCGGCCTACGGCCGCATCGACGAGCTGTGTCCCTCGCTGGCCGGCCCGCTCGCCGTCGCCCGCGCCGCCGCCGGCACGGGCCCGCGCCGGGTGGTGCTCTTGATGGCGTACGACGGCCGAGACGAGATCCGGGCCGCCGTCGCGAGGCTCACCCGTGGCGAAGTGCAGGCGCTCGAGGACGGGCTCTGGACCGCGGACTTGCCCGACGTGGACCTGCTCATCCGCTCGGGCGACTCGGCGCACCTGAGCGCGGGCTTCATGATCTGGCGCATCTCGGAGGCGAGGCTCTGCTTCGTGCCGGAGTTGTGGCCCGCCGTCGGCCCGGACCAAGTGCGAGCGCTGATGGCCTCCGCCGGAACCAGCGCCCGGCGCTACGGAGCGTGAGGCGGCGATGAGCGCTCGGACCATGGCGCGACAGCACGCGGATGCCTCGCTGGCGCTCTTCGACGCGCTGTCGCGAGCGGGCGGCGGGCATCGCATTGCGCCCGCCGTGCGCAACTTCGTGGAGCGGTCTGCGGAGATCACGGCGGAGGACCAGCCGTTCTCCATGAAGTACGACGGCTATCTGGCCGCCGGCGAGCGCGCAGCCTGGGGCTTCACCGTGAACTCACGCTTCGACCCGCGCCCCGTGCGTGACCTCGTGGGAGAAGCCGCGTCGGTGGTGGGAGCCGAGCGCATCACGGAAGCGGCCGAGGCGCTGGCCCATGCGCTGCCCCGGCCCGGGGTGACCACGCTCTCGTTCGCGTTCGACGCGCCGTCGGTGCCGCCGCGCTTGAAGGTCTACTTCCAGGAAGATGCTTGGGGCGCGGGGGTCGGCACGGCGGCCGAGGTGGACGCCGCGTTGGCCCACCTCGACCTCGGGTGCGTCCTACCTTCGTGGGTCGAGCCCGATGCCGTGGTGGGCGTGGTGACCCTCGAGGCGCCACCCGCCGCGCGCGGTCTGCGCGCGAAGGCCTACCTGGGCGCTGCGGACAACACCGAGGGCCTCTTTCCCGCCGCGTCGGAGGAGGTGGGACACCTCGCGAGCGTCATGCGCCACGCCTCTCCGCTGACGCCGGCGTACTACTACCTCACGCTGCGCATGGAGCGCGACGCCCCGGTGCGCTACGCGTTCAACAAGATCTACGACTTCTCGCAGATGCGCTTCGGCCGTGACGCCGAGGCCACGCTGAGCGCGTTCCGCGACATCGGGGGTCTCTTCTCGGCGGCCGGCCAGCGGGCGGACTTCCGCAGGGTGGTTCGTGAGCTCGCCACCCCGCTGGCCGACGGGCGCGCCCCGTTGGTGGTCCCCACCGCGTCCGCGGTGGAGAACCAAGGACGCTCGGTGGACTTCTACTGCGCTGCGTTCGCGCTTGCGCCCGCGCGTGGAAGCGCACTCCGATGAAGTGGGCCCTCGCTTTGTTCGTGGTCGCCCACGCCCTCCTCCACACCATGGGCTTCGCCAAGGCGTTCGGGTTCGCCCAGCTGGACGCCCTGAAGGTGCCCATCGGACGGGCGGCCGGCGCGGCGTGGCTGATGGCCTGCGTGCTGCTCGTGGCGACCGCCCTGCTGATCGCGGTCGGACCTCGCTCGCCCGGCCTCGCCCTCGCGCTCTCGGCGGTGGGGCTCGTGGCCGCGCTCGTGTCGCAGGCGGTCATCGTCTCGTCGTGGTCGGACGCCAAGTTCGGGACGCTGCCGAACGTCGTGCTGCTGGTCTTCGCGGGGTGCGTGTTCGCGGCCTTCGGCCCGGTGGGGCTGCGCGCCGAGTACCGTGAGCGCGCGGAGGCCCTGCTGGCCCGCACGCGCCCCGGCGAGGTGCTCACCCAGGCGAACGTCGTGTCGCTGCCCGCCCCGCTCCGGCGGTACCTCGCGGTCAGCGGCGCCATCGGCCGGCCCGTGCCAGCCAGCTTTCGAGCACGCTGGCGTGGCCGCATCCGCAGCGCGGCGGATGCCGGCTGGATGGCGCTCGAGGCCGAGCAGCTGAACGCGACCACCCCTGCGGAGCGCCTCTTCTTCATGGAGGCCACCATGATGGGGCTCCCCGCCATCGGCCTTCACGCCTACGTGGGCGACAACGCCAGCATGGACGTACGCGCGCTCGGCCTGGTGCAGGTGGCCGAGGGGCACGGCGCTGCGATGACCCGGGCCGAGACAGTCACCCTGTTCAACGACTTGGCGGTGTTGGCACCCGGTGCGCTGACCGCCATGCCCATCGCATGGACCGAGCTCGCACCCAACCGCCTGCGGGGCGAGTTCACGAACGCGGGCCACACCATCGCGGCAGAGCTCGTGTTCGGCGAGGACGGCATGCTGCAGGACTTCGTCTCGGACGACCGCGGGCGCGACGTCGAAGGGCGCTTCGTGGTCACGCGCTGGTCCACTCCGCTCTCGAGCCCGCGCGACTTTGGTGGGCTGCGCATCCAGAGCCGCGGTGAGGCGCGCTGGGCCACGGCCGGCGAAGAGTCCTTCGCGTACATCGAGCTCACGCTGCTCGAGCTCACGCACGACCCCGTACCGTGATCCACGGTGGGAGCGCGCATCAGGGCGGGCCGATAATCGTGCGGAAAGTCAGGTTGATGCGCGGCGTGCGCACTTGCTTCGTCTTGGGCAGCGCGTGCTCCCAGTGCCGCTGGGTGACGCCCGCCATGACCACCAGCTGCCCGCTGTCGAGCACCAGCGAGACCTTGCGGCGGTCCGCTTTGTGGCGAAGGTCGAAGCGGCGCCGGGCCCCGAGGCTCAGCGACGCGATGGTCGGGGTGCGCCCGAGCGCGCCTTCGTCGTCGCTGTGCCAGCTCATGCCCTCGTCGCCGTTGCGGTAGAGGTTGAGCAAGCACGCGTTGAACGTGCTCCCCACCGCGGCCTCGACGCGCTGCCTCACCGCCAGCAGCAGCGGCGTCCACGGCCGCGCCACCTTGGTGGACCCCGAGTAGCGATACGCCTCCTCCCGGTCGCCGTACCACGCCACCTGCCGCGCCGTGACGAGGCGCTTGCCCGCGATGACCAGCTCGTCGTGCTGCCACGCCACCTCGTCCAGCAGCGCGGAGAACAGCGCCAGCGCCTCGTCGTCGCCGTACACGCGCCCGTGGTCGTAGACCTCGCCATCGGCCGGCAGCAGGTTGCGGGCCGGTTCGGCATCCGTCGCGAAGAGGTCGAGGGTGGGCGTCATGAGCTGGCCTCGTGCGCGCCCGTCAGCGCTCGATCATCACCACGCGGCCGTGGTCGATGCCGAGCGACACCTCGCCGTCCACCAGGCGCTGCAGCGAGCGCCCCAGTAGCTCGTGGCGCCAGCCGTCCGCGAGCGACGTGCCCGGTAAGCCCGACACGAACCCCGCGATGTCCTCGCGCTTGCCGAGGCGCTGGAGGTCGATGGACTCGTCCTCGGCGCGCTGCTGAGCCCACGCCATGGCCAAGCCGATCAAGCCCTGCGGAGCGGTCGCCGCCGCGAGCACCGGCTGCGCCACCAAGTCGGCCAGGTTCAGCTCTCGCCCACGCTCCAGTGCGGCCAGCAGGTCGGCCTCGTGTCCGCGCAGGGCGCGCCGGTCGAGCCCGCGCACACGGTCGAGCTCCGCCGCGTTCTTGGGCGGCCGGTCGATCATGGCCAGCACCGCCACGTCGGGCAGCATGCGCCGCACCGGCACGTCGTCCGCCATGGCCGTGCGCTCGCGATAGGCCATCAGCTCCTGCGCCACGGCGGCCGCGCGTGGACGAAACGAGCTGCTGCCCTTCACCTTCCACCACGCCGTGAGCGGGTCGCGCCCCACGCGGGCCTCGCGGCGCACGCGCTCGCACTCTTCTTCGCACCAGCTCAGCCGACCTCGCTCGCGCAGGCGCTGCGAGAGCACCTCGGCCAGCTCGACCAGGTGCACCACGTCCTCGGCAGCGTAGCGAAGCTCGTCGGGGGCCAGCGGGCGGCGCGTCCAGTCGGCCAGCTGCGCGCCCTTGCCCAGCACCAGCCCGAGTCCGTCCTGCACCAGCTTACCCAGCGCAGGCGTGCCCATCCCCAAGAAGGACGCCGCGATCTGCGGGTCGAACAGGCGGCTGGGGACCGCCCCCACGTCCTTGAGCAGGATCTCGAGGTCCTGCGAGCACGCGTGGATGACGCACAGCCCGGGACCGTCCAGCAGCGGGCGCAACGCGCGCAGGTCCAGCGCCAGCGCGTCCACCAACACCACGCGCCGAGCCCACGCCAGCTGCACCAGGCAGACCTTCGCGTAGTACGTGGTCTCGCGGTGGAACTCGGTGTCCAACGCATAGGCGGGCGCCTGTGCGGCGTCCTCGACGGCTTGGGCCAGGGCCGCCGTGGTGTCGATGTACTCGAAGTCGGGTGCGCTCATTCGGGCAGCTTGTCACGCTCGTCCGGAGACGCACCCTCGCCAGGGTTCGAGGGCTCGCCTCCCGCGCCCGGGTCGCTGGGCCCTGGCGCGCTCTCCGTGGCGTCCTCGGTGGCCACGGGCCCCTGAGACGTGGTGCTGTGTGGCTCACCGGGAGTGGCCAGCCCCTCGAGTGGCTCGCTGCGCACCAGGCGGAACGTCAGCAGGCCCAGCAACAGCACGGCTACCGCCAGCACCGCCAGCAGCGCAGCCTCGGTCATGGCGTCGCGGCTCGGACTGGGCGGTGCGTACGCGGGGTTGGCCACCAGCTCGCCGAGCTCGGCGTCCTCGGCGCGCACCGAGAGCACCAGGTCGCGCGCGCTCTCGATGTCGTAGCGCGGGTCGTCCACGGTGTCGCTGCCCACCAGCAAGCGGTACTCCCCCGCCGGTGCGGCCAGGAACAGGTCGCGCGCCAGCGTCACCAGCGTGGCGCGTCGGATGGTCAGCGGGCGCTCGTCGCCGTTCTGCACGTGCAGCTCGATGCTCTGTGCGTGGCGGCTCAGGGCCACGCGAAGCGGCCCACGAGCCCCGGGCGCGCGCGTGAGCGTGTCCACCATGGCCGAGTACGGCTCGCCTTCGGGCACCTCGCGGATCCACACCTCGTAGTTGCGGTCCACGAGCGCGTCCTCCACGTCCAGCAGCACGTGGTCCACCGTGAGCCCACCCGCAGGCACCGCGATGGTGTGCACCGACGTGCGCGTCTCCGGGACGAGTCGCACGCTGACGGCGCCCGCTACGGTCACCTCGTGGCTCTCGTCACCCCACAGGAATGGCCACTGCCGGCCCTCGCCGTCCACCACGCGAAAGTCGCCCTGCCCGTCGCGCCCTGCGGCCAGCGCGGCGATGGTGGGCCGCACCCGGGTCAGGCCCTCGGGCGTCTCGGTCACGCGCAGCGGCAGCGCGTGCGAGAACTCCGCCACGTTCACGCTGGCGCCCGGACGCATGGCAAACGCCAGCACCGGGCCCGCGTGGAAGCGCGGGTTGCTCGTCACGTCCATCACGCTGGCCTCCGCGACGGGCGCGTCGGGCGTCAGCCGGTAGCGCAGCGCGTCGCCCAGACCATAGGCAGGCCGCGTGGCGCGAGCGCCCCCGAAGAACAGCTCCGGTGAGCCGTACGCGTCGAACACCAACGCCGGCTGGCGAACGCGCGCGATGACGCTCACCTCCTCGAGGGGCGGCGCGTCTTGGTCCATGATGCGCACGCGCAGCAGGTCGCCGGAGGTCCGCGTCAGCGGCACGTCGAGCGCGTGCTCGTCCCAGTCGGGGATGCGGTAGATGACAGCCCGCCCAGCCTGCCGCGCGCTCCCACCCACCCCCGCGTCTTCCACGGTCACCTCGCGGTGGAACGCGCCGCTGGTGGTCTCGAAGACGAGCGACTCGGGCACCACGCCGCGGGGACGTCGCAGCGTGAGCACGGTCTCGTTGCCGCCCACCCGCTCGGTGGTCACCACTTCGAGCGGGACGCGCAGCTCACGGGAGGCGCGCAGCACGCTCTCGCTCACCAGCGTGAGCGTGGGCCGCAGCGCGGGCGCGGTGCCGCTCAAGCGCAGGCGCAGCCGAACACCGGGAGCGGTGGGGATGGCGACCTCCACCTTCTCGCGCAGCGGCGCAGCCATGCGGAAGAGCGTGGTGGCCAGCACCTCGGTCTCGGCGCCCTGCGCGTCTACGCGGTGCACCGTCAGCTCGCGCACCAGCTCGCTCGGCGTGAGCCCGAAGCGCAGCCGCCACTCGAGCCCGCTTGCTTCGCTGCCGCTGTCCGCAGCAGCACCGGGGAGGTCCGTCGGCAACACGACGTCCCAGGTCTCCACCACGGTGGGGCGCGTGGGGTCACCCGCCGTGCGCTCGCGCACGTCCACCGGCAAGAGCGGGCGCGACTCGGTGGCGCGCTGTGGAGCGTCGGCCTCGATCACGAACTCCACCGAACCGTCGTCGATGAACACGCGCAGGTCCGCCAGATCGGCGCGCACGCTGGACAGCACCTCGGCCGGCAGCGGTGCACGCACCAGGCCATAGACGCCGCCCGTCTCGATGCGTGCCCGCTGCGGGAACAGCGCGCGCAGGTCCTCGCTCGCGCCATCCGCACCGCCCTGGGCGCTTGCGAAGTGCGGGCCCGAGACGCTGGCCGCCAGCCACGAGAGCGCCACCAGGCCATGCAGGGCGCGTCGCGGCGCTCGAGAGAGGGAGCTCTTCATGACGGTCCACCTTCCTGGGCGTCCGTGTCCGACGAGGGGAACACGAAGCGCCGGTATGCGAGCGAGATGACGATGAGCGAGATGGCGAGGCCCACCAGCGAGGCCACGCGGTAGAGGTCCTGCAGGTTGCCGAGGTCCACCAGGAAGACCTTGGCGATGGTCAGCATCACGAGACCCAGGCTGAGCCCGCGCAGCGCCGTGCTCTTGCGCCACATGCCGATGCCCAGGAGCACCGCGCCGTACAGCGCCCACGCCAGGCTCAGCGAGAGGTCACGCGCCGGCTGCCGGTCGAACTCGATCTCGAGCGGCCCGTCCGGCGCGAACGCATCGATGATGGTGAGGTTGATCCACGCGAAGCCGAGCGCCACCGCCAGCACCCCGAGCCCGTTCGCGAACAGCGCCACGTTCTTGGGCATGAGGCTGACCTCGATGGGACGACGACGCGCGATCTCGATGTCGCGCAGCCACGCGAAGCCCGCGAGCGCCGCCGCGATGGGCACCAAGTACGTGTACGCCAGCCAGTTGAGGAAGGGCCACGCCGACACGGGGTGGTACTCGAGGATGTACGGGTTCATCAGCAGGCGGACGCCCACCACGGCGAAGTGCAGCAGCGCGAAGTACTTGAGTCCGGCGTGATCCACGCGGCGGAAGAGCGCCAGCAAGGCCGCGCCCATGAGCGCCCAGCCTACCGTCACCCACTCGTTCTCGAGCTGCAGCGGGATGGCCACGGTGATGAAGCCGAGCGCCGCTGCGGCCGGCCACGCGATGGCCGAGATGCGCACGGCCGCCGGCGCGAGCTGCTTCGCGCTGGCGAGCGAGAGGAGCACGATGACCCCGGCGAGGACGGCCGGGATGCCGTCTGTGGTCCGTCCGAAGATGCCCTGATAGGACTCGAGGATGGCCGGGAAGAACAGCGGCATGGCCAGCGCCGCGCCGCGATAGAGCCCTGGCGAGCGCCGCGCGCGCTCACCCAGCACCAGCATGGGCAGCACCGTGGCGCTCGCCGCGATGGCCACCAGGCACGCGAGCCAGGTGGCGGACCCGTCGAACGCCGAGCTGCGCGAGCCGACGGCGACGGCATGGGCAGCCAGCATGAGCACCACCGGGCCGAGGTAGGCGCCCACCCCGGAGCGGGCCAGCGGCAGGGACACCAGCAGCAGCGCGCTCACCGCAGCAAAGGCGTAGAGCCACGGCGTGGCTGGCACCGCGTGAGAGAGGAAGACGAGGTGCGCGGCAAAGACCAGCGCGGCCAGGCCCGCGCCGTGATCGAGGAAGCGTCGACTCTCGGGTGAACCCCCGAGCGCCCCTCCTTGTGATGCCACCACCGGCACCAGGCAGAGCGCGAGCCACAGCAGCTCGCTCGGGCCGCCCGCGCGCTGCCCCTGGGCCACGTGCATGACGACCATGGTGAGCGTGGCCAGGGGAGCCACCAGCGCGCCCACGACGTGCAGCGCACCCACGGAGGCCACGCGCGTGGCGCCCAAGAGGACCAGCAGCGTGGTGAGGGTGCCCGCTGCGGGCAGCACGCGGTCTGCTCCCAGCAGCAGCGCGAAGAGCGCCGCTGCCACGAACAGCACGAACGCGTGGCTGGGCAGGAAGCCAAAACCCTCCGTGGGACCAGGCAATGCCGGCGCCCCGACGCCGGATCCGTCTGCGGTGGCGCGACGCTGCAGGATCGCCCACCGCTCGACTACCGCGTAGTGCGCGGCCATCACGGCCAGCGCCACCCCTGCGAAGAGCCAACCGAGCGGCTCACGCTGCATGGCGAGCACGTGCACCAGCAGCGTCACCCCGCCCGCCGCAGCGGCGGCCACCTGCAGCCAGTAGGAGCGCGTGGCCAGCGAGATCACCCCGGCCCCGATCGTGAGGGCCGTCACGAGCACCAGCGTGGGCAAGAGGTCGATGCGCAGGTCCTCGTGGGCGGCGAAGAACAGCGGGAACAGGAACGGCAGCAGGATGGCGAGCGCTTGCGTGGCCTTGGTGACCAGGCCCTCGAGACCACTGGGCGTGCGCCCCTCGGCCTTGGCCTTGCGCTCCGAGAGCAGGGACCCGAGCGCGAACACGAGCGCGAACATCGCCACGATGGCGACGCCGAGCCAGGTGCGCTCCGCCCCCATGCGGCCCATCACCCAGCCCACTTGGTAGACGAACGTGCCCAGCACGCTGAGCAGCGCCAGCACCCCCCAGCGCGTGCGCTGCGCCACCGCCAGCAGCGCCACGTCGAGCAGCAGCAGGTAGCCGAACAGCGCCAGCGGGCGGTCCTGCCCCGTGGAGAGCGAGATGGGTGTGATGAACCCACCCAGGAGCCCGATCATCGCGATGCTCAGCGCCTTGTGCCGAATGGCGAGCGCGCAGCAGGCGGCGGTGGTCACCGCCATGAGCGCGAAGGCGGCCGGCCGCGGCACCAGTTCGTAGAGGGCACCGCTCGACCAGCTGGCCAAGTACAAGATGGCCACGCCGGCGCCCGCGATGAAGTTGGCCAGCAGCGGGTGACGCGAGCGCAGCGGCCGCTCGGACGCACCGATGCACGCGAGCCCCACCACCACGCCGAGGATGACGCGCATGGCCGGCGTGATCAGGCCGTGCTCCACCGAGTAGCGGAAGAAGTAGATGCCCGCGACCACCAGGGTGAGCGCGCCCAGCAGCGCGATGCCGCGAACGCCCAGCCACTCCTCGAGGCCCGGCCCCTTGCGCGGCGGCGGCCCCGCCGGCGGGGGCTGGGGCATGGGCGGGCGCACGTCCAGGGGCGGCGCAGGGGGCACGGGCGCGACTGCTCCCTGCTCCACGGCGGCCTCGGGCTGTGGGGCCGACCACTCCGGAGCCGCCTCGAGGGGAGCGGAGGCGACCATTGGCGAGGGGGCGGCCCCTGCGACCGGATAGAGGACGTTCGCGGCCCACGCCGGCGTGGCTTCCGCTGGAGCGGCCACTTCTGCCGTGGGCGGCGCTTCCAGCTCGGGTGCCGCCGGACCCTCCGGTTGCGGCAGGCTCCCCTGCTGGACCATCGGCGGTGCGGTGGTCGTCACCCCTGGCGGCCGGGCCTCCAGGCGCGCCACCTCTTGAATCAAGCGCGTCTGATGCCAGCGCAGCTGGTCCAGGTCCTCCCGCAGTTGCTTCGTCTCTGCGCGTCGCCGGCTGTTGGCGACCGCCGCCATGAGGCCGGCCCCGAGGAACGCCAGCGTCATGACAGGACCAACACAAAAGAAGGTGAAGACCGCGAAATCGTCCATGGCTGCTTCGGCAGTATCCGCGCACCCCCCGCCGTTCACCCTCTCATTTCTGTCATAGTTCCGTACGCACCATCTCCATTTGGGGGCGGTGCACGTTTTTGGTGCCGCGCCTCCTCACAACGGGCTACCCTCTGCGGCCATGACTAGGGTTGCCTTGTTGATGTTCGGGTTGCTCGCTCTCACCGCCTGCTCACCGGGTCTCAGCGCTGCCAAGCGCCAGGCCGAAGTGGACTTCACCTGCGACAGCGGAGACCTCGAGACCACGCGGCGCAGCAACGACACGTACATCGTGCGTGGCTGCGGTCGCACCGGCGTCTACCAGTGCCCAACGGGCGTGGGCACGGACCATCGCTGGTGCTCGAACCTCACCATCCTGGCCACGCAGCGCTTCATCGCGGAGTTCAGCTGCGAAGAGGCTCAGGTCACGGTCGGCGAGATCAGCCCCTACGTGTTCCGCGTGGCTGGCTGCGAGCGTGAGGCCACCTATCACTGCAGCGCCGCCGATGGCAGCCCGCAGTGCACCGTCGACGCCGCTCGCTGAAGCGGTCGCGGTAGCCCGCACACCCCCGCCTCAGCGGCACACGCCCGGACCGCGCGGGGGGCTCATCCATGCCTCTCGGCCGTCTAGCCAGGCGCGCACGTCGGCGTGCATCGGCCCCGCAGCCCGGCGCGCCTCTGCTGCCGTGGTGATGGGCGCGCGCAGCCGCTCGGGCCCGGCCATGCGCGGAGCCAGCCCCGCAGCCGCCAGCTGAGCACGCCGCCAGGGCGGCATGGGCCCCGAGTCCAGGCACCCGGCGCGCAGATCGTCCACGCTGCAGAACACGCGAATGTGGAAGTGATCGTCGTGGGGGTAGCCCGGCTGACAGGCCACCTGCTCGAAGCGCCTCCGCACGTCGGCAGGGGCTCGCTGGCGCCGGGCGTGGCGCAGCAGCCGCGCTCTCAGGTGGCGCGCCACGAACATACGCTGCACGGAGGCCTCCGGATCGGATAGCAGCGCCTCCACGAAGGCCCAGGTGCGCACCACGTCGAGCCGCACGGGCGTGTCGTCAGCCGAGACCGAGAGGTCGCCGAAGTCCACCCCGCGGCCATCGAGGTCGAGCGGGGCCCCCACCGCCGATCGCGGCTCCCCACGCGCGTCGAGCACGTAGAACAGCACGTCGGCGTCGCGGCCACCCTGATGGCTGCCGTGGTGTGGGATGGGACCGCCAGCCTGTAGACTCAAGTCGTTCACCATCAGCTCACCGCCATGGCGTTGCTGCACCTGGGCGCCGGCCCGCAGCAGCCCCTGCACCAACTCCACGGTCCCATACCGCGCGGCCGCGTCGCGCCGAGGGTTGAAGGCGGCACCGGGCGCCTGCATGGGGAACGGCACGCCGCCCTCGAGCGAGCCCGCGCTGGGGCCGCCACGCGACGTGCTGTGCGATGCGGGAAGCCCGAGCGCCTGGTTGGCGTCCGCGTGCGGGTCCACGCGGCGAGCCGCCACGCGTGTGCCACTCTGCGAGAGCGCCAGCAGGACCAGCGCGGCCAACGCGAACAGCCGCGCGCGCGTCAGCGCTGCACGGTCGAGAAGAGGGCGATGCATTGGCGTACGATCAGGTCCGCGAGCGCGTCCCGCGACAGCCCCTTGTGCTCCACCCACTCGAGGCTGACGGTCTCCACGTAGCCGATGTACCCGCGCAGCGTGATGTCCACCTCGGGGCCCTTGGGCAGGAGCGCTGCGGCGTCGCGCACGCGCTCGAGGAACGCCATGCGCGTGCGGTCCACGATGGCCTGCACCTCTTCGTCCACGCCGTCGCCGCCGCGCACCAGCAGCAGGTAGTTGCGTGCGTGCCGGTCCACGTAGTCCAGGTAGCGGCCCACGCCCTCGCGCATCTCGGCCATGGTGGGCACGTCACCCGCGGTGGGCACGTCCGTGGACTCGATCAGGCGCTCGGCGGCGGCCTCGACGGCGGCCACGAAGAACGCCCGCTTGCTGGGGAAGTAGTGGTACAGCAGCCCCTTGGAAACGCCGGCCTCCTTCGCGATCTCGTCGATGGAGATCTCGTCGTAGGGGCGGTTGCCAAAGAGCTCTAGCGCCAGGTCGATGAGCTGCTTGCGGCGCTCGTCCACCTGCAAGCGATGTCGCGCGGCTTCACTCACGGCGCTCCCGTAGCAGTTCTCGCGGGGGGCGTCATCCATCCAGTGCTTGTCGACACGATGTCAGTCTACCATCGCCGCATGAACTCAGACAGCCCTAGCCGCACCGCCATGCTCGTGGCCGCCTACCGTGCCCGCGCGAGCGAGGCCCCCGCCCCCATCTGCGACGACCGCTTTGCGCGTGCGCTGGCCGGCGAGGAGGGCTTCGCGTTCGCCCGCGAGCTCGACGCGGTGTCACCCAACATGGAGCTGTGGATAGCCGTGCGGACGGCGTACCTGGACGCGCTGGTGCGGGCCGCCACCCAAGAGGTCTCCCAGGTGGTGATCCTCGGAGCCGGCTTCGACACGCGCGCCAAGCGCCTGGCCCGCTCGGGCGTGCGCTTCTTCGAGGTGGACGCCCCCGCCTCGCTGGCCGAGCGGCACCGTCGCATCGCGCTGCTCCCCGAGTACGTCTGCGACGCCGTCACGGTGTCCTGCGACTTCGAGACCCAGGACTTCGTGGACCAGCTCTGCGCGGTGGGGTTCGAGCCCCAGGTGCCCGCGCTGATCGTCTGGGAGGGCGTCAGCTACTACCTCAGCGAGGGCGCCGTGCGCGCCACGCTCGCGCGGGTGGCCCAGGCGCTCAGCCCGCGGACCACGATCGTCTTCGACCACGTGGGGCGCCGCTTCGTGGCGGGGCAAGGCACCAGCACCGAGGACCAGGGCACCCGCGAGCGCCTCGGCTCGGCTGGTGAGCCCATGATCTGGGGCGTGGATCATGCCCTCCCGCTGCTGTACGAGCTGGGCTTCCGGCACGTCCGCCAAGACACCTTCGACGAGGCCTGCCTGACGCACACGGGCACCTACGACCGCGAGCGCAAGTTCCGCTTTCAGTTCTTGGTGCAGGCGCGCGTCGCGCGGGCGTGACGTGAGCCGCCTACCCGCGACTCGACGGTGGTCGATCAGCGCGGGGTGAGCGCGCCTGCCAGCTCGGCGTAGAGGTGCACGGCCGCGCGCGTGCCCTTCTTCCAGTCTTCGATCAACAGGCTCTCGTTCTCGGAGTGCGCGTGGCAGAGGGGGTCTTCCACGCCGGTGAGGAGCGCGGGCACGCCGCCCAGCACGCGCGCGAACGGCCCCACGAAGGGGATGGTCCCGCCGCACCCGATGATCTCGCAGTCGCGCCCGTAGCCCGCGGCCATGGCGCGGCGCGCGGCGTCGAAGGCCGGCCCCTCCGCCGAGGTCAACCACGAGCTGGCCACCTCTTCGCGCTCGATGTGCACCTCGAGCCCGAACGGCACGCGCGTCTCGAAGTGCTGCACCAGCGCGTCTTGAACCACCTTCGAGTCCTGGTTGGGGACCGTGCGCACGCTCACCCGCGCGCGCGCCGAGTCGATGATCTGGTTGCTGCTGCCCACGATGGCGCGCGACTCGAAGGCGATGACCGCCACCGCCGGCTCACGCCAGATGCGCGCGTAGAGCGGCACGTCCTGCCGGCCGATCAGCGCGGCCCCCTGCACCAGCCCCGCTTGCGAGCGGAACTCGCCTTCCTCGTACGGCAGCCGCTCGAGGGCCGTGCGCTCGAAGGCGCTCAGCTCGGCCACGCCACGACGCAGCGGCGCCATGACCTGACCGTCGTCATCCATGAGCTCTCCGAGGGCGCGCGAGAGCGCGATGACCGGGTCGGGCAGCGGACCACCCCACATGCCGCTGTGCACCGGCTGGCGCAGCGCGCGCACCTCCACCGTGACGGCCGCGAGGCCCCGCAGCGAGACGGTCAACGAGGGGATCCCGGCGTCCAGGTTCGCAGTGTCCGTGAGCACGATGCAGTCGGCGGCCAGCAGCTCGGCGTGCGTCTCGAGGAAGCGCTCGAGGTTGCCCGAGCCAATCTCCTCCTCGCCCTCCACCACGAACTTCACGTTCACCGGCAGCGCGCCCGTGGCGTGCAGCCAGGCCGCGCAGGCCGCGATGTGCATCATGACGCCGGCCTTGTCGTCCACGGCGCCGCGCCCGTACATGCGGCCGTCGCGAATGCTGGGCTCGAAGGGGGGCGTCACCCACTTGGCCTCACGCCCCACCGGCTGCACGTCGTGGTGGCCGTAGAGCAGCAGCGTGGGCGCTCCGGGGGCGCCCAGCCACTCGGCATAGGCGTACGGATGCGCGCCGGGCAACGTCAGCACGCGCGCGCCATGCAGTCCGGCGCGCGTCATGAGCTCCACCACGGCCTCGGCGCTGCGAACGAGCGTGGGGTTGGGCGGCGGCTCGGCGCTGATGCCGCCGATGCGCACGAGGGCCGCCAAGTCGTCGAGGTGCTGGTCGAGGGTGGCCTCGAGCTGGCCTAGGGCGCGCTCGAGCGGGCTGAGGGATGCGGTCATGCTGGGCTTCCTACTCTGGCGGGCGCGGCTTGGCTCGTCCCGCGTGACGCGTGAGATCTTCGACGGCCTCCTGCGCTTGCTCGTGGGCCAGCACGGTGGGCAAGCGCGTCCGCGTGGGGGCGTCCACGGGCGCTTCGTCCACGGCGGCCACAGGCAAGGTGGAGGCGGACGCATCGAGCGCGAGCGTGCCCTCGCTGACGTTCGTCTCGCGCAGCTCGGTGTTGGCCAGCGCGTCGCGCAGGGAGGCGCCCTCATCCGAGGGGTGGTCCTGGAGCGCGCTCACCACGCGGCCCAAGATGAGCTGCGCGGTGCCCGGTGGGGTGATGGCGGTGAGGTCGTCCAGGAACTGCGTGGCCGTGACGTAGCGCACCGCGGGGTCTGCCTCGATCAGGCGCTCCACGGCGGCCGCGAACGCCGAATCCACGCCCGGCACGGCCTCGGGCAGCGGACGATGCCGCCCGCGCTGCAGGTTCTCGAGTGTCTCGAGGTCGTTGGCCCCGTCGAACGGGCGGCGCCCCGCCACGCACTCGTAGAGCGTGACGCCCAGCGAGAAGAGGTCGCTCTGCGCGTTGAACTGCCCCGCGCTCGCGTACTCGGGGGCCATGTACGGCAGCTTGCCCTTCACCACGGCGGTGCGCGTGGCCACGTCGGCGCTCATGGCCTTGGCGATGCCGAAGTCCGTGAGCTTCACCTCGCCGTGCCGGCTGAGCAGCACGTTGCTGGGGCTGATGTCGCGGTGCACCACGCCCCGCGCGCGGCCCCTATCCGTGGCGGCGTGAGCGAATTCGAGAGCGCCCGCCAGCTCGAACGCGAGGTGCGCCACCACGCCCGTGGTGAGGCGGTCGTTGCTCTCGGCGAGGCGCCTGATGACGGTGCGCAGGTCCAGCCCCTCCACGAGCTCGAGGGCCAGGTAGTGCGAGCCGGACACCACGCCGAAGTCCAGCACCTGGGCGATGGCCCCGTGGTGCAAGCTGGCCGACACCCGCGCCTCCTCCAGGAAGAGCCGCAGGAACTCCTCGTCCCGCTCGAAGGCGGGCAGGATGCGCTTGATGCACACGCGCTGTGTCACGCCTGATGCGCCGTGCCGGATGGCCTCGAAGGTCTCGGCCATGCCCCCGTGGCCCAGCCGGCGAACCAGCTCGAAGGGCCCGAATTGCATCACCTCGGACACGCGGCGACGGTACGCGAATTCGGCCCTCTGCGCGAGCTTGGCGGCCACCGCGCCGAAACTTTGACTCCCTCCCGGATGATCAGTAGTGTCCGCCAACACCTGCTCAGCTTGACAGCTTGAACGGATGTCTAGTACCCTCGGAGCCAGGAAATCATGCAAAAGCTCACGGACAGACAGCGCGCGGTCCTCGAATTCATCTCCGAGTCCATCTCCGATCGGGGCTTCCCGCCCACGCTTCGAGAGATTGGGAACCGCCTGGGCATCCGGAGCACCAACGGGGTCAACGACCACCTCCGCGCGCTCGAGCGCAAGGGGTACCTCACCCGTGAAGACATGAAGAGCCGCACGCTGCGCCTGGTCCGCACGCCGGACGGCCGCACCATGAGCGAGGGCGAAGACGACGACCTCCCGGACCTGGACGCCAACGGGGATCTGGGCGGCCACGGGCTGCGCGGCGTCACCTCCATGGCCGGGCTCGCCACCCGTGCGGCAAATGACGCCGACGACGACCTGCTCACCATTCCCATCGTGGGGCGCGTGGCGGCGGGTCTCTTGGCGGAAGCCATTCAGCACCCCGAAGACTCCGTGCGCATCGACCGCATGCTGGTCGGCGGCAACCGTGACGTCTTCGGCCTGCGCATCGTGGGCGAGTCCATGATCGAAGCCGGCATCCACGACGGCGACTACGTCTTCGTGCGCAAGCAGCTCACCGCCAACCGCGGCGAGATCGTCATCGCGCTGGTGGGCGAAGAGGCCACCTGCAAGTACTACTACCCCGAGCGGGACCACATCCGCCTGCAGCCGGCCAACAGCACCATGGCGCCCATCCTCATCCCCAAGACCGACTGGCGCAGCACCCAGATCATGGGCGTGGTGGTGGGCATCTACCGCCGCCTGCACTGACGCGAGCGCGGGCAACGTGGCCTGAGCACGCAATCCGACGTAAGTAGCGCACCCATGTTCGCCAAAGAGAGCAAGCGCGTGCGCCACTTCGTCGGCCGATGTGAGCGCGGCGAAGACGTCCACACGGCGCTGCAGAGCCTCGCCACGCAGCACGGCATCCAAGCCGGTTGGGTCCGCGGTCTGGGCGCGCTCGAGTCCGTGGAACTGCGCGAGTACGACCAGGCCGCACAGGTGTACCGCCCCGCGGTGAGCTTCCAGGCGCCGCTCGAGGTGCTGAGCCTCACGGGCAACATCGCGTCACGGGACGATCAACCGTTCGTGCACCTGCACGTCACGCTGTCGCGTGAGACCGACAACGGCATCCAGCTGCTGGGCGGTCACCTCGAGCGCGGGCGGGTGTTCGCGCTCGAGTTCTACGTGGAGGCGTTCGACGACGTGGCGCTGGTGCGGGAACGGGACGCGGCCACGGGGCTGCACCTGTTCGTGGAAGCCACGCGCGGTGCTGCGGCTGGGCCCCGCTCTGCGGCACCTGCGGCGCCGGTCAGCGACCCCATCGTGGAGCGTGCACGCGAGCGTGGCCGAGCGCCCTTGTCCGTGGAAGCCGAGCGCCCCCGCACGGCACCCGAGCCATCACGTGCACTGGAACCCGCTCGTGCCGCAGCCCCTGCGCGCGCCGCAGAACCCGCGCGTGCTCCCGAGCCCGTGCGCGTCGCTCCGCCCACCTCGGCGTCCGGGGTCACATGGGCCATGGCGGCCAGCGCCTCTGAAGAGGCCCAGCTGGCGCGCCCCAGCAGCGCACGTGTGGCGCGGCCCGCGCGAGTGGAGGCGGACGTCAAAGCCCCCGCGCACCGCCCTCCCCCCATCGAAGACCCGCTGGCCACCGACGCGCACAGCATCCTGTTCGACGAGCCCATCCCCGAGGTGGGCGAGTACCTGGACCACCGTCAGTTCGGCATCTGCAAGATCGAGAGCATGGAAGACGACGGCGGCGTGATGCTGCGCATGCCCGACAAGCGCAAGAAGCTCATCAAGCTGGACGTGCTGCAGGTGCTCGAGCCCCGCATCGAGGGCAACAAGATCATCTACCCGGTGCGTCCGCGCGGCCCGCGCAAGGCGTAGACGACCGCAGCCGGTCAGTACGGCGCGAAGGCTGCGGCGCTCTGGCGGCCCGCGTTGAAGCTGGCCAGCTCGGCCGCCGTGAACGCGTGCTCGCTGCCCGCCGGCAGCTGCCGGCGCACCCACCCGAGGATGCCCGCGCGCGCTGCGTCGCCGTCACCGTCACCCTCCGCGCAGCGGTCCCAGAGCGTGAAGATGCGCCGCCGGCGAGACTCGGGCGTGCGCTCCTCGGTGTCCCACGCCCGCTGCGCCTGGGCCGCCATCTGACGGCCCAGCTGAGCCCGCTGCCGCTCGCGTGCAGCGTCCTGGAGCTCCTCGCGCATGCCCTCGGTCTCGCGCATGAACCAAGCGCGCTCGGCCTGGTAGGGGTCCTGCCCGCGGCGCCGGTAGGCCCCGTCGGTCAGGTCGAAGCGGACCCCCCCCGAGGCCGAGCTGGGGAGGTCTCCGGCACCGGAGAGGGTCACGCGCGCGGTGTCGCTGAAGGTCACCTGGCCGTCCGGCGTGATGCGCGCGCTGAACGCGTGCCCGGCGTACACATACGACCCGTCGGCTTGGCGGCGCACCTCGGGGCGCGGGCGCTCCGTGACCGCCGGGCGCGTGGCGGCTCGCGCCGAGAGGTGCGAGTCCAGCGTGGACTCGGCGTTTCGGAAGCGCGCGCGGGGATCCACAGCGCTCGGCTGCGCCTGCGGCGCGACTTGGTGCGGCAGGACGTCCAGCTGCCCCAACGCCACAGCCCGCGGGTCGAGCGAGCGCGGCGGACGGGCGCTGCCCTCGGGAGGGATGCCCGGCTCGGGGAACGGCGGCTCGACGACCCCCGGGTCGACGGTCACGGCCGTGGTGCTGGCCGCGAGCGCCCCGGCCAACACCGGCGGAGGCGTCGTGGTGGGCGGCGCCATGGGGTTCAGCGGCTCGGGCTCGACCACTTCGGCCTCGGGCTCGGGCGGCAGCTCGGGCTCGACGACGGGCTCGAGCCACTCCACCTCGATGGTGCCCTCGCTGTGAATCACGGCAGCGCGCGCGCGCTCCGGCCGCGCGAACGCCGCGACGCCAGCGCCCACCACGTGGACGGCGATGGACGCCGCGAGGGCGAGGAGGAACGCGCTGTCGCGGTCGGGTTGCATCAATGGGATTCGGGGGGCGCCGCTGGTCGAACCGCCCGAGCGGCGAAGCATTCCACGGAAGCCCGGTCTTCGCTCACACGAGACCTCCGCTACACCCTGGACGGATCGCCATGTGAACGTTGTCGCCGATGCGGCAACGAAGAAATTGGTTCGTCATTTCGACGGTAGGCGTTCGACCTACATCACGCGCGCAGGAAGATTGCTGGGCGCGCGATGCGTTGTGTGGAAGAACCCGTTCACCGATCGACCATGCCACAAGCTCGTTCCACCGCCCCAGAGGTCTGCGCAGACCCCGTCACCGACACGGTGCTGGTGGTCGAGACCGACCGCGCCCAGCGTGAGACGCTGGGCCGCGTGTTGCGGGCCGAAGGGCACGTGGTGGTCGAGGCCTGCAGCGCCGAGGCTGGCCTCAGCCTGCTCCGCGCCCGCGACGCCCATGGTGCTGCGGTGTCGGTGGTGGTGGTGGGCGAGGGTCCGCTGGGCCGCACGGGCGCCCTCCTGCTGCAGGGCATGGCGCGCAGTGACTGCCCACCCACGCCCGCGCTCGTGCTCACCACCAGCGAGTCCTTCAGCGAGACCGCAGGCGTCACCTTCGGGCTGCGCAAGCCCTTCCAGGTAGAAGAGCTGCTCTCCCGTGTGGGCGACTTCCAGCGCCGCCGGCGCCCGGACTGACGTCTCGGTGGTCGGTGTCATCCCCAACTTCCCGGCCAGGCTGGTCCCTGCGGGTCATCCGCGCTAAGTCGAACCCGTGCAGCCAGCGACGGACAGCATGAAGAGCAAGCTCATCGCCACCTTTGGGGTGCTGTCGGTGAGCGCGCTGCTCCTGCGGGCCATCCTGCGGCTCACGCACAACGCGCTGGTACCCATCACGGAGGACATGCTCACGCCCGGGCTCGCGGCGATCTACGTGGTGTGGATGATCTTCCAGGGCTACACCGAGGGCTACCGCGGCTTCCAGCTGCGCTTCTGCCCGCGGGTGGTGGCCCGCGCCGTTCACCTGGGGCGTCACCCGCGCTTGCTGCACGTGCTGTTGGCGGGCCCGTTCTGCCTCACGCTGTTCCACGCGCCGTGGCGCAAGCTGCTGGCGCGCTACATCTTCCTCTCGCTGCTGGTCACCCTCATCATCCTGGTGCGCCAGGTGCCACAGCCCTACCTGGGCATCATCGACGGGGGCGTGGTGCTGGGCCTGGTGTGGGGCGTGGCCGCGCTGTGGTGGCTGCACGTGCGCTATCTGCTGGGCTACGGAGCGCCCGAGCCCACCGACTTGCCCGAGTCGGTCGCCGGCTCCGCCGCACCGCCCGACGAACTCGAGCGCGCGCTGGCGTAGACGCGCTGGGTCAGCACGGTTCGAGAGGCGGGAAGCGACCTCCGGGCCGGTTCAGGGCGTGGGCAACGCCCGCAAGAGCGCCGCGCGCCCCTCGGCCGAGACCGTGTGTGGGCCATCAAAAGGCACCCACGCCGCAGCGGGGTCCACGCGCCGCAGGAGCGCGTGCAGCGCCTCGCCCTGCGCGAAGGGCAGCACGGTGTCGCGCCGGCCGTGCACCACCGTGAAGCGCACGCCGCCGGGCGCACGCTGCTCCCACGCGGCGCGGTCTATGATGGCGCCGCTCCAGGCCACCACCGCACCCAATAGCTCGGGGTGTGCGAGCCCCACCTCCACGGAGAGCATGGCACCCTGCGAGAAGCCCGCGAGGGTGATTCGCTCGCGCGCCACACCCCGACTGCGAAGCTCTTCGAGCGCAGCCACCACGGCGTCTCGGGCGGCATCCACCCCGGGAGCCCGCTCTCGCTCGAGGGCGGGCCAGTCGCCGCTGGCGCGCGCGTTCTGTATGCGTGGGATGTCGATGGGCCACCACATGCGCCCGCCCTGTGGGTGCGGCAGCAGCCCCTCGAGGGCCACCACGCCGAGACCGGGGCGCGAGGCGGCGAACTCTCGGGCGACGAGCGCGAGCCCGTTTCCCTGGTCGCCGAAGCCGTGCAGCAAGAGGACCACGTGGGAGGCTCGCTCCGCCGCCGGACCTGCGAAGTGAGCCGTGAGCGGCCCGAGCGACGTGGGACGCGCAGCCGGCGCAGGGCTGGGTGTCGCCCTCTCCGTGGCGGGCGCTCCACCTTGCGAGCCAGGCTCGCTCGGCGAGTCGGACGTGGCTGCCGGTTCGGGGGCCACGCTGGGCGGCGCGCTGCGGCAGCCGAGGGCCACCACCAGCAACAGGAGAGTCAGGGGCGTGCAGCGTGCAGCGCGGGTCATGAGCGCAGCTTGACGGGCGTGAGGCTGCGCGACCAGCACAGCGCCACGCGGCAGATGGGCGCGCGCTGCTCGGGGAGCGACACGTTGGTGGCCAGATAGTCGGCGAGGGATGGCTGCTCCACGCGCAGCGACTCACACGGGTCGTCGCCCACCGCGTCGAGCGCCGCGAACGTGGCCACGGCCAGCGCGACGCCCGTACGGTGGAAGCAAGCCTCGAGGACCGTGGCGTGAAAGACCGCCTGCATGGCCTCCTCGGGCCCGAGCTTGCGACCCACGGCCAGCGTCAGGAAGCGCGCGGCGTTGGGCTGCGTGTCCACGAAGCCGCCGATGCGCTCCTGGGCAAAGGCCGGGTCCGACAGCTGGGCGCTGATCTCGGCGACCACGGCCGCCACGTGTTCTTCTGCGATCACCATCCCCATCACGCTATCAGTTTCTGGCCGGACGGCCGACCGAAGAGTGGTACAGGGATGGCATACGCTCGCGGGCGATGGCATGGTGCCGCCCCATGACCTCCACGCAGCGTGAAATCGAAGTCTCGTACGACGTCTCCAATGAGTTCTTCGAGCTGTGGCTCGACACCGACATGCACTACACGTCGGCCAGCTTCCACACCGGCGACGAGACGCTCGAGCAGGCGCAGATCCAGAAGTGCGACATCCTGTACGACTACGCCGAGATCACGCCGGACACGCTCACGCTGGACATCGGCTGCGGCTGGGGCTCGAACCTGAACTACCTGCACAAGCGCGGGGTCAAGCGCGCGCACGGCATCACGCTCTCCACGGCGCAGTGTGAGTGGATCCACTCGCGCGGCCTCGAGGGCGTGAAGGCCATCGTGTGCGACTACAAGGACTACGAGCCCGAGGAGAAGTACGGCGCGCTCCAGTCCATCGAGATGATCGACCACCTCTGCTCCCCAGCGCAGGCGAACAAGGGCATGGCCATCGACATCTACCGCCAGTACTTCAAGAAGTCCGCGGGCTGGGTGGAGCCCGGCAGCTGCTTCGGTTTCCAGGCCATCTTGCGCAACCGCGTGCCGCGCAACCGCAAGGACCTCTCGGACCTGGCGTTCACCGCCGACGTCATCTTCCCGGGCGGCCTCAACCCGCGCCTCGAAGAGCTGGTCGCCGCCGTGAACCCGTACTGGGAAGTCGAAGAGCTGCGCACCCAGCGCGTGAGCTACGGCAAGACCACCGCCGAGTGGCTGCGCCGCATGCAGCAGCACGAGACGCTCATCCGCGAGAAGTGGGGCAACCAGCTCTACGACGACTACGACCGCTACCTGAGCACCTGCGTGCGCGCGTTCGAGAACCACTACTCGAGCGACGTGCAGATGAAGCTCCGCAAGATCTGAGCGGGCCGGAGGGCGCTCTCCGCGAGCGCCTCCTCCGTCTCAGCCCTCCGGAAACCGGCCCCACTCGTCGATGCAGACGCGCCACCGAACACGGGGCGCGTACTCCCCGTCGTGCCTCTCCACGAGACCCGTAGCGATGAGGTAGCCAGGTCGGCCGTGTTCGTCCGAATCGTCCTCAGGCGGTCGATGAGCAGTTGGTCGGTGCCGCCGTAGCGAATGCACTCGAACTCCTGAGCCGCCACGGCACGGATCATCGCGTCGAGTTCGGGGGTGGATTTCGGCTGCTTCTTGACCCAACACTGCTTGGCGCCAGGCGTCCCGCGGCCGTCTGCTTCGAAGCCACCGAAGAGTTCCGGCGCTTCGACGTCGGGCACACCGCACAGCGTGCAACAGCCCTCCTCGACGTAGAAGTCGCCAGCCACGTTCAACGAGACTCGCCTTCTCGGGTGCATAGAGCCGCAAGATAGCGTTTCTCCGCACGGGACGACGCACGATGCGCACCGGCGCGCTCAGTCGACCCGCTCCAGGAACGCCGTCAGCTCGCTCACCACCCGGTTGCGGGCAGTGAAAAAGAGGAAGTGGTCTTCGGTGGGCATCACGCGCATGGTCACGTCGAAGCCACGCGCATGCAGTGCAGACACGCCGCGCTCGAGGGAGACGAGTGAGACGCGGTCATCCTGCCCGCCGTGGATGGCGAGAACCGGTGTGGGCGCGGAACGCTGCCCGTCGGGCAGCGCCTCGATGATGCGAGTCTCGAGCACCCCCGAGACGAACGTTACGCTGCGGAACGCGTCAGGGTTCTCAGCGAGGGCCCGCGTGGCGGCGCGGCCGCCGTTCGAGAGAGCCACGAGGTGGATGCGCGACGCATCGACGCCGGGCAGGCCCTCGATGAACGCACGGGCATGCTCCACCGTGGAGACGTCACCTCGTGTGCTCCAGGTGCCGATGCCACAGGCGGGCTGCACCAGCACCATGCCTCGCTCGCGCGCGACCTCCCGCATCACGCGGAAGTAGCCCTGCCAGGCGCCGCCGTAGCCGTGCAGGAAGACAATGGCACTGCGCTCGCGTTGGTCCGGGCCAGGTTCGGGCTCGAACACCAGCATGCGCTGGCTACACGTACCCGAGACGGCTTCGTCCAGCATCGACGGGACCCCGTCGAGCTCGTCCCCGGCGTACACATCAGCCATCGAGGTTTGCAGACGACGGGCGCCGTCACGCGACACACCCATGCCCGCCCAGGGCAGGAGTCGGGTCGCGAAGAGCAGCTGGTCGGACTCGGGGACGACACGAGACGGCGAGACCCACCAGCCGGGCTCGCCCACGAACCGTGTCTGCGGGTCCGAGGGGGTCTCTTGCGCCCGAAGGACGGCCACCCCTGCGAGCACCGCGAGTGCGCCGACCGAGGTCGCGGCTGCTTGCTTGCGGAGCCCGCCCGCCGCGACCGGGAGCGCAAGGCCGAGCGCGATCGTGGCAAGGCCTACCACGCGACCAGACCAGGTGATGGCCGACGCGAGCAGCAGCCCACCCGACACGACGGGCGCGAGAGCGAGCAGGCAAGCGAAGACGACTCGCACGCTGCTCAGAATAGCGCATGACACCCGAGCGCGAGCGTGCCGTGAAGCTCACTTCCGCGCGCGAGGCGCTCGTGAGACGGCCCACAGCCCGTCGAACATGGCGCGGTGGTTCAATGCCAGGTTCGCGTTCGCGATCTGGATGCCCACCAAGTTGCGGGGCTCGGTGGACATCACCGCGGCGATGTCGCCCAGCACGTAGAGGGCGAAGCGCTCGAAGGCCACGGTCTTCGGCAAGAAGCGGAACGCGGTGTGCTCACGGGATCGATAGGCGGCGACCTGCGCACGCTCGGCTGGGGAGTCCTGCACCAAGAGCCGCACGCGGATGTCGCGCTCGCTGCGGAGCGACCGCACGCGCGCGCGCCACTCGGGCGTGGTGACGAACGACCACTCGGGGCCCCACAAGAAGTCGTCGCGCAGGATGGACATGCACGCTCCGCGCGGCGCCTGGCGCAGCATGGTGAGGTAGACGCGCTTGAGCCCCTCGATGCCCTCGAAGTGCACCACGTGCGGCAGACGGGCCGATGCGTCCTCCTTGGCCTTCACGAAGTGTGCGCCGAGGCCCGCCGCGAGCTTGGCCCGCTCGACGGCGCGCGCCTCGTCGCGCTTCATGGCGTCCACCAGCGCCCCGTGACCTTCCGCGACGAACCGCTTCACACCCTCTTCGTGGGTGGTGCCCACCAGACCCAGCGACGTGAGCGACGCCAGCGCCGTGTAGACGCTGCTGCGCGCGAGGCCAGTGATGCGCGCCAGCTCCGAGGCGCCGAGCGGCGAGCGCTCCACCAGCGTGGCGTAGAGCGCGGACTCGTGACGCCCGAGGCCCAGACGCGTGAGCGCGCTGCGGAAGGATGGAGTGGGCTGCTTCGGCATGCTGTCGTCGGAACTGTACGACAGATTGTACAGCGCGCGCGAGCTGCACATGGTGTAGGCATCGAAAGGGACCACCACCATGCTGAACATCCTGCACGACATCGAGCGCGAGCTCCCCACCCTGCTGCTGTCCGCCGAAGGCTGGCGCAGCCTCGACGTGGACTACCACCCTCCCCGCGTGGAGCGCGTGTACCGTGATCACGGGAGCCACCGCATCTCGCTGCACGTCATCCACCCGTGCGGCCCCGAGGACGCGCTGTTCCACCCTCACCCGTGGCCCAGCGCCATGCGTGTACTGTCCGGAGACTACGAGATGACCGTGGGTGCTGGCGCGGGCAACACCCCTCCGCCGCACGTGCTCACGCTGCGGGTGGGCGGGTGCTTCGAGTACGAGATGACGCACCCCGACGGCTGGCACCGGGTGCGCGCCATCGGCGTCCCAGCGGTCACCGTGATGGTCAGCGGGCCCCCGTGGCAGCGCTGGTCTCCGGGAAGCGATGCGCCGCTTGGGCCGTTGTCGCCGCAGCGCGTCGATGAGATCCTCTCCACGTTCCGCGAGCACTACCCGGTGGTGTCGCACGCGTGCCTCGCTGGGCTACGGTGAGGTCACCTGGATGGACTGGGTGTCCAGCATCCAGACCCCCAGCGCACCCGGGCGTGCCAGTCCGGTAAACTGGCTCCCACGCGCGGGGACCCATGCCATCGTGCTCTGCCGGTCCTCGAGCTCTCCGGACCACGTGGTCTGGCACGTCAGCCAGCTCGTCTTGGTGCCGCGCACGGTGACGGTGCATGTGACCGGCTCCGCCGGCCCCAGGTGGCGCGCGTTCAGCACGGCGCAGACGGCATGGATGGGCAGCCACGCCATCCCGGCGATGAGCAGCGCGACGCCGAGGCCCGCGACCCAGAGGGACCCATCCCCCTTGGGCAACGCCCTCACGCTGTGGGTCTCGCCGGCCGCTGTGTCATGCGACAGCTCGGCCCGCTCCCGTGCCACGGCAGCCCGCGCCAGCGCGCTCAGCGCGGCGAGCAGCACCAAGCCCACACCCAGGGCCCAGCCGAGCGAGGTCAGGACGAGTCCCCAACCGAGCGCCACGAACCCCGGAGCAACGACGAAGAACACGCTGCCGAGCGCACACACCGAGCCGAGCGCTACGACCACGACGCCGGCGCCCACCAACTCCTGCGAACGCGCACGCGCCATCGACGCCAGGATACCCGATCCAATCTCGCGAGGGCATCTGGTACCGTCTGGCTTCACGAGCACACACGGGGACGACATGACGCGACTCGAAGATGGCTGGACGCGACTTTCGGCGGGCAGAGTCTGCGGGGCTTGGCTGGCCGCGTGGCTCGCGGTGGGCTGTGGCTCGACGGCGGTGCAGCAGGACCCGAGTGAGGTCGAGCCTGCAGGGGCGCCGTCCCAGGGGCCGACCCCGGAGAGAGTCGAGACCGCCGAGCCGGCTGCGTTGCCCCGGAGCGAGCCGCTGCCCAGCGAGGTCGCCACCCTGCTCGACGAAGCTTCGATGGCCCAGCACGCGCGGCGCGCCTGGGTCGAGCATCGCGCGCCGATTCGCTACCGGCGCGATGGCGCCGTGCGGCCCGCCGAAGAGGGCGACCCGGTCACACCACGCTGGCCGAACGTGGTGGTGGACGTGGTCGACGGTGACGTTCGGCTGGTGCACGCCACCCAGGGCATGCGCGTGCTGGTGTGGACACGCGCCGAAGACCTGACGCACGTGCCCGTGGAGGTGGTGGCCGTGCGCCACACTCCCAGCGCGGCGGCCCCCGCGGACGGCGCCCCTGGCGTGCGTCTGTATCCAGGGTTCCGCCTGACGGGCGCCATCGAGCGCGGTGACCTCACGGAGTTCGCGTACGCGACGCCGCCGGTGGCCTTTCGCGGGTTCGTCCCGAACGCCTCCCTCGGCCCCGTGTTCGTGAGCGCCGCCCCACCCGAGCGCGAGGGCGGGACGTCGCTGCTGCGCTCGAACGCTGCGCTGCGAGACCGCCCGTCGGGCCGGGTGGTGGCTCAGTTCTCGCCCCAGGGCGAGCACGTGGTGTTCGAGCACCCGGTGACGCTGCTGGGCGAGCCTCGCTCCGGCCAGCAGCTGGTGTCCTACCGCGGCGCGGCGGGCCCCGACGAGCACTTCGAGGTGCTGGGCTGGGCAAGCACACGCGACCTGCGCATCGAACCCGGCCCGGGCTTCGGGCGAGGCTTTGGCAGCAGCAACGGGTTTGGTTCCGGGCGGAGCCTGCGCGTCGCCCTCCCCGCCGGCACCCCCATCTTCGACGAGGCCGGCGGCAGCGTGATTGGCGTGGTGTTCGACGAGAGCATCGTCCCCGCGGACCAAGCGCCCGAGGGCGGCTTCGCGTTCGACATCTACTCGCCGTGGGGGATCCTGAGCCTCTACAGCGAGCAAGGCACCGTGCTGCCGAGCGAGGCGGCAGCGCCCTCTCCGTGAGGCCAGCGAGGACGATTGCAGGGCAGAACGAACGCCCGGCGCACGTCCCCTCGAGAGGTCACTCCCCAGCAGCGGCAGCGGGCGCCGCGGTCGGACCAGCCGGAGCCGCCGCTGCGGCTTGCTCCGCCGCGTCCTCGGCATCGGCTGCCTCCGCAGCGGCTGCGGCGGCCACGTCGCCCGGGCTCGGCGCCGGCGGGAGCGCGACGCCCCCGAAGAAGTCGGCCAGCAGCGTCTCGCGGATGCGGTCGCTCGCGCCGCGCTGACGGAGGCCGCCCCGCGTGATGGGACCCGTCCGGATGTACACGTCGGCGTTGCGGCCACCGATGACCTGCGCCCACCCCGAGTCCGTGTACACGATGTAGATGCGCGCCGACTCGCGCCAGATGGCGCGCACGTTGAGCACCTCGCCATCGCTCAAGCGGTGGACGCGCGCGAGCGTGCCCTGGATGTGCCCCAGCAGCCCGGTGTCCGGTGCCACGGTGAAGCGGCCGCCGGGCGGGCAGCGGCCGAGGGGCCCGCGCTCGGTGCCATGCGCGAGGTACTGCAGGTACGTGAGCCCCTCGCGACAAGTCACCGCGTAGCGGCCGTGGCCGTCCACTCCGCGCAGTGTCCCCACCTCGCGCGACTCGAGCTGGGAGCCGTCGGCCACGCTGATGCGCAGCTGCTTCTTGTCGGAGTCGATGATGTTCAGGTTCTGGCCGTCGGCGCTGAACGCCATGGTCGCGGGCAAGTGCACCAGGTTCACGTTCCACACCTCGGTGCCGTCCGCGGCGCGCACCAGGGTCAGGCGGCGCCGGCGCACCAGCGCCACGAGCTCGCTGTCGGGGCTGAAGGCGAAGGACTGCCGCCCGACCGCGCGCGCGTCCGGCGGGGCGAGCCGCTGCAGCCGCTCCCCGGAGACGCTGAAGAGGCCCACGGAACCGTCGGACGCCACCGCCACGACACGCTCGCCGCTCGGGCTGAACTCGGCGTTCCCCACGGCGGTGTACGCCTCTTCGCAGTGCCCGTGCATGCAGATCATGCCCTCGTCGCACGCGTCACGGCAGCCGCGCCCCGTGACGAAGTGGCCCAGACGCGCGCCCGTGGTGGTGTCGAAGACCTCGACGGCGTTCGGATGCATGACGGCAACGCGCCGCTCTTCGTGGTCCCAGCTCGCGGACACCGCGCAGCCCATGTACTCGTCACACGTAAGCGGCGCGGCATCCGCGAGGGTCACGCGTGACTCGCGCGCCACCAGCACGGGCCGATTCGCGCCGTTGACGCGCAGCACGGTACGCCGGCTTGGCGAGCGCGCCACGAGCCCGTTGAAGCCGCCCTCGTCATCCTGCGAGTCCTCGACGCCAGCGGTGGTGTGCACACGCCGCACCCCCGCCGCGCTGAAGCGCTCCGCGCCGCCACGACGATGCGTCACGACACGGCCCTCTCCGATCTCTAGCGACCACAGGCTGTGTTCACGACCGTCCATGCGGACGTCGCGATGGCGGCTCGGGTTGAGGCCGTCCGCGTCGAGGGTCACCACGTCCGCAGAAGTGCGCGTGAGCGTGGGGCGCGACGCGTCCGTGCACACCGCCGTGGCCACCTCCTCGGCCACCGGGTTGCGGCCCAAGCGCACGTGCACCACGGGGCCGTCCGGCGCGCAGAGCGCCGCGCGCGAGCCATCCCGGTGAATGACCACGCGCACGCGGTCCTTGGCGTTGGCGATGGGCACGTCTTGCTGCACCACGCCGTCGCTCGGATTGCGCTGCTGGACGCTGGTGTCGCTCAGCGTGATGAACGAGCGCCCGTTCGGCGCGAAGGGGTGCTCCGGGAAGGTGACCTCGCCCAGGTCTATGGGCGGCGCGCTGCGGCCCCACGCTGTGTACAGCCACGAGTGCTCGCCGTCGTCGACCAGCACGTGGTGCGAGAACGCGGCGGACTGGCGCACCTCCATCTCGGGAGGAAGCTCCGCGATGCGCGTTGGCCGGCGCTCCACCGTCCAAGACTGGAACTGACGGTTCTCCTGCTCGGGATGGTTCTGGAACACGATGCGGTTGCCGTTGCGAGCCACGGACAGGCCGCGGAAGGCGTCCGCGACCGTGCAGACGTACTCGTCGCGGGGCAGACGCCACAAACAGAGCTCATTGCGGTCATGCACGGCCAGGTGGTTGGAGCTCGAGTCCCACGCGAACGTCACGCTCTCATAGGCGCTTCGGAAGAAGCGCCGCGCAGCCCGCACCACGCCCAGCCGGGTGTCGTACACCGCGATCGTCCCGTTGGAGCTCGCGATAGCCGCCAGGCGCCCGTCCGGGCTGACCACGGTGGCGTCCTCGATGACCTCCGCGAAGGCGTCCTGCGGCACCGCCTCGAACGGCGCGAACAGCCCGCCGCGGGTGGGCTGGGCTGCATCGAACGCCGGGTCGAGACCTGCGGGCGGAGCCGCGGCCGCCGGAAGCGCGGCTTCATCCACGCCCTCGGGCACCTCGGGCGGTGGCTCCACGGGCTCGGGCGGCTCGACGGGCGCAGCAGGTGCAGCCGCTGGCGCGGCCGCGGCCGGCTCGGCCTCCTCACCATCGGGCGCGCCCGAACAGCCGAGCACCACCAAGAGCATCCCAACCCACGTACAGCGTCGCATAGGCGTCTCCACGCCGGGCCACCCCCGGCAGGCGCGAGCCTATGCGTTCTGGGACCGGATTTCTACTGCGCCGCTTCGCTGCCGCGGCGCTCTTCGCGCTCACGTCGGGCTGCCGCGCCCAGCTCGGCGCGCTCCACCCCGAGGCGCCGCAGCGTGGGGAAGAACACCTTCTTGTAGAACAGGTCGCGGTCCACGGCGCCCTCTTCGCGCATGACCTCGATGCGGGCGTCGTAGTCCGGCACGATGCCCACGCCGGGCATCTCGAAGTGCTTCACCACCAGGTTGATGTCCCGCAGCGTGCCCTCGCGGTCCTCCTCGAGGCACACCTTGGTGACGTCCTCGTAGAAGCGCGCGTGCGCCACTTCATCGCGCGCTGCGAAGCGGTAGGCCGTGGCCAGCGCCTCGTCGTTGTAGCGCTGGGCCACCTTCTCGTGCCGCAGGTAGATCACGAACGTGGCCATCTCCTGGAACACCCCGTAGATGGTCATCTGCCGAGCGGTCTCGAAGGGGCGCTCCCAGACCTGCTTCATGAGCGCGGCCTGGAAGTCGAACATCTGCGACTCGGTGCGCTTGCCGGAGCGGATGAGGTACTCGGTGAGCACCATGCTGTGCTTCAGCTCTTCGTAGCCCCAGTTGGCTGCGAACCAGCGCTGCGCCAGCGAGCTGACGCGCACGGCGTCCATGCCGAAGCGGATGTAGTCCGGGAGGAACGACTCCACCCCGAGGAACGTCTCGGCGCACAGCGCCACGTTCTCCGGCAGGTCGGGGTTGATCTTGTCCCAGGGCACGTCCCGGTACGGATTCCAGCGACGGTTCTCTTCCGCTTCGTCGAAGAAGGTGCGGAACCGTTGATAGAGCTTCTCGTGGTACTGGTCGGAGGCCATGGGGTTCCTCTCTGCTCGGCGCTAGGCCGTGGCGACGCGCTTCTCGACGAGGTTCAGGAGCTGCTGAACGGTCTCGATGCCCACGAGCTCGTCATCCGGGATCTGCACGCCGAGCTCGCGCTCCATCTCGCCGACGATCTCCAGCATGGCCAGCGAGTCGACTCCAATGTCGGCGATGACGCTCGACTCTTCAAGGCCAGTGAGGTCCTTCTCGGCGACCTCGCCAGCCATCTTCTGAAACAACGCGAGCAGACTTGGGCGATCCATGATGCGCATCCTCGTGGGAACGACGGTAACGTTGGGGTGGGACCGTGTGGGTCCGAGCCGCTGCCCATAAAGCACGCGAGCCTCGTCTTGGCAAGCCCGTGGCATCGGCCAAGTGGCCAGAATTCACGGGAATTCGGCCGCTGGGCCGGTGCTCGCGCGGGTCCGCCGGTCGCCACTAGCCACATCGCGCATTGCCTCGGGTGCCTGAGCCTGCATGCTGGGGGGTCATGCTCCCCCGGAACCGCCATGGCTCACTCGCGCTCGCCCTCGTGGCGTGCTCGCTGCTGGCCGTGGGCGCCCTGGCGGACATGCCACCCCCCACCACGGACGAGGAGCTCGCGCGGGAAGAGGCGCACGCCGCAGGACACGGCGAGCCCACCGAAGAAGAGCAACGGGTCATCGACGAAGAGATCGCCCGAGAAGAGGCCGCACTGGACCGCGCCGCCAGCACGCCGCCCGCGCCGCCGGCTCCGCCTCCCGGCACGGTGGCCGCGATCGTCGGGCACTCGCGGTCCGTCTCGCTCGGCCGCTCCAACGGCGGGCTCCTGCGCAACGGCGTGCCCGTCCCCACCGACCCGGCGCTGCTGGTCAAGTCGGAGTCCCGCGGCGAGCACTACGGCACGGCGGAGCTGGTCACGCTGCTGGTGTACGGCGCGCACGCGGTGGCGCGCTCTGCCCCCGGCAGCCGCTTGGTGGTGGGCGATCTCTCGCGCGAGGGCGGCGGTCGCCTTCGGCCGCATCGCTCGCACCGCAGCGGCCGCGACGTGGACATCGGCTTCTACATGGTGGACCCCCAGGGTCGCGCCCTGCCCGCGGCGCCCGGCTTCGTGCACATGACGGCGCAGCTGGTGGGCCCGCACGGGGGGCGGCTCTACGGCTTCGACGTGGCCCGCAACTGGACGCTGGTGGAAGCCCTGCTGAGCCACCCCGAGGTGCACCCGCAGTACCTCTTCGTGGCCAACCCGTTGATTCAGGCGCTGCTGCGCCACGCGCGCAACCAGCGGGCCAGCGCGGAGATCATCGCGCGGGCCGAGGCCGTTCTGGACCAGCCACGGGGCTCACCCCACCGCAGCCACTTCCACATGCGCATCTTTTGCGCGCGCGACGACGTGCCCAGCTGCGAAGACGAGCCCCCGTACTTTCCATGGGTGCCGCGCACCCCTTGAGGTGGCCCCCCCGTCGGTTGTACCGGCCGAGGTGGTCAGCGTAAGATGGGGCTATGGACCTTCACGGGCACGTCTGGACCTTTCGTCCCTATGTGGCGCACATGCTCCGGCCGAAGGCGCCGCCGCCTTCACGCCACTTTCGCACCTACTTGGACGACCCGGTGCGCGGGCGCGTGCGCCTCACCGGCCGGCTGACGCTGCCCAGCGAGGTGACGCTGCCGAGCGAGACCGACCTGGTGGTGGCCATCCATGGCCTCGGAGGCAGCCACCGCAGCCACTACATGGTGGAGATTGCGCACGACGCGCTCGCGCTCGGCCACGCCTGCCTGCGCGTCAACCTGCGCGGCGCCGACCGTCACGGGACCGACTACTACCACGCGGGGCTGACGGCCGATGTCGTGGCCGTGCTGCAGAGCCCCGAGGTGCTGGCGTTCCGCCGCGTGTTCCTGCTGGGGTACTCGCTGGGCGGGCACGTGTCCCTGCGGCACGCCGCCGAGGGCGCCTGCTCGAACGTTGCGGGCGTCGCGGCCTTCTGTCCGCCCATCGACCTGGCGGGCGGCGTGGTGGAGATCGACAAGCCCAAGGGGCGCATCTACCGGCGCACGGTGCTGCGCGGACTGAAGGACATCTACCGCGGCGTGGCGCAGCGCAGCGAAGTGCCCTTCGACGTGAAGCGCGCCGACGCCATCGACACCATCCGCGAGTGGGACGAGCGCATCATCGCGCCGCGCCACGGCTTCGCGTCGGCCGACGACTACTACGCGCGCACCACGGTGGCGCCCATCCTGCACCAGGTGACCGTCCCCACGCTGGTGGTGGCCACCTCGAAGGACCCCATGGTGTTCGCTCACATCGTGCGCCCGCACCTCGAGGAATGCTCTGCCGTGCGGACGGTGTTCTTGGACCGCGGAGGCCACGTGGGCTTCCCGCGCGGCACGCAGCTCGGTCATGGCGACTCGGGAAGCGTGGCCACGCAGGCGCTGCGATGGTTGCAGCGCCGCGCGGGCGACACCCGCGCCTCCGCGTGACAGCGCTCATGTCCCCGTACTCACCACCTGCACCACCCGCGGGCCACACGAAGGGGCCCTCGCTGGGCGCTGCGCTCGCGCTGCTGGCGTTGGGGCTGTCCGGCTGCGGTGGGCAAGGCGCGGATAGCAGCCCCGAGCCCGCGCCCGAGAGTGTGACCGGCAGCGAGACCAGCACCGCTTGCCCCGCGCAAGCCCCTGCGCCAGAGCCCTTGCCGGGCGTGCAGCCCGAGCACGAGACGCTGGCCTACTGGGTGGAGCGCGCAGCCGCCTACGGCGACGTGGACACGGCGCTGCTCTCGCCCGAGGACGTGAGCGCGCACGCGCTGGCCATGTCCACGGCCGGCACCGATGACGGGCCCATCGGCCAGGTGGACCTGCTGCAGCCGCTGCGCACGGACGTCTTGCTGCGCAACATCAACGAGCGCTTCACGTTCCTGCGCGAGCGCTTCAGCAGCGGCGCGTTCGTGCACGAAGACGGCTCGCCCTGGACCCCGGCCGAGCGGCGCGCGCTGGCGCGCATCGACGAGCTGCCGCCCGTGGCCCCCGAGCTGCGCGTGGCCCTCGCGCCCGTGCCGCTGCGCTGTGCGCCCTTCGAGACGGGCTACTACACGCCGGCGCGCGCCCTCGACTTCGACCGCAACGCGTGCAGCACCATTCGGCCGCAAGAGGTGGTGCAGGTGCTGGCCAGCTGGCCCGGTGGCCTGCGGCTTGCGCGCACGCGCTACGCCATCGGGTTCCTGAACGAGCAGGCCAGTCTGTCGGCGCCGCTGCCGGTGGAGCACGAGCGGGTGTTCGTGCACGGGCCCTTCGCGCACCTGCGCAGCCCCGCCACCCTGCGTCCTGGTAGCGGCGGCGCCGATGTGACGCTGCCGGCCAGCGCCCGCGTGCCCACCCTCGAGACCGGCGAGAGCCTGGCCATGACAGCGGCCGGGGTGGTGCGTGGCACGCTGTCCGACGCAGGCATCAGCACCGCGCGGCCGCTCACGCGACGGGCGGTCCTCGAAGAGGCGTTCGCGCTCCTGGGCAGCCCCTACGGCTGGGGTGACCACGCCGGCGGGCGCGACTGCTCGCGCTACCTGCTGGACATCTTCGAGACGTTCGGGCTCCCGCTGCCGCGGCACAGCTCGCAGCAGGCGCTGGCGGGCTCGTTCGCGGTGGACGTCGCCGGCGTGACCAACCCGCGTGACAAGCAGCAAGTCATCGAGGAGGCCGCGCGCTCGGGCATCGTGCTGCTGCACTTCCCGGGGCACATCATGCTGTACTTGGGGCGAGACCGCGCCGGGCGGCCCATGGTCATCCACTCGTTCAGCGAGTACCTCGAGCCCTGCCGGCCCGAGGGCGAGACGCTGCGGCGCGTGGACCGGGTGGCGGTGAGCGACCTCACGCTGGGCGCGAACACCTCGCGCGGGTCGTTCCTCGAGCGCATCACCAAGGTGATCGTGCTGGGGCGCAGCCCCACGGCGGGGCTGCAGGGGGCCGCCGTGCGCCGGCCGGCCGCGCCACCGTTGGCCATCCCCGAGGTGTGCGAGGACTCGCTCGGCATCGCCGTCTTCCAGTCGCCGCGCCGTCCGAACCCGCAGCAGCCCCTGCGCGTGATGGTCTCCAGCAGCGCCGATGCGGGCGCGGTGGCCGTGGCGCTGTTCGACCCGAGCGGCACGCGTCACCTGCCGCGCACGCGCGTGTTGGGTGGCCCGCCGTATACCTACTGGGCCGAGCAGCCGAGCCCGCGTGAGGGCACCTGGACCGCGGTGTTGGGGGACGGCGAGCGCATCTTGGCATGCGAGCAGATCGAGGTGCGCGGGCACCGTGGGGGGCTGCGCCGGCACGAGGCCGACGTGGACCCGGCGTGGCAGTCCGTCTGGCGCTGGGACGAGGACACCGAGAACCTGTACGCGGCGTTCGTGGAGCAGCTCTTCGCGCCCACGGTGGAAGGCCAGCGCGAGGCGCCACCGGAGGAGTCCACCTGGCCGAACCTCAGCGTCTTGGTGCGTGACCCCGCCCGCAACCTGCTGCACGACCACTTCGGTTCCCATGAGGACGACCGCATCCGTCTGCGCCCCGACTGCGCAGACCTGCCCTACTTCCTGCGCGCGTACTTTGCGTGGAAGCTGCGCCTGCCCTTCGCGTTCCGCGCGTGCGGGCGTGGAGCCGACGGCCAACCGCCCGCGTGCGACGTCACCCCGCAACACAACCAGCAGGCCGTCCCGGGCACCGACGAGGTCAACGCGTTCCAGGAGTTCTCACGCGTGGTGGCCGGCACGGTGCACTCGGCCAGCGCGCGCACGCACCCGGACTCGAACGCCACGGACGTGTACCCCGTGCCGCTCACGCGCGAGAGCCTCCTGCCGGGCACCGTCTTCGCCGACCCGTACGGGCACCTCCTGATCATCGCGCGCTGGGTGCCGCAGACCGCCACCGACTACGGCGTGCTCATCGGCGCCGACGCACAGCCGGACGGCACCGTGGCGCTGCGCCGCTTCTGGCGCGGCTCGTTCCTGTTCTCGCCGGACACCACGGCTGCGGGCGCTGGCTTCAAAGCCTTCCGCCCTGTGCGCGCGCGCCGCGAAGGCATGCTCATGCGGCGCAACGACGAGATCACCGCCGCCCCGCGCGCCTGGTCGCGCCAGCAATACGCAGGCAGCGCGGACGACTTCTACGACCGCATGGAGGCGCTCATCAACCCGCGCCCGCTCGAGCCCATGGGCCAGCTGCGCGTGTTGGTGGATGCGCTCGACGAGTCGGCCCAGCGCCGCGTGGTGTCGGTGGACAACGGCGAGCAGCACATGCGCAGCCACCCCGGCACGCGCATGGAGATGCCCGAGGGCTACGCCGTGTTCGAGACCGTCGGCGACTGGGAGGACTTCGCCACGCCCTCACGCGACATGCGCCTGTTGATCAGCATCGACGCCGTGATGGGCTTCCCGGACAGCGTGCTGCGGCAGCCGGCGCGCTTCGGCGTGGCCGCCGCAGAGGCGCGCTCGGTGGCCACTCGCCTGCGGGGGGAGCTCGACACGCTGCTGGCCGCGCGCGCCATCACCTACGTGCGCAGCGACGGCGCGCAGCAGCGTGTCACGCTGGCCGAGCTGGTGGCCCGCAAGGCGGCGTTCGAGGTGGCCTACAACCCGAACGACTGCGTGGAGACGCGCTGGGGTGCGCCGGCTGGGAGTGCTGAAGCCCAGAGCTGCCAGCGCCGCGCGCCCCCCGAGCAAGTGCAGCGGATGGCGCGCTACCGGGAGTGGTTTGCGCGGCGGCAACGTCCCGTGCGCTAGCGTCCTCGGTACTCGGTCGCCCGGCCCGTTAGAGACGACACTCGAGGTCCTGACACACACTTCGCTCGTCGAAGAACACGCACACCTGGAGGCCGGGACAGTCCCCGTCGGTCTCACACGAAAGGTGGCAGTTCCCCGACGCGCAGACCAGGGTGGCCTCGGGGCGACGGTACTGCGCCCGCAGGCTGGCGAGGTCCGTCCCCGACAGGTCGCAGTCGCTTGGGTCAACGAGGCAGCCCGTTCCCACGTCCGCCCTGTTCAGGTCGGCAGGCGCGGCTCCCAGGCACTCCATCACCACTTCCGCGTCAACCGCAGGGCCAGCCCCGGGCGCGAACACCACGGCCTGACGACCAGAGGGGCAGCGCATCGCGAGCTGTTCGGTGTAGTCGTCGTAGAACCACCCCACGCCCGCAGGGTCGCGCGAGGCGGTGACGTCTTCCTGAGTGGGCGCGAGCTGCACCACGCGACACGTCTCCCGGGCTGAAGGTCCAGTGCCCTCCACACGGATGGCGACGGATTCACGGCCACGGTCGACTTGGGACGCGCACGTCATCCCCGGCGGGAGCGTCTCGAGGACCACGCAGGGGACCTCGGCGCTGGCGCTGCGAGCCAGCCGCTCCGCGATGCACCCCGGTGGCAACGCGTTCTCCACGGCCAACAGGATGTCATCGAAAGCCGGCGAGAAATCTGCGCGGTAGTCGCCCGCTGCACCGTCGCGCGCCTCGCAAATGGAGGCCACGACGCCGTGGGCACCTCGAGCTTCGAGGCCTTCGGCGACCTGCACCAACCGACGCGGCGGCAGCGCGGAGTTGACCCGCGTCGGGTCGCTCGGAGCGTCCGGGTCGGGTCGCTCGCACCCGGGCATGAGGTTGGTTCGCTCTGGGTTCGGAACCTCTTGCATGGCCGAGTCAGTCAGGAGGCCTGGATAGTCCACCGTCTTCCTCGTGCGTCCGTCTTCGGTCACGATGTTGGTGTGCGCAGAGAGCACGTCGGGCGCCACACCGCCAATCACGGCGAAGACGAGCAAGTCGGTGGCGTCTGGTCGAACGGCAAGCAGCCCTGCGACGTAGCGCTTCGCGACGTCGTACTGAACGTCGCGGTACTGGGGACACTGCAGGTTCGGCGAGATGTCACCCACGGCATCGACGGCGACTGGGTACTGGGCCAGCTCGGGGATGAAGGGCGTGATGTCGTAGAGGTCCAGATCTCGGGTCGAGCAGTCATCTTCGTCGGTGATCATGACGACCGCGAGCAGGGAAGTATCTCTCGAGAACCCTTGGTTGACTCCGGTTCCACCATGCCCTCTGGTGGTGCGAATGACGACGCCACCCCGCTCGTGCTCGAACACCACCTCGGACTCCGCGGGGGTGAGCGCCTTGAGGACCGCTTCCAGCTGCTGCTCGAACGCGCAGCCGTCGATGCCCGTGGTAGCCAGACAGCCTGCCGACTGAGCGAACGCCATGACGTCATCGTCCACGCTCAGGAACGTCAGGAACGGCGGGTAGGACAGGGCACACGTCGGGTCCGTTCCTCCCGACTCCGTGAGGAGGATCCCATCGTCGCCGAGCGTCGCCGTACAGCGCGCGTTCGGGTGGAGCGCCACCCCTCCGATGCCCATGTTGCTGCTGATGACCCCAAGATGGATGCTAGCCAGCGGACGGAAGTCTTGGTTGCCGTCGCCGTCGCGGTCCCCGGTGGCGAGCACCTCCACCAGGCGCGGGATCTCCTGCGCCACAGCGACCTGTTCCTCCCGCATGGAGCTCGAGTCGTCCACCATGAACAGCAGGTCGATGTCCTCTACCTCGCTCAACCGAACCACGAAAGTGCGGCCAGGCTGGGTGCACGCCTCAGGGTCCATGCCCTGTTCCCCGGACATTAGATCGGGTGCGTTCGCGTCGGCAGCTCCCCCGTCGTCGTCAGACGCTGACCCGCCGCAGTGACATCCAGGCAGCAAGCCGAGCAGCAAGACGATGGCTCGAGTGAACTGGCTCGAGATGGACTCGGCGTGACGTGGGCGTCTGGCGCTATTCATTGGCCACCTACTCTACGAATGGGTCCGGGAGGCACACCTGCGCATAGTCGAGGCCCGAGTAGATCTCGGTGTCCATCGTCCCTTGCGTTGGACATTCGGGGAGCGTGGGTTCGAATCCGTTTCCGACGTCGAGGCAGTGTCCCGAGCGGCTGTCGCTGCGTCGGTCGTACACTCCGAACTCGTCCTGCACCATGCAGAGTCCACTCACCACGGGGATATCCCCATCGTCGCCATTCTCGAGGGTCCCATCATGACACTCCTGATGAGATGAGCACGACCGCGAACACTGGCGATACGCAACGGTGACCTCGCGATTGGGCGCGGTGTAGAACCGGTGCGTGTAGCACTCCGACGCTTCCCGGGGACAGTCCTCGTCGCTGATGCACGGGACGTAGAGTTCGTCGAAGGGCACCGAGAGCGACTCCTGATGGCAGCCCATCAGCGCCAGGGCGCTCAGTAGCCTTCCCACAGTCCAAGGCTTGGAGGATTGGCGCATCATTCGAACGCCCAAATGCAGCTAGCCAAACAGAAGTTCGCGTTGGGTGGCTCGCATTCTTCACCCGTGTCCACGACGAGGTCGCCGCAGAAGGGGAGAACGCAGATGGTACGGCAGGCGTCGGACGATGTGTCGCTGTTTCCGGTCCCGTCATCGCACTCCTCCCCAGGCTCGATCGCCCCGTTGCCGCAGGTGGGCCCCGTCACGCGACAGAACGGCGTGCACGGCCCTGAGGTCACGCCTGGCTCGCACTCTTCGCCCGTGTCCAGCACGCCGTCTCCGCAGCCGGGCGCTTCGCATGTGGTGCGGCAGGCATCTGGAGCGACATCGCTGTTGCCTCTCCCGTCGTCGCACTGTTCATCTGGGTTCAGTCGCCCGTCACCACACGTCTCTACTCGGATCAGCCATGTCGCTGCGGGCTCCTCCCGTGTGTCGTAGAAGACGCGCACACGATAGCTCCCGGACTCCGTGCGAGCGAACACGTGCTCGACGTGGTCTGCGCGGCCCGACAGGGGCACGCTTCGGTCCTCCAGTGTTTGAGTCCCGTTGGCGAGCACACGCTCCACCAGGACGCGAGCCAGCGTCAGTGACCCCCCTGGGTCCACGAACGACGCCTCCAATTCAGCTCGCTCGCCCCCGCCCAGAGTCAACTCCACGGGAACGCTGAGGTCCACACCGCACCCGACCCCTGGCGTGCGGTCTGACAGTTGCGCGAGCAGCGTGCGGTTGTAGATGGACGCAAGCGCCAGCACATCAGACGGAACAGGAGGTGAGGCGCAACGCACGATAGAGCCGTAAGAAAGGATGCTGGCGAGCTGCCGCGACTCGAAGCGGCCGACGAGGTCCGTGCGCAGGTCTGCGCCGAAGCCCTGCTCAAGCACACCGGTCCCGTACTGGAGCGCGACGAGTGTCGCGCAGGGTTCAAACGCGTTGCGGATCATCAGCGGCGCCCCGGTTGGAACACCCTGTCCGCTTAGCGAGTGGGTGAGAATATCAATGACGGGACGTGACCCCGACCAGCGGTCGAGTTCGACGAAGTGCAGCTGCGCGAGTAAACGCACATGCGCCGGCAGTGGACCCCGCGCGGTGCCAAACACGTTGACCCACGCTGTGGCGCCGCGCGGCAAACGCACGAGGCTCGGACGCTCGGAGCTGTTCCGCTCGTCGAAGAGAACGGGCTCGAAGACCAGCGCCGCGACTTCCACCACCTCGAATCGCACGGCGACCGGGCGCGGGGCAGCTGAAGACGACACGGGGATCGTGGCCCACGGTTCCAAGGAGCCCGAGCGGATGGACGCCCCATCCAACACCTGGATGTCGACCGTCCCGAGATTGGATCGCTGAAGCACGAAGACGTCGGTGTCGCCGTCGCCGTCATGGTCCGCGGTCGCGACATCGGTCGCACCGAGTGGAAGAGTGCGCGTCCAGCGTGTGCCGTCCGAGCTCGCGACATCGAGTCGGCGACCCTCGGCGAGCCACACCATCACGTCGCGCCCCTCGTGCGCGTCAAACTCCCCCCAAAACGCATCGGCGCCCGCCGAGACGGGCTCGCCATCGGCGCCCAGCACCGCACGCCACCCCGTCCGCCCCTGACTCGACCAGAAGTAGTGACCGTCTAGCGTCCCTATCACGTCGTCGAAGCCATCACCTTCTACGTCGGTCACCGCCAGGCGCGACAGCTCGACTCCCTCGAAGCCGAGCCGCGCGCGAAGGTTCCACGAGGCTGGAAATTGCAGCACGCCGACCGGCGGCGGCTCACCGCCAGGAGTCCAAAGCAGGCTCGACAAGGACCAACTCACCAACTGCTCTCGCGACCCGAGCGCGAGTGTCCGCGGATAGACCCCCACCTGTAGCGAGTTGCCGATGCTCGCGTAGTGCATGATGCTGTCCACATCGTAGCGCCCGATCTGGCGCCGATGCCGCTGATCGCGGATCGCTCGGATGTTCGAGAAGGTGGAGCGGAAGCCTCGGTTGATGAACTCGTCCTTGACGATGATGAAGTCATCACGAACGGGCCGCTGGTGCTCATGGTAGAGCCCCATCGCGTGGAGCATCTCATGTTGCACCGCGCCAAGACCGACGCCCGACTCTAAGTGTAGATCCTGACGGCCGGTATGTTCGCCAACTCGAGAGCGGGTGTCTCCGCCCGTAAAGCGCACCCCTTTCTTGCGACCCTTGATGCTGCTCCGAAACTCCCAGCGCATACCCGTCATGGGTGTCAACCCGTTCCAGTGGTCGACCCCGGCTTGGATGTTGAGACAGCGGGTGTCGCCGCCCACGATGCGCCCCGAAGCGATGGCACAGTCCAGGCCGTCCGCCACCATGTAGGGCACTACTCCCCCACCCCAGGAACGCCGGGTTCGGAGGAACGCCTTCTCTGTGGCTGCTTCAGGCGTCTGGCTGTCGTCAAGGAGCAGACGCGTAAGTCGGTCGTGGCCTTGCTGCGTCTCGGCCAACGTGCCCAGAACGATGTCCCCCTCGACGACCACCTCCCCGTCGATCAACTCGAACCCGCTCTCGTAGACGAAGTCGTCTTCGCCTTCGTGGGCCCACCGAACAACGCCCGTGACGCGAATGTCACTGGACCCGACGGGCCCGGCTCCGCTGGCCGAAGGCTCCTGTTCTACGCCAGCGTCGCCCTGGCGAAGAGCCTGCGCCCCCCCCCCTCCCCGTTTGTGGCGCATCACATCCCAAAGCGACCACAGCGACCACGACCGCGATCCGAAATCTTCCTTGCATATGATAGCAGTATCACTCTCCCGCTCGGGAGACAATACTCTCTCCCGGGCTTCCCCGACAACGTGCTCCGCCAGCCCGCGCGCTTCGGCGTGTCCGCGTCCGAGGCGCGCGCCGTGGCCGCTCGCCTGCGGGGGGAGCTCGACACGCTGCTGGCCGCGCGCGCCATCACCTACGTGCGCAGCGACGGCGCGCAGCAGCGTGTCACGCTGGCCGAGCTGGTGGCCCGCAAGGCGGCGTTCGAGGTGGCCTACAACCCGAACGACTGCGTGGAGACGCGCTGGGGTGCGCCGGCTGGGAGTGCTGAAGCCCAGAGCTGCCAGCGCCGCGCGCCGCCCGAGCAAGTGCAGCGGATGGCGCGCTACCGTGAATGGTTTGCCCGGCGGCAACGTCCCGCGCGCTAGCCGGGTGCTGGGCGCCGCTATGGTCAGCGGCCAGGCGTCCGTGATACCCCAGGAGGCACCATGAGCGAACCCACCCGACGGTCCCGCATGAATCGACGCACCTTCCTCACCGCGGCTGCACTCGCGGTGCCGGCCATCGCTACCGGCGCCCGCTCGGTGCGCGCCCAGACCTCGACGGAGCTGCGCATCGCGACCACGTGGCCCGCTGCCTCCGGACCGGGCCGCGCGCTCACCGCGTGGGGCGCGTCGGTCGCCCGGCGCACCTCCAACGCGCTCACCCTGCGCCTCTACTTCGCCTCGAGCATGGGCACGGATTTGGACTTCGTACGTAAGCTGGAGCGGGGTCAGCTGGAGGGCGCGCTGCTCTCTTCGTGGGCGATGGGCGAGCGGAATGCCCCCCTCTTCGCCGTCGATGCCCCTGGCGTGAGCACCACACATGCCAAGCTCGACGCGGTCCGCACCGGGATGATGTCCGCCATCCACGACGCGTTCAGCGCGCGGGAATTGAAGCTCATGGGGTTCTCCGACCTGGGTGCGCAGCGCGTCTTCGCGCGCCGAGCCATCGTCGCCCCGCCCGACATGGTGGGCACGCGCATGTGGGCGGGGGCCTTCGCGTCGAGCGCGGTCAATCCGTGGCAGCGCATCCTGACGGCAGCAGGCGTCGCGGGGAACGGCGCGACCGTGGCGGAGGTGACGACCCAGCTGCAATCGAGCCTCCTGGACGCCTACCCCGCGACGGCTCTCGAGGCCGTGGCGAACGGATGGAACACACGCTCCACGCACTTCACAGGGGGATTCCACTGCCTCGGCTCGACCGCCACGGTGGTGACCCACAGAGCGTTCAACGCGCTGCCCGCGACCTCGCAGGTCGTGCTCTTGGAGACGGGCGCGCAGGCCCACGTCGCGATGCGAGCCGCCGTCCGGCGCGACGACGACGCTGCCGTGGCGACGTGTGTCCGCTTGGGTGCCACGCGGGTGGACACCGCGCCGGCCCAGGCTGCATGGGCGGCCGTCCTCCAGGCCGCACGCGCCTCGCTGGTGGGTCGAGCCTACTCGGCCGAGGAGCTGGCGCGGGTGGAGCAGCTGGCCGCCAGCGTCCCCTGAGGGCCACAGCCCGAGCTCGCGGCTACTTCCGCTTCGCCAACAGCGCGTCCACGCTGAAGGCGCCCGCCCCGTGGCACGCCATGAACAGGAACACCACGGCGTAGAGCGCAGCGAGCTCGCCCCCGTTGACGGCGGGGAAGAACTCGCGGTCGAACGCGAACTTCCAATGGAACTGCGCGTAGGCCACCGCCATGGTGCCGCTGGCCAGGAACGCCGCGTAGCGCGTGAACAGCCCGAGCGCGATGAGCACGCCGCACACCAGCTCGATGACGCCGCCCACCCAGATCTGCGAGCCCACCGCTGGGGTGGCGCGCTCGGACAACAGCCCGAGGATCTTCTGCACGCCGTGCAGCGTGAACATGAAGCCCGCGACCACGCGCAGGAGGGAGTAGGCGAGGGACTGCTGGCGCTCGAGGGCGCTGCTGAAGGCGTTGCTCATGCCGTGCTGTCTAGCAGCTCTGGCTGCCGCCGGGCCATGAGCCACGACACCGCCGGCCCCGTGGCCATGGTGGTGACCAGGGCCATGATGACCATCATGGTGAAGAGCTTGGGAGACAGCACGCCGAGGTCGAGGCCCACGTGCAGCACCACCAGCTCCATCAGCCCGCGCGTGTTCATGAGCACGCCCAGGGTGGTGGCCTCGCGCCAGGGGTGCCCCGCAAAGCGCGCCGCCAGCGTCACGCCGCCCAGCTTTCCGAGCACGGCCACCAAGACCACGATCACGCACAGGACGATGTCCTCCATGGAGTCCAGCAGGCCGAGGTTGGTGCGCAGCCCCGAGTGCGCGAAGAAGATGGGCAGCATGGCGACTACCACCAGGTCCTCGATCCGCTCTTCGAGGCCCTTCGCGAAGCGGCCGTCATGAGGCAGCGCCACGCCCAGGCAGAACGCGCCGAAGAGCGCGTGGATGCCGATGACGTGCGTGAACGACGCGCTGGCCACCACCAACACGAGCACCACGGTGAAGCGCTCGCGGCTGGGCGCCACGTCGGGCACGGCCAGCTTCGGCAGCAGGCGCCGCCCCACGGTGGCCATGACCACCACGAACACCACCGCGAGCGACACCGTAATGGCCACGCTCAGGATGCCCTCGGCGCGCACGAACGACACCACGAAGGCGAGCAGGCACCAGGCCGTGACGTCGTCGATGGCCGCGGCGGCCAGGGCGGTGGTGCCAAGCGGCGACCCCAGCAGGCCGCGCTCGTCGATGAGCCGCGCGAGCACCGGGAACGCCGTGATGCTCATGGCTACGCCCAGGAAGAGTGCGAACGACAAGAACGGCGTGTCAACGGGCGACAGCCGCGCGTGCACCTGCGACGCGAGCACCAGGCCCAGCGCGAACGGCACCACGATGCCGGCCTGGCTGATGGCAATGGCGCTGCGGCTGCGCCCCTTCATCACGCCCGGGTCGAGCTCGAGCCCCACCAGGAACATGAAGAGGATCAGGCCGAGCTGCGCCACGGCCTCGAGCCCGTCGAGGGACGTGGGCGGGAACAGGAAGGCCGAGGCCTCGGGCCACACCACGCCCAGCAGCGACGGGCCGAGGGCCACGCCGGCCAGGATCTCGGAGACCACCGACGGCTGCCGGATGCGGCGTCCCAGCCGCGAGAACACCTGCGAGACGCCGATGATGACGCCTACCTGGAGCAGCAGCCGCGTGAGCGAGTCGAAGTGCATCGGATGGCGCCGAGCGTGCGATGCCCGCGGCGGTCCGTCGAGCCCACTACCGCCCGATGGGCGTGCCGCTGGGGCCCATGATGGTGACGCCCTGGGTGGGCTCGACGGCGGTCCCAGGGCGCGGCTCGATGGCCTGCCCGGCCCGGGGCGCGATGGGCACCCCGGCACGCGGCGCAATGGGTACCGCGTTCCCGTTCATGGGGTCCACGGCACCAGGCGGCAGCACGCGCGGCTCTTCGATGACCGTGGAGGTGGCCTCCGTGCCGGGACTGGTCATGCGAAAGGCGATGCGGGCGGTCACGTTGATGGGCGCACGGGGCACGGGCGCTCGAAAGCGGACCCCGGCCGCGCGGGCCTGCATGCACGCCAGCCCCTCCTCGGTGAGTGGCCCGCTGGCCGTGGCGCGCAGCACGTTGCCGCCAGCATCCACGATGGTGGAGACGCTCACGGTGACGGTGGGCGCGGGCGCGGCGCCCGCCAAGCACGTAAGCGGCTGGCCCATCATGGCCTGCAGCTCGGCGCTCAGGTCGCGCTGTGGCGCGTTCGGGTCCACGGGGGCTGCGCCGCTGGGCGCTGACCCGCCGCCGAAGGACGAGCTGGCGCTCGGGCTGTAGCCACTCGGAGAGGAGCGCCGGGGGCCCGCTGCGGCAGGCGCCTCCGAAGCGGGCAAGGCACCTGCAGCGCCGGCATTTGGTGCATCCAGGCCGCGCCCCGGCCGCTCGGCGGTGGTCTCCTCGGGCGTGCACGCGGACGAGGACGCGAACGTCAGCGCCGCGAGGGTGCAGCCCAGCCACGAGAGGTACGAAGAGGTCACGTGCGCTGGCATGTCGCCGAGCATAACGCGAACGCAGGGCGAGGCGGCAACGCTCAGTACGACTTGGGCAGCTTCAGCGAGTGCTGCGCGATGAAGTTCAAGATCATCTCGCGGCTGACCGGCGCGATGCGCAGCGTGCGGGCCACGCCCCACAGGGCCGCGATGCCGTACTCCTCCGACATGCCGTTGCCACCGTGCGTCTGGATGGCGGCGTCCACGGCGGCCAGCGCGGCCTCCGCGGCGGCGTACTTGGCCATGTTGGCAGCCTCCGCGGCGTCGAGCCCCTGGTCGAAGAGCCACGCCGCCTTGCTGGTCATCAGGCGCGCCAGCTCCACCTCGATCTTGGCCTGCGCCAAGGGGTGCGCGATGCCCTGGTGCGTGCCGATGGGCGCCCCGAACACCGCCCGCTCACTGGCGTAGCGCGCGCCCGCCGAGAGCGCATAACGCGCGATGCCGTTGCCCATGGCGGCGCCCAGGATGCGCTCGGGATTGAGGCCCAGGAACACCTGCTGCAGCCCGTGCCCCGGCTTCCCGATGAGCCGCTCGTGGGGTACGCGGACGCCATCGAAAAACAGCGTGAACTGCCGCTCGGCCGCGACCAGCTCCATGGGGATGGGCGTCTTGGTCATGCCGGGCGCGTTCGCGTCCACCAGGAAGAGCGACAGCCCCGGCCGCCCCTCGACATCGGGGGTGGACGCGACCACCAGGATGGCGTCGGCCTCGTCGACGCCCGAGATGTAGTACTTGGTGCCGCTCAGCACCCACTCGCTGCCCTCGCGGCGCGCCACGGTGGCGATGCGGTGCGAGTTGGAGCCCGCGTCCGGCTCCGTGATGGCGAAGACCAGCTTCTGCTTGCCCGTGGCGAGGCCAGGCAGCCACGTGTCCTGCTGCGCGGGAGTGCCGAAGCGCGCGAGGATGGTGCCGCAGATGGCGGGCGACACCAGCAACAGCAACAGCGGGCAGCCCGCGGCGGCCAGCTCTTCACTGACCATGGCCAGCTCCGAGATGCCGAGCCCACCACCACCGTGTGACTCGGGGATGTTCACGCCCAGGTAGCCCGCGGCGCCGACGGCGTCCCAGAGTTCGTCGAGCGGCTCCCCCGCGCGCGCCTTCTTCAAGTAGTACTCGCGCCCGAACGGCTTCGCGATGGCACGCACTTCTTGGCGCAGGAGCGTCTGCTCTTCGGTCTCGATGAAATTCATGGGCTTCGGCGTACCACCCCGAGCCCGCGTGGCCCACTAGAAAATGAATGGCCATTCATCAACGGAGAGCGGGGCGTCTCTGCTTGCAGCGAAGCCCCGTCCGGCCCAGATCGGGTCCCTCGCGCTGCGTGACCGCGCAGACGTCGAGACGAGAAAGGGCGGATCGGGATGGCGAACTGGATGCTCTACGGAGCCAACGGATACACCGGGCAGCTGATGGTCGAAGAGGCCGCACGTCGCGGTGAGAAGCCCATCCTGGCGGGCCGCCGCGCCGAGGTCATTCGCCCCTTGGCGGAGCGTCATGGGCTCGAGCACCGCGTCTTCGACCTTTCCGACGTGGGGGCCATCGCCGCGCAGCTCGCGGACGTGGACGCCATCTCGCTGGCCGCGGGCCCCTTCTCCGCCACCAGCGCGAAGGTGGTCGAGGCCTGCCTCGCGAGCGGCACGCACTACACGGACATCACGGGCGAGGTGGACGTCTTCGAGGCCTGCGCCGCGCGCGACGCCGAGGCCAAGCAGCGCTCGGTCACCATCATGCCGGGCGTGGGCTTCGACGTGGTGCCCACCGACTGCGTGGCCGCCTCGCTGCACCGCGCGCTGCCCGACGCGACCACGCTGGTGCTCGCGTTCCGCAGCCTGGGCGCGTCGAGCCGCGGCACCACCAAGACCATGATCGAGGCGCTGCCGCATGGTGGAAAGGTGCGCCGCGACGGCCGCCTGGTGAGCGTGCCCACGGCGCACGAGACGCGTGACATCCCGTTCCGCGACAAGACGCGCTTGGCCGTCTCCATCCCGTGGGGCGACGTGTCCACGGCGTTCCAGTCCACCGGCATCCCCAACATCACCGTGTTCGTGGCGGTGCCCGAGGGCCAGGTGCGTGCCATGAAGGCCATGCGCCACGTGGGGCCCGCGCTCGGCCTGCCGCTGGTGCAGCGCGCGCTCAAGGGCCTGGTGGAGGCCACGCTCACGGGCCCGGACGCCGCCACCCGCGAGCGCGGCAGCACACAGGTCTGGGGCCGCGCCAGCACGGCGGACGGCCGCTCGGTGGAGGCCACGCTGACCACGCCCGAGGGCTACACGCTGACCGCGCGCACCGCCGTGGATGCCACCGTGCGCTGCGCACGCGGCGAGGTGAAGGCCGGCTCCATGACGCCGTCGCTCGCGTTCGGCGCAGACTACATCACGCGCTTCGACGGCTGCGACCTGCAGGTGGGGGCCGTGAAGTGACCCGCGCCACCATCTGGCACAACCCGCGGTGCAGCAAGAGCCGCGAGGCCCTGGCCCTGCTCGAGAGCCGTGGCGTGAGCGTGACCACGCGCTTGTATCTGTACGACCCGCCCGATGCCGAGACGCTGGGTGCGGTGCTGAAGAAGCTGGGCATGGGCGCGCGCGAGCTGCTGCGCCGCAAGGAGGACGCGTACAAGGCGCTGGGCCTCGGCAACGAGGCGCTCACCGACGACGCGCTCATCGACGCGATGGTGGCGAACCCGAAGCTCATCGAGCGGCCCATCGTACTGGTGGGCAAGCGCGCGGCGTTGGGCCGGCCGCCGGAAGACGTGCTGCGCCTGCTCTGACCCCCGCAGCCGTACCGGCCCTCAGCCGTTGAACAGGTCGAGCTGCCGACGCGGCTCGATGGGCCGCGCGAACGGGCTGGGCCCGAGCGGCCGTGCGTCGTCGTGCAGGTTGTACCCCAGCCGCAGCGCCGTCTTGCGGAACAGCTGCTCCACCAGCTGGTAGTGCTCACCCTCCCCGCGCATGCGCGTGTGGAACTGCCCCGGCCGCTGCCCCTCGCGCATCTCGGCGAGGCGCCGCAGCACCTTGTCGGCGCGCAGCGGAAACGCCTCGCGCAGGCGCTGCTCGAACACCGGCCGCACCTCGCGTGCCAGCCGCACCAGCGTGATGAACGCCTTGTCTGCGCCGGCCTCGCGCGCGCGCTCCAGCACCTCGGGGATCTGCGAGTCGTTCAAGCCCGGGATCATGGGCGCCAGCGACACGGTGGTGGGCACGCCAGAGTCGTGCAGCACGCGCAGCGTCTCGAAGCGCTTGCTGGGCGGCGACGCGAACGGCTCCATCAGCCGCGCGTCGTCGTCGCTGGCGAAGGGGATGCTCACGGCCACGCGCGCGTCGGCCTCGCGCGCCAGCCGGCCCAGCAGGTGCGCGTCGCGGCGTACGAGCTTGCTCTTGGTGATGATGTAGACCGGGTTCTTGAACTCGGCGCACACCTCGAGGCACCGCTTGGTGAGCTCGTAGTGAGCCTCGATGGGCTGGTAGCAGTCCGTGTTGCCGCTGAACACAATCGGACGCCCCGCCCATGACGCCTTCCTGAACACCTCGCGCAGGCGCTCCGCCGCGTTCACCTTCACCACGATCTTGCGGTCGAAGTCCGTGCCCGCGCCGAAGTCCAGGTACTGGTGCGTGGGCCGCGCGTAGCAGTAGGCACACGCATGGAAGCAGCCCCGGTAGGGGTTGAGGCTGTACTCGAAACCGATGTCGGGGCTGTCGTTCTTCGACAGGATGCTCTTCGCGTGCTCCTCGAAGAGTTGAAGCTCCGCCAGTGGTTCGGGCCCGTCCCATTCCAGCGTGTGGTGGGCGAACGGGTTGGGAGGGTTGCTGACGGGCCGCATACTGAACGCATGAGTAGCACCACCGAAGCGCCATTGTCACCAGGCTTCCCGGCACGACACCTGCAGAGCGTGGTGATGCCGTGCGACCCATGTCTCGTGGCCCCCAAATTTCGCTTGTTTCCCACTGGACCCCTCCTGACATCCTGTCGCGCTGTGACGTATTGTCATTGTGTTGTGCCAGATTGACCCGAGCCACCCATGAGCCTGACCGACCTGACCCTCCTCGTCGTCGATGACGACACCGCCAACCTCGAGAGCCTGCGGCGCATCTTCGAGCGCGAGGGGGCGCGCGTGCTCACGGCCACCAGCGGGCGCGCGGCGCTGGACGTGTGCCGGCAGCAGCGCGTGGCCGTGGTGGTGACCGACCTGATGATGCCGGGCATGAGCGGGCTGGAGCTCCTGAAGGCGCTCGACACCGTGGCGGCTGACGCCGAGGTGGTGCTGATGACCGCCTACGGCACCATCGAGACCGCTGTGGAGGCCATGCGTGGCGGCGCCTACGACTTCGTGGAGAAGCCGCTCAAGCGCATGCAGATCGTGAAGACCGTGGAGAAGGCCGCCGAGCGTCACTCGCTGGTGGCCGAGAACCGCGACCTGAAGCGCGAGCTGACGGCGCTGAAGACGCGCACCATCGTGGGCTCCTCGCCCGCGCTGCGGCACGCCTTGGACATCGCGTCGCAGGCCGCCCCCTCCACCGCCAACGTGCTGGTGTTGGGCGAGAGCGGCACGGGCAAGGAGCTGCTGGCGCGCTACATCCACGAGCAGAGCAAGCGCTCGGGCGCGTTCGTGGGCGTGAACCTGGCGGCGCTGCCCGAAACCATCCTCGAGAGCGAGCTGTTCGGCCACGAGCGCGGCGCGTTCACGGGCGCGCACGCCAAGCGCGACGGGCGCATCGCGCAGGCCGCGGGCGGCACGCTGTTCCTGGACGAGATTGGCGAGCTGCCCGCCGCGGTGCAGGTGAAGCTGTTGCGGGTGCTCCAGGAGGGCGAGTACGAGCCGCTGGGCGGCAAGACGCAGAAGGCCAGCTTCCGGCTGGTGGCTGCCACTCACCGCGATCTGCGGGCCGCCGTGGCCAGCGGGGACTTCCGCGAGGACCTCTACTACCGCCTGAACGTGATCGCGCTGACCAGCCCGCCGCTGCGCGCGCGGCGCGACGACATTCCCATCCTGGCGGACCACTTCCTCGATGTGTACGCCAAGAAGAACGGCAAGCCGGTGCTGCGGCCCGCGCGCGAGGCCATGGCGCAGCTCTCGGAGTACGAGTGGCCCGGCAACGTGCGTGAGCTGGAGAACGTCATCGAGCGCGCCGTGGTGCTGAACCGCACGGGCACGCTAGGGCTCGACGACCTGCCCGAGCACGTGGCCAAGGCGCAGCGCCGCGGCGACCAGGTGGAGTTCGTGGTGGGCACCACCATGGCCGAGCTGGAGCAGCGGGCCATCGACGCCACGCTGGTGCACACCGAGGGGGACAAGCAGCTGGCCGCACAGCTGCTGGGAATCAGCGCCCGGACGATCTACCGCAAGCTGGCCGAGCGCGACGCCGAGCTGGGCGGGGGCGAGGGCCAGCCCGCGGCCGGTGACATTTTGTCGTAGCCCTCCCGCCTGGGCCGGGGTGGCGTGACAGCTTGTCGCGCGGGCCCCGCCGAGGTCCCGAGAACCCCAGAGAAACCACGGTGTTTCGCTGGTCTCGGGGGTGTTTTCGGATTAGGCACGGGCGTTGCTTTGCACCGGAATGGTTTCGAATGGGTACCCCTCGACAGCAGCGCGTCGCCGCCGTGATTCTCCTCTCCACTCTGGGGATGTGTGCTCTCTTCCTCGCGCAGGGAGCCACCAACCTCGCGGGCACCGCGCTCATCGACCGGTCGCCGGTGCTGGGCGGCACCGAGCGTGATCAGCTGGCCGTTGCGGACGGCACCCCCGCGGTCGACCGACGCGGCGCCGTCAACCACGAGAAGGTGAAGCTCATGTTGGTGGGCCCGCCGCCCGAGATCGTGGACGCGGGCATGCCGGACGGCAGCATGGAAGAGGTCGCCGAGTACCGCGAGGGCGACCCCATCCCGCGCTGCGAGGGCACCGCGCTGCTCACCGCGTCCATCGTGAGCTGGTCGCGCGAGCGCTCGCTGGCGGCCATCACCGTGGGTGGCACCTCGCGCCTCTACCGCGAAGGCAGCGTGGTGGACGGCAAGACGGTGGAGATCATCGCGCCCCACCGCGCGATCATGATCATCGGCACGCGCCGCTGCTACATGGCCATGTTCGAGCCGGGCGAGCCGGGTGCCGCGCCTGCTGCGCCCGTGGTGGCCGCCGCCAGCGCCGAAGCCACCCCCGAGCCCACCCCCGAGGCCGAGGGCACAGGCGGCGAGGGCATCACCAACGAGGCCATGGAGGCGGGCATCACGCGCCAGAGCGACCGCGCCTTCACCGTGCAGCGTGGCTTCCTGGACGAGGTCATGCGCAACCAGGCCGAGATCATGCGCACGGCGCGCGTGATCCCCCACGAAGAGAACGGCCGCGTGGTGGGCGTGAAGATGTACGGCATCCGCCGGAACAGCGTGCTGGGGCGCCTGGGCGTCCAGAACGGCGACATGCTCCGCACCATGAACGGCTTCGACCTGAGCAGCCCCGACACGGCGCTCGAGGCCTACACGCGTCTCTCCGGGGCCGACGCACTCTCTCTCTCGGTCGTCCGCCGCGGACAGCCGCTCACCATCGACTACACCATTCAATGAAGCTCACTACTGCGCTCCCCCTCCTCTCTTTCTCCGCGTTCGTCATGCTCGCGGGGCTGAGCTACGTCGATGCTCAGGAAGCTCCGCCCACCGCACCGGACGGCACCAGCGCGCGCGTTCGACGTGCGCGTCCGGCGGCGCGGCCGCCCAACCCGGCGGCGGGTGGCACCACGGGCGCCGAAGGCGTGACCGAGTTCGAGAGCGGCGTGGACTTCCGTCCCATGTCACCGCGGGCACGGGTGACGTTCAACCTGGAAGAGGCCGATCTGCCCGACCTGGTGCGCCTGATCTCCAACATGACCGGCAAGCGCTTCATCCTCCCGGGCAAGGTGCGGGCCATCAAGGCCACGGTGTACGCGCCCACCAAGGTGACCGCGGCGGAGGCCTACAACGCGTTCTTGAGCATCCTCGAGGTCAACGGTCTGACGGTGGTCCCGGCGGGCCAGTACCTCAAGATCATGGAGACCGGGGGCATCGAGACGCAGCCCCTGGGCATGTCGGACGGCGGACCCATCCCGGCGCAGGACCGCTTCATGACGCGCCTCCAGCGCCTCGAGAACGTGTCGGCGGAGGACGTGGCCAACCTGCTGGGGCGCTTCAAGTCGGCCGACGGAAGCGTCATCGCCTATGCGCCCACCAACACGGTGATCATCACGGACACGGGCACTCAGATCCGCCGAATGATGCGGCTGATCGAGGCCATCGACGTGGAGCGCACGGGTGAGCAGATCTGGATCGAGCCCGTTCACTATGCGACCGCGGCCGACCTCGCCGCGCGCCTGCTCGAGATTTTCCCGCCAGCCACGGCGGCCGGTGCAGGAGCTCCCACGGCGCCCGCCGCGCGGGGAAGACGTCAGCAGGCCGCGGCACAGCCGGCCGCTGACGGAGCCGCAGCTGCCCCGAGCCCGGGAGGGGCGATCGCCACCGTGGGCGAGGGCACGGGTCGCGGCGACAGCAGCAGCATCACCAACATCATCGCCGACGAGCGCACCAACTCGCTCATCATCATCGCCACGGAGCGCGCCTACCTGCGGGTGCTCGAGATGATCCGGCAGCTGGACATCCCCCTCGAAGGCGAGGGCCGCATCCACGTGCACTACGTGCAGAACGGCGACGCCGCCGAGATCGCGGGCGCGCTGCAGGAGCTCATCGGTGGGGTGTCGGCCGCACCGGCAGCGGGCGCTGCCCCGGGTGGTCGCGCGGGTGCGGCTGCTGCCGCCGGTGCCACACCGGACCTCTTCGAGGGTGCCATTCGAGTCACCTCCTACGAACCCACCAACGCGCTGGTCATCACCTCGTCGCTGCACGACTACGCCGCGCTGCGGAGCGTCATCGAGCGCCTGGACGCGCCGCGCCGCCAGGTGTTCATCGAGGCCGTGATCATGGAGCTGTCGGTCAGCCGCTCCAATCGCCTGGGCTTCTCGTTCCACGGTGGCGTGCCCGACTTCCCATCCGCCGGCGACGTGACCATCCTCGGCTTCGACGCGGAGAACTCCATCGCGCTCGGGCCCGAGATCCTGACGGGGCTCGCGGTGGGCGTACGCGGCGAGAACATCGACGCGCCCGGCATCGGCTTGAGCATTCCGGGCTTTGGAGTGGTGGTCAACGCGCTCGCCTCTTCGGGTGATGCCAACGTGCTCTCCACGCCGCACATCATCGCGATGGACAACGTGGAAGCCGAGATCAGTGTGGGGCAGAACATCCCCCTGCAGACCTCGGGCCTGCCCTCCAACTTGGCCAGCCTCGCGGGTGGCCTGGGCGGCCTCGGTGGCGCTACGGGTGCCGCTGGCGGCCTCGCGGGTCTCGCGGGTGGCCTCGGTGGGCTCGGCGGCGGCTTCGGCTCCGCGCCCCGTCAGGACGTCGGCACCACCATCCGCATCACGCCGCACATCAACCAGAGCAACCAGATCCGCATGGAGATCGAGGAAGAGATCTCCGAGCGCGGCGCCACCGAGGGCGACCTCCAGGTGGTGAGCATCAACAAGCGCACGGCCAAGACCGAAGTCATGGTGCGAGACCAGCAGACCGTGGTCATCGGTGGTCTGATGCGCGACTCGGTGGTCACCAGCGAGCGGAAGGTGCCCATCCTGGGGGACATCCCGCTCATCGGCGCGCTCTTCCGGGACACCACCAGCTCCACCCAGAAGACGAACCTGCTGCTCTTCCTGACGCCGTACATCATCCGCGACCCGGCGGACCTCCGCGCCATCTACGAGCGCAAGATGCGCGAGCGCCAGGAGTTCCTGGACCGCTACTTCGTGTTCAGCGGGGACGACTACGAGCCGCCCATCGACTACTCGCGCACGCGTGGCCTGCTGGCCGAGATGATGCAGAACATGCGAGATCTGGAGGTCGAGCGCGAGCTGGCCGAAGCCGCCGAGGCCGAGCCGCCTCCGGAGCACGTGCCGCGGCCACCCGTGGGGATCTTCGTGCGCGAGGCCGCCACTGGGCAGGACATCATGTACATCGAGCCCGACGTGGCCGACGCGCCGGCCGAGCCTGCCCCCCCGCCGACGCCCGACGCCGCGCCCACCGACGTGGTGCCGGCCCGCGGCAACGGAGAGGAGTGAGCCGCGCGTGAACCTCGACTCACAGCGTTTTCTGGGTGAGATCCTCGTGCGCCGAGGCGCGCTCAGCGAGGCCCTCCTCGCGGAGGCGCTGATCAAGGCCGAGGAGCGCGACGTGCCGCTCAAGGAGCTGCTGCTCGCGGCGCAGACCGTGGAAGAAGAGGTGCTGGTGAAGGCGCTGGCCGACGAGATGGGCATGGCGTTCCAGCGCGAGATCGCGGTGGGCAACGTGCCTGAAGATCTCACGGCGCTGGTGCCCATCGGGTTTGCCCGTCAGCACCGGGTGGTGCCCATGAGCGAGCGCGGCGGCCGCGTGCAAGTGGCCGTGGCGGACCCCATGGATCCCTCCGCGCTCGACGACCTGCGGGCACTGCTGGGCCGGCGGGTGGAGCCCGTCGCCGTGCCGGCCATGGCCATCGACGACGCCATCAACCGCATCTACGACCGCCGCGACGAGGCTGCGCTGTCCGAGGCGAAGCAGAACAGCGACTCCGAGGAGCTGCTGGACATCATCGACATGACCGACGAGGCGCCGGTCATCCGCTGGGTGAACAACCTCTTCTTCACGTCCGTGCGCGAGCGCGCGTCCGACATTCACATCGAACCCACCGACGACAAGGTGGTGGTGCGCTACCGCATCGACGGCAAGCTGGTGCCCTGGAAAGAGGCCCACCGCGGCTTCCTCCCGTCCATCGTGGCGCGCGTGAAGATCGAAGCCGGCCTGAACATCGCCGAGAAGCGCCTGCCTCAGGACGGGCGCATCACGAAGAAGATCGCCGGCAAGGTGGTGGACGTGCGCGTCTCCACCATCCCCACCGCCAAGGGCGAGCGGGTCACCATGCGTCTCCTCGACAAGGAGAACGTCATGCTGGACCTCACGGACCTCGGGTTCGCGAAGCGCCAGCTGGATGCCCTGAAGACGCTGGTGCACCGGCCGAACGGCATCGTGCTGGTCACGGGCCCCACGGGCTCGGGTAAGACCACCACGCTCTACGCGTGCCTCAACATGATCAACCAGCCGGACGTGAACATCCTCACGGCCGAGGACCCGGTCGAGTACGAGCTCCCCGGCATCGGGCAGCTGCACGTGCAGCCCAAGATCGGGCTCACGTTCGCGTCGGCCTTGCGCAGCTTCCTGCGCCAGGACCCCGACGTCATCATGGTGGGTGAGATCCGCGACCAAGAGACCGCCGAGATCGCGGTGCACGCGTCGCTCACGGGTCACCTCGTGCTCTCCACGCTGCACACCAACGACGCCCCGGGCGCCGTCACGCGCCTCGTGGAGATGGGAGTGGAGCGCTACAACATCACCACGTCGGTCATGGCCGTGCTCGCGCAGCGCCTGGTGCGCCGCCTCTGCCCGCACTGCCGCGTGCCGTACAAGCCCAACACCGACAACTTCCTCGAGCTGGGCCTCGAGATGGAGCGCATCGAAGAGACGCTCCGCGACCTGCGCATCGCGGCGGCCAGCACTGTGCTGGGCAAGGACAACGCGGGCGTGGCCAAGACCAGCGCCGAGGGTGAGCTGGTGTTCTATGAGCCGTCGGAGACGGGCTGCGACAAGTGCAGCCACAAGGGCTACCGCGGTCGTATCGGCATCTACGAGCTGATGATGCTGGACGACGACGTCCGCAAGGTCATCCTGGACCCCGCGGCGGACTCGAAGGCCATCCAGCGTGCGGCGCGGCGCAACGGCATGCGCGTGCTGCGTGAAGACGGCGCGCGCCAGGTCATCGCCGGCATCACCAGCATCGAAGAGGTCCTCGCGGCCACCCAGGCCGGGGAGATGTAGTGGCCGTCTACGCGTACAGAGGCATCGACGCCAAGGGCAAGAACGTCAAGGGAGTGCGCGACGCGGACAACCCGAAGACGGTGCGCACCCTCTTGCGCAAAGAGGGCATCCTGGCGACCGAGGTCCTCGAGAAGAGCGACGCGGCCAAGCGGTCCGCGCGCGAAGTGGACTTCAAGCGCTTCTTCAACCGCCTGGGCACCATGGAGGTGGCCATCGCCACGCGGCAGCTGGCCATCCTGCTGCGCAGCGGCATCCCGCTGGTGGAGGGCCTGACGGCGCTCATCGACCAGGTGGAGCACCCGGACCTGCAGGCCGCGTTCACCGAGGCGCGCAACCGGGTGAACGAGGGCGAGTCCTTCGCCGACGCGCTCAAGGCGCACCCGAAGGTGTTCCAGAACCTGTTCGTGAACATGGTGGCCGCGGGCGAGGCCTCGGGCACGCTCGAGGTGGTGTTGGCGCGCCTGGCCGACTTCCTCGAGAACCAGGCCAAGCTCAAGGGCAAGGTGGGCAGTGCCATGGCCTACCCCGCGTTCATGACCATCATGAGCCTCGGGATCATGGGCGTGATGATGACCGTGGTCGTGCCCAAGGTGACCAGCATCTTCGAGGACTTCGAGCAGGCGCTGCCTTGGTACACGGAGCTGATGATCTTCATCAGCAACACGCTCATCAACTACTGGTGGGCGCTGCTCGGCATCACCGTCGGGAGCGTGGTCTGGTTCCGGCGCTGGATCGCCACCGAGGCGGGGCTGGCCAAGTGGGACCACCTGATCCTGCGGGTGCCCCTCTTCGGCAAGCTGCTGGTCATGGTGGCGGTCACGCGCTTCGCGCGCACGCTGGCCACGCTGCTGTCGAGCGGCGTGCCCGTGCTGCGGGCCATGGAGATCACCCGCAACGTGCTGGGCAACACGGAGCTCATGGCCGTCATCGACGTGGCCCGCGAGAGCGTGCGCGAGGGCGAGGGCCTGGCCAAGCCCCTCAAGGCCAGCGGCGCGTTCCCGCCCATCGTCACGCACATGATCGCCATCGGAGAGCGCTCGGGGCAGCTCGAGGAGATGCTCGAGAACGTGGCGGCCGCCTACGACCAGCAGATCGAGGTGCGCGTGCAGGCGATGACCGCCATGCTGGAGCCGCTCATCATCGTGTTCATGGGCATGGGATCGGGTGGAATCGCGTTCTCCATCTTGATGCCGCTCATGCAGATCTCGGAGTTCGTCCAGTGAAGGCCGGTGCCCATGTCGCGTAGGCGCCAGCAGCAGAGCTCCGTGCGGCTCCCGTGGGAGGACCGGCGCGGCATCCGTCGCTTCCTCGAGCGCTCGCGCCTGAGCGTGGTGCTGGCCGTGGTGGTGCTGGGCGTGTTCGGGCTGCTGGTCACGCGCGCAGCGGCCAACCGTCAGAAGCGCACCGAGACGCGCGCGGCCATCGGCCAGATCCACCGCGCGGTGGCGCGCTTTCGCGCCGACATGGGGCGCTGCCCGCGCAACATCACCGAGATGCTGCACCCGCCCCGCGGGCGCATGACCTACCTGCACGGCGAGCCCCGCGACGCGTGGGGCAACGCCATCCTGTTGACCTGTCCGGCGCCGGACGACCCCGACACCCAAGAGGTGATCTCCGCGGGTCCGAGCGGCGACTTCCTGGTCGACGACAACATCCAGTGACCTCCCGCTCCCTCTAGGCCGCGTCCCGCGACGCAGAATCGAGACCGACATGACCATTCGCACCACCCCTGCTCCCCGCCTCTCTCTCGCCACACCACGCTTCGCCCGCTTCACGCGCAGCGAACGCGCCCGCCGCTCGCGCGGCATGACGCTGGTCGAGATCATGATCGTGGTGGTCATCATGGCGCTCATGGCCACCGCCGTGGGTGTGGCCGTGCTGCCGCGCCTCAAGGCGGCCCGCGTCACCCAGACGCGCACGGACTCGCAGACCGTGGCGAGCGCCGCCATGCAGTACCTGATCGACAACCCCGGCGAGGGCTGCCCCACCGTGGAGCAGTTGGCCGGCGGCTATCTCAGCGCCAGCACGCGCCTGAAGGACGCGTGGGACAACGACTTCACCGTGGAGTGCAGCGGCGACGACGTGATCGTGCGCTCCGCTGGCCCCGACGGAAGCATGGGCACCGAGGACGACATCTGAGGCCATGAAGCACGCCGCCCCCCACGCCCCACGACCGCTGACGCGCCGCCCCTCTCGGGCAGGCTCCGTCGCGCCGTGGGATGCGGGCAGGTCCGGTGCGCGCCGCCGCACGGGCATGACGCTCATCGAGGTCATGATCGTCATCGTGATCATGGCGCTGGCGGCCGGCGGGGCCACCGTGGCGCTCAACTCCGTGACCCGCGCCAAGCTGCGCTCGGCCTGCGTGCGCACGGTCGCCGGGGCGCGCTTCGCCTATCACCGCTCGGTCACCCGCGGGCGCACGGTGCGCATGGTGCTGGACCTGGACACGGGCAGCCTCTCGTTCGAAGAGGCCGACGGCCGCGTGTTCCTGGCGCGCAACGACGACGAGACGCGCCTCGAGCTGGACGAGACCGACGGCGACCTCGCGGCCGTGGACCCGTGGTCCGCCGCGCAGGCCCGCCTGGCGGATACCTTCAACCCCAGCTTCGGGCGTTCGGCCTTCGGGCCCATCTCCAACGCCGACGGCGAGGCGCTCAGCCGCTACGAGGCCAAGCCGCTCGGCTCCAACATCCGCGTGCTGCGCGTGATCACCCCGCACGAGCTCGAGCCGCGCGAGTCCGGGCGCGCGTCCATCTACTTCTTCCCCGGTGGCCGCGCAGAGGCCGCCATCATCCACCTGGCTGACAGCTCCGACCGCGTCTACACGGTGGCCATCCACCCGCTGACGGGGCGCGGGCGCATCTACAACTACGCCTACGAGCCCGAGGAGATCTCGGACGAGGAAGAGGACGAAGTGAGGGACCCGGGATGACGCGCCTGACGCGCCGCCGTCGCCACGCGGGGTTCACCCTGCTGGAGGTCATGGTCGCTGTCGCGATCCTGGCGCTGTCGCTCACCGCCATCTTCTCGAGCCAGGTGGGCGCCATGCGCACCGCCGCGCGCTCCCGCCACGTCAACACCGCCAGCCTGCTGGCGCGCTGCAAGATGGGCGAGGTGGAGGAGCAGATCGCCAACGAGGGCCTGCCCGCCATCGACGACAAGGGCCGTGACGAGTGCTGCGAGGGCGCCGAGCTCCGCGGCTATCGCTGCGAGTGGAGCATCGACCGCGTGGTGCTGCCGGGCGACATGGGCGGCGGCGAAGGGGAAGAGGGCGAAGACGGCGAGGGCGGGCTGCCCGGCATGGGCGAAGGCGACGCCCCCGCGCTGGCCATGGGCGACTTCCTGGGTGGTGGCAGCGACACCTCTGGGTTGGCCGAGATGGCCATTGGCCTCGCCTATCCCGTGCTCAAGCCGCACATCGAGGAGCAGGTGCGGCGCGTGACCGTGGAGGTCTTCTGGACGGAGGGCGAGACCGAGCGGTCTTTCGACGTGGTGCAGTACGTGGTGGGCGAGCAGCCACCTGCGGCGGCGGCGGCCGCGGCCGACCCGGAGGCGGAGCCTGCCCCATGAGTCGCCTGCGCCACCGCACCGCGCGCACGCGCGAGGCCGGCATCACGCTGGTCGAGGCGATGATCGCGCTCACCATCATGGGCATCGTGGCCAGCATGGTGTGGTCGGCCTTCTCGCAGACATCCCGCAGCAAGGCGCGCGTCGAGGAAGACCTCGACCGCATGCACGTCATCCAGATGGCCCTCGAGCGTATGGCGCGTGAGCTGAGCATGGCCTACGTGTCCGCGCACCGGCCCACCAGCCCTGCCCTGCTCACCGTGCACACGGCGTTCATCGGCCACGACCACGGCGGGCGCGACCGCGTGGACTTCACCTCGTTCTCGCACCAGCGCCTGTACCGCGACGCGCACGAGAGCGACCAGAACGAGCTGAGCTACTTCATTGCACGCGACCCCGAGAACAGCCGCGAGCAGGTGCTGGCCCGACGCGAGCAGAACCGCATCGACGACGACCCCACGCGTGGCGGCCACGTGGAGGTGATGGTCAACAACGTGGAGTCGTTGGACCTCGAGTACCTGGACCCCACCACCAAGGAGTGGGTGCGCAGCTGGGACACCACGCAGGGGACGGGCCAGGTGAACCGGCTCCCCTCGCAGGTGCGCATCACCCTCCGCGTGCCACACCACCGCGACCCGAGCCGTACGCTGACCTATGGCACACGCGCGTCCGTGAACATGGTCTGGGCCCTCAACCACGCCATCTACAACCCATGACCCTCGCCCGCAGCACGTCTCGCGGGTTCGTCCCGCTCGTCCCCCTCGCCCGCTCCGGCGACTCGCGCTCGCTCGCGCGCAGGGGTGCCGCGCGCCGGGGCCGCGACGCACGCGAACAGAGCATCGCGCTCATCATCGCCATCACCGCCATCACCATCTTGGCCGCGCTGCTGGCCGACCTGCACGAGACGACCGGCAGCGCGTACGCCACGTCGGCATCCCAGCGCGACTCGTTGCGCGCGGAGTACATGGCCAAGAGCGGCCTCAACCTCACGCGCTTGCTGGTGGCCAACGAGCCCGCCATCCGCCAGGTGGTGCTGCCCATCTACCAGGCCATGGTGGGACGCCCGCCGCCGCAGCTGCCCATCTGGAGCTATGCCGACATGCTGCTGCGGCCCTTCTGCCGCAACGACCGCGAGGGCCGGGCCGCGCGGCAGCAAGCCGAGGACGATGGCGAGCCACCCGAGGTGCCGTTCGACTTCAGCAGCACCCAGGGGCTCGACGACACGCCGGGGCGCTGTGAGATCGTGGCCCTGGCCGAGAACTCCAAGATCAACGTCAACCAGCCGCTGAGCCTGACGGGCGACGACGCGCGCCGCAGCGTGGCCATGCAGGTGTTCGCCATGGTGGGTGGCTACCAGCAGCCGAGCCCGTTCGATCCGCTCTTCGGGCGCGAAGACGCCGATGGGCAGTTCTCGTCTCGCCAGGACATCGTCTCCAGCATGATCGACTGGTGGGATCAGGACACGGACCAGACCACGTTCGACCCCGGCGCCGGGACCGTGGCCAACCAGGGCAGCGAGGACAACCCCTACCGTCGCATGGACGACCCATACGAGCCGAAGAACGCCCCCTTCGACTCGCTCGAGGAGCTGCGCCTGATCCGTGGCGTGGGTGACGACTTCTGGGCCACGTTCATCGAGCCCACACAGGACGACCCGCAGGCGCGCGCCGTGACCATCTACGGCAGCGGCGCCGTGAACCCCAACGAGGCGCCCCCCGAGGTGCTGCTGGCGCGGCTCTGCTCCATCCTGTCCGCGCAGACGCTCTGCACCGACCCCGCCGAAGCCGCGAAGTTCATCCAGCTCGTCAACACCGCGCGCAGCATCATCCAGGTCCCGTTCTTCACGCGCTCTGGCGACTTCCTCAATTTCCTCGAGGGGCGCGGCGGGTCGCGTGACCTCTACCCCATGCTGCGCGGCTTCCTCGGCGAGACCAGCCCGTTGCTCTTCCTCCCTGTGACCATCCCTCAAGAATCCCGCGCCGAGCTGGACCGCTCGTTCGTCACCGCGGCGCGCATCCTCACCATCCGCGTGACTGGCTCCTCGGGCCGCTCGCGCGTGAGGCTCAACACCGTCATGAACTTCCACGACCGCTGGACCCCTCCCCCGCCCAATGGCGGCGCCATGCCGGGACTCGGCATCTTTCACTACTATCGGGTGGACTGATGGCACGCATCCTCGGACTCGAGATCGACGGTGACATGGTGCGCGGCGCGCTGATCAACGTGGCGCTGCGCAGCACGGTGCTCGAGCGCTACGTCGAGGCGCGCGTGCTCCCGGCGGACGCCGTGCCGTTTGCGAATGGGCATGGGCCACTGGCCACGGTGCCGGCTGCGCTGCAGCCCAACCTGCTGCCCGGCATGGCGCCCGAGCCCCCCACCGATGCCGACGGTGAGCCGCTGGCCGAGGTGCTGGAACCGGTGGCCCCGCTGTCGCCGTTGGCCATCGCGGTGCGCAACGTCATCGCGCAGTGTGGGCGGCCCCCCGATGGCATCCACGTTCACTTGGACGGGCGGCGTGTGAGCCTGCGCCCGCTCACGCTCCCGGCGGGCGCCGCGAAGCGCCTGAACGACATCCTCCCGGGCGAGCTGGAGAACCTGCTGCCCTTCCCGGTGAGCGAGGCCATCATCCACCACCAGCCCGTCTCCACCGAGGAGCTGTCGCTCACGGTCATGACCGCCGCCGTGCGGCGCGAGCACGTGGCGGCAGCCCTGGCCAGCTTCGCCGTGGCCGGCATCGAGCCCCGTCAGCTGGCGGCCGGCGCGGCCAGCCTGGACGGCCTGGTGCCCTTGCTCGCGGTGCTGCAGACGAGCGCCTCCGTCATGCTGGTGGATCTCGGTGACGAGACCACCGACGTGTGCATCATCAAGGACGGACGCACCGCGCTGGCGCGCACCATCTCGGTGGGCATGGGCTCCATCCGCGGGGGTGAGCCAGGCGCTGCCGACGAGCTGGCGGGCTCGCTGCGCCGAACCGTGGCGAGCTACCGCATGAAGGGTGGCACCGCGCTCGACCGGGTGGTGGTGGGTGGTGAGGGCTCGAGCGAGCCCGCGACACGCGACTGGCTGAGCGGAGTGCTGGGCTGCTCCGCCGAGACCGTGGCGCTCCCGGCCGGCGACGGAATGATCCTCGAGCACGAGCTGCCGCGCTTCATGCGCGTGGCCGCGCTCGCCGGACGTGCCGCGGCCAAGGGGCAGCGCATCAACCTTCGGCAGGGCGAGTTCGTCTCGCGCCACGCAGCGGGCGAGATCCGGCATTACGCACGGCTGCTGTCCATCGCGGCGGCCGCCATCCTGGCCAGCTTCGCCATCTCCCTCTACACCCGCTACACGGTGCTGGACACCGAGCGCGCCGAGCTGCGGGCCGAGCTCAGCGCGATGACGCACAGCATGTTCCGCCAGCGCACCGAGGACCCCGCCCAGGCCCGGCGCCTGGTGGTCGGTGGCGCGGGGGAGCGCGACCCGATGCCGCGCATGGGCGCCTACCACGTGATGGGCGCCATCGCCGAGCTCATCCCCGAAGACGCCGAGCACACCACACGTCGCCTGACCATCGAGTTCGACGACGAGGCGCGCAACGGCGAGCTCGAGATCCAGGGCACCGTCAGCAGCGTCACCCAGCGCGACGCCATCGCGGCCGCGCTCGAGGCGCACGAGTGCTTCTCTGAAGTCACGCCGGGCGCGACCAGCTCGCGCAACGAGATCCTGTCCTACCGCATCGAGGCGGAGATCCGCTGCCCCGGCGACCAACCCGAACCCGAGGCAGCCAGTGGCGCTGCCGGGAGGCGCAACAGTGGCACTCCGTGATGCACTGAAGCCCGCGCGCGACGCGTACGACAACCTCACCGAGCGCGAGCGCCGTCTGGTGGCGCTCCTCGGCGTGGTGTTCGTCATGATCGTGGTGCTGCTGCCCATCCTGTTCATGTCGGCCGAGGTGTCGGACATGGAGACCGAGAACGAGGAGCTGCGCGCCGTGATGCGGGAGATCGAGCAAGCTCGCCCGCGGCTCACGCGCATCGCCGCCGAGAACGAAGCCACGCGTGAGCGCTACGCCAACCGCGCCCCTGCGCTCGGTGGCTACGTGGAGCAGCGCGCCGCCGCGCACGGCCTCAGCCTGCGCGAGATCAACGACCAGCCCGAGCTGGCGCTCGGCAACTACATGCGGCGTGGCGTGCGGGTGCGCATGCCCGACGTGGCCATCGACCCGGTGCTGGAGATGCTCGAGGAGATCGACCGCAGCGAGCACCCCGTGGCGGTGTCGCGCCTGCAAATCGACCGCTACCGCGACGCGGGGAACTTCAACGTGGAGGTCGGCGTGAGCGCCTACGACCGGCAGGCGCCGAGCGCGCAGGGCGGCAACGACGCGCCCGCTGCAGGGGCGCCGTGATGGGACGCAAGGTCCTTCGCTTCATGGGCTACTCGACGTTCTTCTGGACGTTCTTCTGGCTCTTCGCCTACCTGACCTTCCCCTATGAACGCGTGCGTGACCGCATCGTGCAAGAGGTGGAGTTCCCGAAGGACGCGCGCGGCAACCGCCGTCCGAGCGGCTATCAGCTCGAGATCGTGGACCTCCAGCCCTCGTGGTTCACGGGCATCGAGGCCCGCGGCGTGCGCATCATCAAGCCCGCCGAGGGTGAGGAGCCCACGGTCGACGTGCTGCTCGAGGAGGTCAACGCGCGCGTGTCCCTGCTGTCGCTGCTGACGGGCACCGTGGCCGTGACGTTCGACGCACGCCTGGCCGGTGGGTCCATGGAGGGCGAATTCGAGTATGGCGACGCCAGCTCGCTGCGGCTGAACATCGTGGAGCCCATCATGCTCCAGCGCGTGTCCATCATCCGGACGTTCCTCGGGCTGCCGCTGGCCGGGCGCCTGTCGGGCGACATCGACGTGTCGTTGCCGGCCGAGATCCGTGAGGCCGCGGGGCACGTGAACCTGGTGGCCGAGGGGCTCCGCATCGGCGACGGGCAGGCCAAGCTGCGCCTCCCGGGCATGCCGAACGGCATCACACTCGAGCGCATCAACGCCGGGCGCATGACCATCCAGCTGGACATCGCGGCCGGCGTGGCCACGGTGCGCCGCCTGCGCTCGCGTGGTGACGACGCCGAGCTCGACGGCGAAGGCACCATCAACCTGATGCAGCCGCTGCGGCAGTCGCGCCTCGACCTGTTGGTGCGGCTGAAGATCCTCGATGCCTATCGGCAGCAGTCGGACCGCGCCCGCTCCATGTTGGCGCTGATGGACTCCATCCCCACGCTGGCCCGCGCGCGCACGTCGGACGGTGCCCTGCAGTACCGGCTGGGCGGCTCGATGGGCGGCGGCATCCGCAGCAGCGCCGCGGGCAGCACGCGCATGAACATCACGGACGACGACGAGGACGGCGCCGCGTCGGCCACCCCCACGCGGCCCGCCGGCGGCGCGCCGACCGCCACCCCTGCCCCGGCCAACTGAGCATGACGCGCGCAACGCCGGCGGCTGCCACCGTCTACCACCACCCCACCTGCTCCACCTGCAAGAGGGCGCTCGCGTGGCTTCAGCAGCAGCGGGTGGCGGTCACGCCGGTGCCCATCGCCGAGGCGCCGCCCACCGCCGACCAGCTCGAGGCCGCCATCACGCGCTCGGGGCTGCCCGCGAAGCGCTTCTTCAACACCAGCGGCCAGTCGTACCGCGGCGGTGGTTGGTCCGCGAAGGTGGACCAGCTCTCGCTGCGCGAGGCGGCCGAGGCGCTGGCGGCGGACGGCATGCTCATCAAGCGCCCGCTGCTGCTGCGTGGCGACGTGGTGCTGGTGGGCTTCAGCGAGCCGGCTTGGGCGGCCGCGCTCGGCACGTGAGCGGCGACCAGCCCCGCGGACGCTCGCGGTGCGACAACGCCTCCGCCATGATGCGCGGCCCCGACACCGGGTGCCCGTGGCCCGGCAGCAGGTGCTCCACGGGCAGGCGCCGCAGCATGGCCTCGGTGCGCGCAGACGCCTCGGCGTCCACGTACTCGGGGTTGAACCACGCGCGCCCGTGGATGGACAGCACCGTGTCCCCCGTGAGCAGCGTCCGCGTCTTGGCGTTCCACAAGCACGTGGAGCAGTCCGTGTGGCCCGGCGTGGCCAGCACCTCCCAGTCGGGCGCTCCCGCCAGCCGCTCCCGGTCGCGCAGGTAGCCGTGGATGGGCGGGTCGAAGCGAAAGCCCGCCAGCCCGAAGCCCGCGTCCTTCGCCGTGCTGAGCGCCTCGCGCACCGCCGGCCAGTCCATGGGCGTGTCACGCAGCACAGGCACGATGGTGAGCATGGCGCGCAGCCCGAAGCTGCGTGGCCGCTCACCGCGCACGTAGTCTTCCACCTTCGCGGGCAGCAGGATGCGCCCCCCGGTGGCGGTGTGGAGCTGCGGGATGCCGGCCACGTGGTCGCTGTGCCCGTGGGTGGCCGTCAGGATCACGTTCGACCCTGCACCAAGCTGTTGCAGCGTGGCCAGCGCCGACACGGCGTTCATGGGAATGCCGGCGTCCACCACGCAGGGCGCCCCCGCGCCACCGTCCTCGATGACGTAGCAGTTGAAGATGTAGCGCGAGTGGAGGCGCACACCGACGTCACGGAGGCTGTTCATGGGACCAAGCTAGCGGATCGACTGCGGGCGTCATAGGGAATGGCCCCGCACGACGCTGGGACAGTTCCCCCAACTGGGGATTCCCAAGGCGGGCATCCTAGCGGTAGCATTCGAGCTGCGCCGTCGCTGGCGCGTTCGTTCATCAAGGGAGAGGGGCCATGACCGACCCACGTTTGACAGCCCGCCGGGTGCGCGGTCGCGCCTTGTTCTTGCCCATCGCCATTCCGTCGCTTGCCGGACGGGTGCCTGTGTTCCTGGGCCTGCTCGCGGCGCTCTCGAGCGTGGGCTGTGGTGGCGGGATACCCCTCGAGGAGTGCGCCGCGGGCACGTATGACGACGACGGGGACGCGGAGACGACCTGCGTGGCGTGGAGGCTCTGCCGTGCGGGCGAGTACGTGAGCACAGCGGGCACGGCGGAGACGGACCGCGAGTGCGCGGCGTGTGCCGGAGGCGAGTACTCGACGAGCCCCAACGCCGCGAGCTGCAGCCCGTGGACCGCGTGCGTGGCCGGCGAGTACGTGAGCGCGGCGGGCACGGCGGCCAGCGACCGGACGTGCACGGGGTGCACCAGCGGGACGTTCAGCGCGAGCGGTGACGCCTCGAGCTGTAGCCCGTGGACCGCGTGCGTGGCCGGCGAGTACGTGAGCACGGCGGGCAGCGTGAGCACGGACCAAGCGTGCGCGACATGCCCCACGGGGACGTACACCTCGGGCCCCAACCAGGCTGCGTGCGTGGCGCTGACCGGCTGCGCACCCGGCACGGTGCAGACGGCACCCGCCACGATGACAGCGCCAGCCGTGTGCGCGGCCTGCAGCGCTGGGCAGTACTGCGCGGGCGGCGAGCTCGCGGCCGTGGCGTGCAACGATGGCGACGGAACCTGGGACCACGACGGAAGCCCAGCCACCGCGTGCGTGGCCCGCACCTCGTGCGCTGCGGGGACCTATGTCTCGGCTGAAGGCGGCGCGACGACCGACCGCAGCTGCACGGCCTGCGCGAGCGGGAGCGACAGCACCACCACGAACGCGACCAGCTGCACGGCCTACACCGCGTGCGTGGCTGGCGAGTACGTGAGCACGGTGGGGACGGGGATGAGCGACCAGGTCTGCACCGCCTGCGACGACGGCGCCTACAGCGACACCACCGACGCGGCGAGCTGCAGCACCTGGCGCACCTGCACCGCCGGGCAGTACGTGACGGGCGACGGCAGCGACACCACCGACCGCACCTGCGGCGGGTGCGCGAGCGGCACCTACAGCGACACCCTGAACGCGACCGCCTGCACGGCCTACAGCACATGCGTGGCCGGTGAGTACGTCACCGTGCCCGGCAGCACCGTCAACGACCGCGCGTGCGGCACGTGCGCCAACGGCACGTACACGTCGGGACCCAACCAGACCACGTGCGTGCCCGTGGGCTCGTGCGCGCCGGGCACGGTGCAGACAGCCCCCGCCACCATGATGGCGCCCCCGGTGTGCGCGGACTGCGACCCCGGCGAGTACTGCGCGGGCGGGACGGCGGCGGCCGTCGCATGCGATGACGGAGACGGCACGTGGGACGACGACAGCGACCCGGCAACGGACTGCGCCGCGCGCACCACCTGCGCGACCGGCAGCTACGTGGCGACCGAGGGCGACGCCACCACCGACCGCACGTGCACCGCGTGCGCGCTGGGCCTCTACAGCAGCACCGAGAACGCGCCCAGCTGCAACGCGTGGACCACCTGCGTGGCGGGCCAGTCCATTGGCATGGTGGGAAGCGCCACGGCGGACCGCGTGTGCAGCGCGTGTGCCGACGGCAGCTTCAGCACCATGGACAACGCTCCCAACTGCACCGCATGGCAGACCTGCGTGCCCGGGCAGTACGAAGCCACCGAGGGCAGCCCGAGCGCAAACCGGGTGTGCACCGGCTGCAGTACCGGCAGCTTCAGCATCACGAACAACGCGCCGAGCTGCACCCCGTGGCAGACCTGCGCGGCCGGCCGCTACGTGAGCAACACCCCGTCCGACACGGTGGACCAAGTCTGCATGGACTGCGCGACGGGGACCTACACCGCCATGCCCAACCTCTCCATGTGCCTCGCCCACGGCATGTGCCCCGCCGGCACCGTGCAGACCACGGCCGGCACCAGCATCGCGCCGCCCGTGTGCGATGCATGCAGCCCGGGTGAGTACTGCGCGGGCCACACCACCGCGGCCGTCGCCTGCGGCGGCAACACCTGGGACCACGACGCGAGCCCCGCCACGGCGTGCGCCACGCGCACGGACTGTGGCGCGGGGCAGTCCGTGCTGAGCGACGGCAACGCGACCACCGACCGCACCTGCGCAGCCTGCACGGGGGAGACCTACAGCACCGCGACCAATGCGCCGAGCTGCACCCCATGGACCGTGTGCGCAGCGGGCACTTACGTGAGCACCGTCGGCAGCGCCTCGGTCAACCGGGCGTGCACGCCCTGCGCCATGGGCGAGTACTCCGCGGACCCGAACCAGACGATGTGCCTGCCACACGGCATGTGCGCTGCCGGCACGGAGCAGAGCGCGGCAGGGACCAGCATGGCAGCACCGGTGTGCGATGCATGCAGCCCAGGCGAGTACTGCGCGGGCGGCACCACCGCCGCGGTGACCTGCGGTGGCACCACGTGGGACGATGACGGAAGCCCAGCGACGGCGTGCGGGGCGCGCACGAACTGTGTGGCGGGGCAGTCCGTGGTGAGCGACGGCAACGCCACCACCAACCGCACCTGCACGGCCTGCACGGAGGAAACCTACAGCACGGCGATGAACGCACCGAGCTGCACCCCATGGACCGTGTGCGCGGCAGGCACATACGTGAGCACCGTCGGCAGCGCTGCCGTCAACCGGGCCTGCACGATGTGCCCAGCGGGGGAGTACTCCACCGATCCCAACCAGACCGCCTGCACGCCGTGGCAGGTGTGTGGCACCGGGTACGTGGAAGGTGATGCTGGCTCGTCGATGATGGACCGGACGTGTGTGCCGGAGGAGTGGACGCGCCAGTTTGGAACCGCGAGCTCCGAGGAGGCCCGGTCGGTGAGCGTGGGCAGCGACGGCAGCGTGCTGGTCGCGGGGTCCACGTTCGGCACCTTTTCGGGGCAATCGAGCGCAGGCGGCGGAGACGCGTTTGTGCGGAAGTACGATGCGGCGGGCACCCAGCTCTGGACCCGCCAGTTTGGAACCGCGAGCACCGACTACGCCTATTCGGTGAGCGTGGGCAGCGACGGCAGCGTGCTGGTCGCGGGGTCCACGGGCGGCACCTTTTCGGGGCAAGCAAGCGCAGGCAACTACGACGCGTTTGTGCGGAAGTACGATGCGGCGGGCACCCAGCTCTGGACGCGCCAGTTTGGAACCGCGAGCAACGACGAGGCCCGGTCGGTGAGCGTGGGCAGCGACGGCAGCGTGTTGGTCGCGGGGTACACGCCAGGCACCTTTTCGGGGCAATCGAGCGCAGGCAACCTGGACGCGTTTGTGCGGAAGTACGATGCGGCGGGCACCGAGCTCTGGACGCGCCAGTTTGGAACCGCGAGCACCGACTACGGCTACTCGGTGAGCGTGGGCAGCGATGGCAGCGTGCTGGTCGCGGGGCACACGTTCGGCACCTTTTCGGGGCAATCGAACGCAGGCAGCTATGACGCATTTGTGCGGAAGTACGATGCGGCGGGCACCGAGCTTTGGACACGCCAGTTTGGGAGCGCGAGCACCGACGACGCCCGGTCGGTGAGCGTGGCCAGCGACGGCAGCGTGCTGGTCGTGGGGCGCACGGACGGCACCTTTCCGGGGCAATCGAGCGCAGGCAGCAGCGACGCGTTTGTGCGGAAGTACGATGCGGCGGGCGACGAGCTCTGGACGCGCCAGTTTGGGACCGCGAGCAACGACTACCCTCAGTCGGTGAGCGTGGGCAGCGACGGCAGCGTGCTGGTCGCGGGGTACACGGGCGGGACCCTTCCGGGGCAATCGAGCGCGGGCGGCATCGACGCGTTTGTGCGGACGTACGATGCGGCGGGCACCGAGCTCTGGACGCGCCAGTTTGGGAGCGCTAGCACCGACATCGCCTATTCGGTGAGCGTGGGCAGCGACGGCAGCGTGCTGGTCGCGGGGCATACGGGCGGGACCCTTCCGGGGCAATCGAGCGCAGGCGGCGGGGACGCATTCGTGATGAACCTGGCCGAGCCGTGAGCTGAGCCGCAGTCCACCGCCTCGTTTGTGGATGTAGCGCGAGTGGAGGCGCACACCGACGTCACGGAGACGCTAGAGCGCAGGCAGCGCTTCGTCCACCACTTGGCCGTCGTAGCTCGCGCCCGTGTCCACGCCGAGGTAGCGCAGCACCGTGGGGGCCACGTCCATGTGGCTGGCCCCTGCGAGCGTGGCTGGCGTCATCCCCGGACGCACGAACAGCAGCGGGATGGTCTGGTTGATGGCGTTGCGCGCGCCGTGCGCCGTTCCCTCGCCGCCATGGTCGGTGACCAGCACGAAGAGCCACGCCTCGCTTGCGTAGGTCTCGCGCGCCAGCACCCCATCGATGACCGTGGCGAAGTGGCGGTCCACACCCTCCACAGCCGCGATGTAGTCCGGGTTCTCTGGCCCGTAGCCCGTGGCGTGGCCGGCGTGATCGCAGTCGTCGAAGTGCAGGAAGAGCAGGTCGCGCGGTGCACCCAGGAAGCGCACCGCGGTGCTCGCCACGATGGCGTCGTCGCCCAAGCGGAAGCCCTGCGCGGGCCCGTCCTCCACCAGCAGCGGGAGCTGCAGCCAGTGCACGATGAGCCCCGTGGCGAGGCCCTCGTCGAAGGCGGCTCCGAGCAGCGTGGGCACGCTGCGATCGATGGCCTCCATCACCGCCGTCTCGTTGGAGGTGACGCCGTGACGCTCCACCTCCACGCCCGTGAGGATGGAGGCCCAGCCCGGCCCCGAGACCGTGTCGCCCGTGAGCTGTGTCGTCGCCTCGAGCGTTCCGGCGCCATGCGCGAACAACATGTCCATGACGGGCGCGTCGGCGGGCTCGATGGCGTCGGGGCGCAGTCCGTCCACGCCCAACACCAGCACGTGCCGAGTGGCGTCGTCGGGCGGCGTGGGCAGGTAGCGCAGGTCCAACGTGAGTGACGCGCTGACGTCCTCCCCGGCGAGCGTGAGCTCCACGGCGTGGCGTCCAGCGGGGGTCTGCGTCTCCGAGAAGTCCACGTGCAGCTCGCCCGCGGTGGCGTCGTAGTGCGCGCTGACCCCGGGCGTGTCGCTGCTGGCCTCGAGGCGACACACGCTGTCCCCCGTGCGCGTGACCGCATAGGTGCGCGAGGGAGTGGTGTCACCGGCCCACCAATAGAGTGCATCGGCGGCAGGCAGCGAGAGCGTCACGTCCGCGGCGGTGCACAACGGCTCGGCGTTGCCGCAGCCGAGCAGCGACCCGAGGGTGAACACCACCCCCGCAGCGGTGCGCGGGACATGGCCGAACGATGATGGAAACGAAGGGAAGCGTAAGGGCATGGGCATGGTCGCGCCGAGAAACGGGAAGAGGCTAGAGGTTGGCTTCGAGCGCGCGCAGTCGGTCCGTGGATGCGGGCCGGGCGCCCGACGCGATGGCCGCGCGCAGCGCAGGGCGGGCTTCTTCGCCGTAGTGTGTCCGAATGAGCGCCGCCGCACCGGCGTGGTAGCTGGCGGAGTCCATCATGCGGATGAGCATGGGCAGCAGGGCAGGATCACCCCGCACGGACGGGTCCATGACCAAGGCCCGCTCCACCTCCGGGAGCGCATCCTGCAGCCATCCCACCTTCTCGAACCCGCGACCCAACAGCAGGCGCGGCAGCGGATCGTTCGGGTGGTTGTTGGCGTAGGCCGCGAGGCGTCGGAGAGTCCTGCGCGACGGCGCCCCCCCGCTCTCGAGCCGCTCACGTGTGCTGCTCACCAGCTCGTCGAGCCCCCGCGCGTTGCGCCACGGGTTCCGGGCCGGCGGGCGCACCACGGGAGCCGGCGCTGGAGGCGGGGTGGTGCTCTCCACGAAGCGAGGCGCGGTGGCGGGGGCCGTGACCGGCGTGTCTTCCTCCGGGGTGCGGGTGACCACGAACGCGACAGCGGCCGCGAGCCCGAGCGCCACCACCACCAACCCGAGCGCGAAGCGGCCACGTGAGGAGGCCGCTCCCGGGGCAGCGCGTGGTTCCTCTGGGTGCATCGTGGACGCCCCCGGCGCCTCGAGCGACTCACGAAACACGGGCGGAGCCTTCGCTGGTGCTGCGGCAGCCGCAGGGGCCGCGTGGCTTCCCGTGCCAGGGCGATGAGCGGCGGTCCCACCCGGCAGCGGCGTGCACCCGGAGTGCAAGAGCTCCAGGGGCAACGCGTCGAGCGCCTGCAACATCTCGCGCGCGTCGGCGTAGCGGCCGCCCACATCGGGAGACAGCGCGCGGTCCAGAATGGCCTGGAGCTCGGGCTGGGGGCCCAAGTGGGGGGCCGCGTCGGCCAGCGGCGGAGGTGACTCCACCAAGCGCCGGCGCAGCAGCTCGGGGCCGGTGCACTCGGCGAACGGGCCCTTCCCCACCAACAGCTCGTAGAGCAGCAGCCCCGCGCTGAACACGTCGCTGCGGGCATCTGCCGGCACGCCGCAGGCCTGCTCGGGTGACATGTACGCGGGCGTCCCCACCATGGCGCCCTGGCGCGTGATGGCCGCCGAGCTCTCTTCGGCGTCCAGGAACTTGGCCAGCCCGAAATCCAACACGGCCACGTGGTCGTTGCCATCTGGGAGCGTGCGCACGATGACGTTCGACGGCTTGAGGTCACGGTGGACGATGTGCAGGCCGTGCGCGTAGGCCAGCGCGGACAGCACGCCGCGCAGGATGCCGAGCGCACGCCCGAGCCCAGGGCGCCCCTCCGTGAGCAGCGCGGCGAGGTCTTGGCCCGGCAAGTGCTCCATGACCACGAACGCGCGCTCGCCGTCGAGGCCGAAGTCCGTGATGGTCACGATGTTGGGATGAGAGAGCGCCGAGAGCGCCTTGGCTTCACGCTCGAAGCGCGCGCGCAGCGACGGAGTCTCCGCGTGCTCGGCCAGCAACACCTTGATGGCCACCCGCCGGTCCAGGCGCTCGTCGGTGGCCGCGTAGACTCGCCCGAGACCGCCCTGCCCCAGGATGCTCTCCACGCGATAGCGCTTGTCGATCAGGCGACCGAGCGTGTCGTCGTGGACGGTGTCGAGCAGGCTGGGGTCGGTCACGCTCATGATGGCCAGTGGACTCTCGAGTACTCAGGCGAGGCGCGTGGCAGGACGCGGCAGCGCAGACAAGGCGGCGTGCAGCTGGCCACCATCTTGGAAGCGCTCGTCTGCGCTCTTGGCGAGGGTACGCGCGAGGACGGCATCCACCTCGGGCAGCACGGTGAGGGCGGCGCGCGCCACGGCCAACCGCGGCAGCGGCGACATCGCGTGCGCGCGCACCAGCGACAGGCGGTCTTCCGCGTCGAAGGGCGGCGCGCCCGCCAGCATCTCGAAGAGGACGATGCCCACGGCGTACACGTCGGAGCGCGTGTCTGCGCGCTGCCCGAGGCTCTGCTCGGCCGGCATGTAGAGGGGTGTGCCCAGCACCGCGCCCTCCCGCGTGAGCGACTCCGCGTCGGCCCAGCGCTCGCTGTCGAAGAAGCGCGCCAGCCCGAAGTCCAGCAGCTTGGCGCACAGCCCGCGGCCCGGGACGTCTTCGATGAACACGTTCTCGGGCTTGATGTCGCGGTGCACCACGCCCTCCGCGTGTGCGTGGCCGAGCCCCGCCGCGATCTGGATGCCCAGCTCGAGCGCCACCTCGGGCGGCAGCGGCCCCTCGCGCAGCAGCGCGTCCAGGGTGCGCCCGGACAGCAGCTCCGTGACCAGGTAGGGCCCCTGATCGTCGAAGCCGAAGTCCAGCATGCGGATGATGTTGGGGTGCTCGAGGCCGTTCAGCGCCCGCGCCTCGCGCTCGAAGCGGGTGCGCGCCTCGGCGTCCGCGCGCCGGTGGAGGTGCAGCCGCTTGAGGGCCACCACCTGACCGTCCGCCAGCCGTGTGGCGCGCAGCACCGCGCCCTCGCCCCCGGCGCCGAGCGCGGCGTCCACGCGGTACGCGCCGTCGATCACTTCGCCGTGGGGGGTGGTTGCGGGGGAATCGGACATGCGGGCGCTCGCGAGGCCTCAGCGTACCACGCGATGATCGCGAGAAGCGCGCAGCCGCAGGCCGCCGAGATCGGGCGCCTGCAAGCGGGGCGAAGGCGACGCGGGCACCGGTGGGAAGTGACGCCCGGCGTTCCAGTCTTCTGTGGCGGTAATGATCTCCTCGTGGGTGCGCCCCACGAAGTTCCACCACATCAGCACCTCTTCCCCAAAGGGCGCGCCCCCCACCAGCAGGAGACGCGCGGCCGCGTCGCAACGCAGGGCCAGCTCCCGCCGGCCGAGCCCCAGGTACAGCAGCGTCCCGGGCTCGAGGCGCTCGCCCTCCACCTCTGCTGCCCCGCTCATGACCATGACCGCGTGCTCGAAGGCGTGGTCCAGGGGCACGCTCAGCTCGGCGGGTCCCTCGGCGCAGAAGTCCACCCCCACCAGCGGCGAGAACACCTCTGCCGGTGCTTGCTCCCCCAGCGCCTGCCCCGCCAGCACCGTGGCCACGAACCCCCCTCGCTCGACGCGCGGCAGCGTGGGGTAGTGACGAAAGCTGGGCTCGCGGTGGCGCTCGGCGTCGGGCAGCGCGATCCACAGCTGAGCAGCGTGGATGCGCCCGGCCTCTTGGGTCACGGCGTCTTCCGAGTGCGTGATGCCGCGCCCAGCGGTCATCAGGTTCACCTGGCCGGGCCGGATGATCTGCTCGTAGCCCAGGCTGTCGCGGTGGAAGATCTCGCCCTCCACCAGCCACGTGAAGGTCTGCAGCCCGATGTGCGGGTGCGGCCCCACGCTCAGGCCATGCCCGGCTTCGTAGGCGCCTGGCCCGAGGTGGTCCAGGAAGCACCACGGACCCACCATGCGGCGCTTGGCGGTGGGCAGGGCCCTGCGAATCACGAACCCCTCACCAATCAGCGCGCGATGCGCGTCGATGCGCGTGAGCACGGGCTCGCCAGGGCACGCGGGGCAGTCGGTCGAGAGAGAAGGCTGGCCGTCGGGGTCCGTGGTGCTCATGGTGATTCCTGCCGAGAGCCTACCGCAGCGCGGGCCCACGCTGCTTCACCGCTGTGTGGGGGTGAGCCCCTCCGCGCGCAGCTCGGAGCGCTCGCTGTCGGACACCGCGCCGCTCTGACCGCAGCGTGCCACCGTGAAGCCGCCCGACGCGGGCGACAGGAACAACAGGTAGCGCTTACCCTCGTTGGCGGAGTCGGCCCACGGCCAGCGCCCGCGACCTTGCTGCGCGTTCAGCGTGAAGCGCGCGGGCGCCGCGGTGCCGCCCTTCCACACCGTGACCGTGCGGAAGCTGGCCGCGCCCCCTGCCCGCTCGAGTACGGCCTCCACCACGAACGGGCTGTCCTGCACCTCCTCGGGCAGCGTGACCGCGGCACAGCGGGCGGCCGCGGTGGAGCTGAGCGCGGACAAGCCCACGATTGCCAGAGTGGATGCGAAGGCGAGCGCAGCGAGGCGAAGCATGCGCGCATGATACCGTTCCGAATCCCTCCGCACGAGCCCCCAGCATGACGGCACTACCCTCTGCGCGTCGCACGCCCTCGGCACGGGCCGCATGGGTGTGCATCGCGGTCCTCTGTGGTGTCGGCATCGCACGGGCGGTGGTGGGCGATGGCGTCTGGCTGCTGCTGGTGTGGGGCGCCTACACGCCCTTCGTGTGGCTCCCGGCATACGTCACGCTAGGCCTTGGCATCGCGCGCCGCCGCGTATGGCTCACCGCCGCGTCCCTTGCGTTGGTGGTCACTCACCTCAGCAGCGTGGTGCCGCAAGCGTTCCTCCGTGATGCAGCACAGCCTGATGGGCGCGCCTCGCTCCGCGTCATCACCGCCAACGGGAACGGGTGGAACCAGCACCCGGGATACTTCCTCCGCAGCCTCGCCCGCCACGACGCCGACATCGTCTGCCTGCAGGAGGTGTCGCCTGCCTGGGCCGAGGGTCTACGCGACGAGGGCTGGCTGGACGACTACCCCTACCAGCGCATCGATGTACGAGAGGGTGTGTGGGGTATGGCGCTGTTGTCCCGACTGCCACTCACGAACGTGGCCCAGACACCCATGATGGAGGCCCGCGCGATCACGGCGCAGGTGGAACATGCAGGCGCGAGCATCGACCTGCTCTGCGCGCACCCGGCGCCTCCCACTCGCGGCCTCTTCGAGAGCCACCACGCGGCGCTCGAGCGCGCTCTGACGTGGGCGCACGACCACGCCAGAACGCCCGCGGTGGCCCTGGGAGACTTCAACAGCACGCCCTACAGCGCCTTCTCGCGGCGGATGCGCGTCCACATGGACGACGCCTGGGAGCTCGCGGGCCCCTTCGGCCTCGGGCACACGTGGCCCAACAGCGGGATGCTCTATCCTCCCGCGCGCCTCGACCACATCTACGTCACAGACGACCTCGATGTGAGAGGCACAGAGCTCGGCTTCGCGGCGGCGTCCGATCACCAGCCCGTCGTGGCGAACATCGTGCTCCGCGCAGAGTGATGCTCCAGCGGGGCGCGGTGCATACTGTGCGGGTGCCACTTCGTGTTCCGCTCGCCTGTGCGCTGCTGCTCACCTGCCTGGGCTGGGCCGAGCTGGCGCACGCGAGCTGCCCGGCGTCCATCAGCGTTCGGGGCACCACGGAGGACGGCCCCCGCTTCGTGGGCGCTGCGCTGCGCTTCCGGCTGTGGGAGTGGGCGGCGCCGGATGGCGGCAATCCCCAGAGGCACGTGCCACGCATCGAGCGCTGCCTGTACCGGGAGCGAATGGGTGCGCCGCGGGCGCAGCGCATCGACCAGCGCGCCGAGTATGGCCTCGGGTCCAGCGTGGTCCTCGGACAGGTCGCCTCCGGCCGCGAGGTGCTGGTGCAGGCACACGACCGCTTTCTGCGCGTGGGGGAGCGGGGCCGGCCGCGTGCGCTGACGGTGCCGCACGCTGCCCGCATCGACCAGGCGTTCGATGACGGTGCCATCGTGGTGACGCCGACCACCCCCATCCGCGCGGAGTTCGTGCCCTTCTCGCGAAGCGGCGAGCTGGACCACGCCCGCGCCGAGATCGTCGAGCCGAACGCCAGCGGGCATCGCTTCACCGTCTGTCGCAGCGGGACGCGCTTGCTGTGGGTGATTCCGCGCACCACGGACGGCGTGAACGCCACGCTCCAGGTCCTCGACCGCGCCACGGGCACGCGCAGCCAGCTTCCGCTCGGGCTGCTGGGGACGTGGTTCGCACGGCTCACGGGCTGCAATGCCGAGTACGCCGTGTTCGACGGAGCGTCGGTGGATGCGCGCTGGGCGCCCGCCGTGCTGCACCTCGCCACGCGCCAGTTCACGGCCGCCGAGATCACCGGAAGCGTGCTGGCCGTCACGGCGGACACGGTGTACTTCGCACAGTGGATCTCGGGCACCGGGGTGAGCGCGCAGAGCCGCTTGGTGCGCCAGCCCCTCACCGGTGGCGCGCCCACGCCAACCGGCATCGAGTGGACGGGTGAGCTCCCGCCGCACCACGTCGTCGGTCCCACCCTGATGCTGCGGACGTCGCGCGGCTGGCAGCGGCTCGCGCTCGCGTCAGCACCCCCATGACGCCCGCGCACGGTCCATGTAGAGTCGCAGGGTCATGACCAACCCTCTCTTGTGTGCGGGGTGTGGAGCGCCCCTCGTCGCCGCAGCCGCCTCGTCCGTGGTCACGTGCCAGTTCTGCGGCACCACGTCGGCCCCCGCGCCGCGGGTCATCGAGCGCGTGGTGGACCGCGTGGTGGTGGTCAACGCCGAGGCGGCGGAGGGAGACCCGGGAGCCCTCGCGTGTCCGCGCTGCGCCAAGGGCCTGTCGCGCGTGGCCGGTGGAGGCGAGGAGGCGCTGGCCTGCGCCAAGTGTGGCGGCGGGTGGATCAGCACCTCGCAGGTGGCCGCCCTCCGCCAGCAGAGCAACGCCGAGCTCGCGCGCGCGGTGCGAAACGTGTCGCCGGTCTTCGGGCGCCTCGAGCCGCGCCGCGCCGTGCTCTCGTGTCCCGCGTGCTCGGGCGCGCTGCGCATGGCCGAGATCGAAGGCAGCGTGCACCTCATGCACGTCTGCGAAGCCCACGGCACCTTCTTCGAGCGCGACGCGCTGGACACGTTCATCGAGCTGTGGACCGAGAAGCGCGCCGGCGACATCGACGACGAGGACCTCGAGTCGGTGGGCGTGCGCCGCAAGGGCTTCTTCGGCTTCTTCAAGGGCTGAGCGCAGGCCCGGTGCGGGCTGGTACAGTGCGCGGCATGGAAGCCACCACGCCCACCACCGCGTCCTCCGCCACCTCGCGCCCCGGCGTCGACCGCCCCATCGTGAGCGGCGCGGACTACATCGAGAGCCTGCGCGACCGAAACCTCACGGTGTACCTCATGGGTGAGCGCGTGGCCGAGCCGGTGGACCACCCCATCATCCGTCCGTCCATCGAGGCCGTGGCCGTGACGTACGACCTGGCCGCCGAGAACCCGAAGCTGGCGAGCGCCGACTCGTCGCTCAGCGGCAAGCGCGTGAACCGCTTCTTGCACATCGCGGAGTCGGCCGACGACGTGGTGCAGCAGAACAAGATGCAGCGCCGCATGGGGCAGCTGACCGGCACGTGCTTCCAGCGCTGCGTGGGCATGGACGCGGCCAACGCGCTCTGGTCGGTGACCTTCGAGTGCGACCAAAAGTACGCTACCCGGTACCACGTGCGGCTGCGCGCTTTCTGGACGGAGATGCAGCGGCTCAACCTGGTGGTGGGCGGCGCCATGACCGACCCGAAGGGCGACCGCAGCAAGGGCCCGAGCGACCAAGAGGACCTCGACCTCTTCACGCGCGTGGTGGAGCGCCGCGCCGACGGCATCGTCATCCGGGGCGCCAAGGCCCACCAGACCGGCTGCGTGAACTCGCACTGGCTGCTGGTCATGCCCACCATGCGGCTGCGCGAGTCCGACCGGGACTACGCCGTGGTGGCAGCCATCCCCGTCACGGCCAAGGGCGTGTCGTTCATCTACGGCCGCCAGAGCTGCGACGCGCGCGCCCTCGAGGGCGGCGACATCGACCAGGGCAACGCGCGCTATGGCGGCCAAGAGGCCATGATCATCTTCGACGACGTGTTCATCCCCAACGAGCACGTCTTCATGCAGGGCGAGGTGGAGTTCGCCGCCCCGCTGGTGGAGCGCTTCACCGCGTTCCACCGCCGCAGCTACGTGTGCAAGACGGGCCTCGGCGACGTGATCATCGGGGCCGCGGCCGCCATCGCGGACTACAACGGCGTTCCGCACGTCTCGCACATCCGCGACAAGCTCGTGGAGATGACGCACCTCAACGAGACCATCTACGGCGCGGGCATCGCGTCTTCGCACGAGTCGAAGCCCACCGCGGCCGGCAACTACCAGAACGACGACATGCTGGCGAACGTGTGCAAGCAGAACGTCACGCGCTTCCCGTACGAGCTGGCGCGCCTGGCGCAGGACCTGGCCGGTGGCCTGATGGTCACCTGCCCTTCGGAGAAGGACCTGAACTCGCCCGAGACGGGGCCCATCCTGCAGAAGTTCCTGGCGGCGCGCCCTGGTGTCACCCCGGAGAACCGCGTGCGCATCCTGCGCTTGATCGAGAACATGACCCTGGGGCGCAACGCCGTGGGCTACCTGACCGAGAGCATGCACGGGGCGGGCTCCCCGCAGGCGCAGCGCATCCAGATCGGCCGGCAGATGGACCTGGGCTACAAGAAGGCGCTGGCCAAGCACCTGGCCGGCGTGCACGGCGAGGCCCCCGCTAGCGTGGAGCCCGCGGAGTCCGAGCGCTTCAAGGCCATGTTCGAGCGCGAGGAGTAGGCCGACCGAGCGCCCCTCACGACGGCCGGCGCGCCACCACGCAGATCGCGGTGTAGCTGGCCAGCTTGGTCAAGAGCCAGCCCGCGGCAAAGCACGAGCCGAACACCGCGACCACCCGCGTGGCCCCGGCCATGGCCGCGCTGAAGTTCGGGTCGGCCCCGGTCGGCGTGAGGGTGCCCATGACGTCCTGCAGCTCCAGCTGCTGCGCGACGGCCAGCCCCGCGATGCACAGGTCCACCAGCAGGCTGCTGCCGCACGCGATGAACGCGAGCACCTTGGCCCGCGCGTGTGCACGCCACATCTGCGCGCCCGCGAACACCAGCAGGATGGACGCCACCAGGTTCAGCGCCTGGACCACCCCCACGTAGGGCCCCCACTTCGCGGCGGAGGCCTGCGTGATTGCGAGTAGCTCACGCTGTTGCGCTGCGATGGGGGTGTTCTGCGCCTCGAGCGCCTCGCGCTGCACGTCGAGCAGGGCGCTGCTGCTGAAGCTCCCCACGACGCCCCAGCAGCCGCCGGCGGTGCCGAGCATGCCCAGCATCATGGCGAGGATGGCCAGCAGCTTCTTCGCGCTCGTGGACTCGGATGGGGCGGACATGGGAGGAGCCTAGCAGGGCAGGTCCTCGATGATGCCAGCTCGTTCGGGCCGCCGCGCGTGCTACACGCTTCGGCATGGCCGGTCTCCTCTCGCTCGTGGCAACGCCCATCGGGAACCTCGAGGACATCACGCTGCGCGCGCTGCGCACCCTGCGTGAGGCCGACGCCATCTTGGCCGAAGACACGCGCCGCACCGGCGTGCTCACGTCGCACCACGGCATCAGCACACGGCTGCGCTCGCTGCACGCTCACACGGGAGAAGGGCAGCTGGACGCCATCGCCGCCGAGCTGGCCGCCGGCGCACGCTTCGCGCTGGTGTCCGACGCCGGCACCCCGGTGGTGAGCGACCCCGGACACGCCCTGGTGGAGCGCGCGGTCGCGCTGGGCGTCACGGTGGAAGGCATCCCGGGCCCCAGCGCCGTCACCACGGCCGTGGCCGTGTCGGGCCTCCCGTGTGACCACTTCCGCTTCGTGGGGTTTCTCCCGCGCAGCGGCAGCAAGCGCAGCGGCGCGCTCGAGAGCATCATCCAGGACAGCGGCGCCAGCGTGTTCTTCGAGGCCCCGCAGCGCGTGGGCAAGACCCTGGCCGAGCTGGCCGCGCTGGCCCTGCCCGAGCGCCGCGCCGCCGCCTGCCGCGAGCTCACCAAGCTGCACGAAGAGGTGCGCCGCGGCACCCTCACGGAGCTGGCCGAGTACTTCCAGGAAGGCGCCCGCGGCGAGTTCACCGTCGTGGTGGAGGGCGCGCCGCGTGTCCAAGCGGAAGACGCCCCCGAAGACCTCGAGGCCCGCGTGGCCTCGCTCCTCGCCGAAGGCATGGCGGTGAAGACCATCGCCAAAGCCCTCGCGGCCACCACGTCCCTCTCAAGAGCCGAAGCCTACGACCTAGCCCTCCGCGTAGGCAGAGCGCAAGACAACGAAGCCTGAGGGGCGCGCACCGCTGCAGCGCTTCAGCCTGATGATTCAACATATCTTGCTTGGGGCCCAGTTCGCCTTGTAGCCAGGTTCTATGGGCACCCCCGGCTGGAAGCCGGGGGCAGCAGACCAGGCCTGGACCTACCGAAAGTCCGCCCTTGGGCGGACTACGTGATCGACAACAGGGTGTGTTCTACCAAGGGTGGCCGGACGCAGTGTCCGAGTACCCTCGGTAGGGCAAACCCTGCTGGTAGCCAGGTAGTCCGCCGCCGAAAGGCGGGGGACTTTATGCCAATCAGCCACGTGGTTTGCTGCCCACCGCTTCAGCGGTGGGTGCCCATCGCACCTTGCAGCAAGGCAGGTCGGCCACCTGGTGGCATGTGTAGAATCATCCGGCTTCAGCCCTGGGTGCCCGGCTCCCGAACTCAGGCCGGCTCGTAGACGTCGATTACCGCCTGCCCCAGCTCGTCGCTCAGGTACGTGCGCAGCTTCTCGAGCAAGCGCTTCTCCAGCTGACGCACGCGCTCACGGCTGACGCCGAACTCGGTGCCGAGCTCTTGCAGGGTGCGCGGGTCTTCGGCCAGCAGGCGCTCGTCGAAGATGCGCTTCTCCTTGCCCACCAGCGTGGCGCCGAACTCGTGGATCTTGCCCTTGAGCTGGTCCCCCAGCTGCTGCTCGGCCAGCACGTCGTCCATGCCCGCGCCGCCGCCCGGCACCAGCTCCACGCGGGCCACCTGGCGACCGTCACCGGCGCCCACGGGGGCGTCGAGCGAGGCCTCGCCCGCGCTGAGCCGGCGATCCATGGAGACGACCTCGTGCTCGGGCACGTTCAGCCGCTCGGCGATGCGCGCCGGGGTGGGCTCGATGCCCATGGCCGAGAGACGCGCCTTCTCCTTCTTCAAATTGAAGAAGAGCTTGCGCTGCGCCTGCGTGGTCCCGACCTTCACCAAGCGGTGGTTGTTCAGGATGAAGCGCAGCATGTACGCGCGAATCCACCAGGCTGCGTAGCTGGAGAGCTTGACGCCCTTGTAGGGGTCGTACTTCTTGACCGCCTGCATGAGGCCGATGTTGCCCTCCTGCACCAGGTCGAGGAGGTTCTTGTAGGCCTGCCGGTAGTCGTAGGCGATCTTGACCACGAGGCGGAGGTTGCTGGTGACCAGCTCGCGCGCGGCGTCCAGGTCACCGTCCACGGCGTACTTCACCGCGAGGGTGTGCTCCTGCTCCGGGGTCAGCAGCTTGTAGCGGTGCACGTCTCGCATGTAGGCCGCCAGCGGGTCACGCTCGGCGAGCGAGGCTTTGCTGGGCACGAGGGCTTCGCCCCGGGCTCGCCGCTCGAGCGCGGGCGGGATGTCCACGCCGTCTTCGTCCACCAGCTCGGCCTCGATGACGTTCTCGTCGAGGTCGTCCGGCTCGCCTGAGTGGAGCTCGTCGTCGGGGTCACCGTTGTGCACTAGCTGATCCATACGTGGGGAGCGTGCGCCTGTAAAGCTGCCCGCACGTCTGGCAACAGTCGCGCGGCGCGCCTGTTCCGTTACGGCCTCAGAACCAAGCGGCGAGCGTGGCGCCGCCGAACACCAAGCCCGGGTGCTGGGTGACGTAGCTCAGCGCGCCAGGGGGGATCGCGCGGTAGGGCTCGAGCAGGGCCCCCAGGGTCTCGGTGCGCACGTCGTGAGCCACCGTGTAGGAGCCCCAGCCCGCATCCCCGCACGCGTAGCAGGAGGGCAGCGCGAAGAGATAGCGCAGGCCCATGTGGCCCTCCTCGAGCTCCGGCCAGACCGCACCCAGCGTGAGGGCGTCGAGCTCAACGGCGCCCAGCTCGGCCCCCCAGCGGTGCTGCAGCTCTTCGAACGCCACCTGGCGCAGCGCCTCCGCCGGCGCCACGTGCGGCAACACGTCGAAGCTGCGTCCGTCGCGCAGGTCGAAGACGAACGCGCTCGCCTCCACCGCCCCATGGGCGCCGCAGCCATAGTGCTCGGTCCAGCGCTGCGCGAACACGAACGGCCCGAGGGTGCCCTTCACCAGCACTTGATCGCCGAGCTCTGCGGCCGCTCCGTCCGGGATGGGCGGCACCAGCGTGCGGCACCCGGACTCGCGCTCGGGACACAGCTCGAGCAGCTGCGTGGGCGAGGTGCCCCGCAGCGGCAGGGGTTCGACGCCCGCCTCTACGTCGGCGCACTCGAAGGTTCGGCTCTGCACTTCGCGCACGCGCAGCTGGGCCAGGCCGAAGCCGGAGTGCACCCAGATGCCCTCGCGCTCGCGGATGACGCGGCCGCTGTCGGGGTCCACCAGCGCGCTCGCGAAGCGCCCCGCTTGCTGGACCCACACCCACGCGCCGTCCTGGCTGGCCACCGTGGCCGGGGCGCTGGCGGGCGCCGGGGCGCTACGAGACGCGCAGCTGAGGATGAGCAGCGACGCCAGGAGCCACGAGGCCGGGAGCCAGAGTGCGCGGGCGAGGTGCATGGCTCCAGCATAGCGCGGCGACGAACGTCGCCAGCACACGGCGCCGCTAGAACTGCGCGCGCATGGTGGCGAACAGGTCCACGCGCAGCTGCCCCGTGAGCGAGAAGCGCTGCCCCGGCGTGTCCAGCCGCACGCGGTAGTGCGGGTCCACGATGCCCTCGGCGCAGCCCGCGATGCGCGGGTCGCTCGGGTCACGCGGCGAGGCCTGCGGGTTGCAGCGCCCGGTCCCCGTGATCTGGTGCGGCGTGGTGTAGTGCAGCGCGCCACCGAAGCCGAAGCGCACGAAGCGCGCCGCCTGCAGCTCCACGGCAATACGGCCCCCGATGCGCCCGTGCGCCTGCACGTCGGTCAGGCCCGTGAACGGCACCAGGCGGAGCCCAGTCGGATCGCCGGTGCAGTCCGCGCTGTTGACGGGCGCACCCTCGCAGCTGGGGTTGGCCAGGGTGGGCTCCGACGAGGTGCCCAGCGCGTCGAAGAGCGGCGAGTAGTCGCGCCCCTCGGCCACCCACAGCGCGTGCAGCCGGATGTCCACCGTGAGCCGCTGCTGCTTGCCGCGGTGCTCCCACGGGATGAGCGCCATGCCCGCCACGAACTCGGCGATGAGCGGCGGGTTCACGTGGCGATAGCCGGCGAGCTTGCCGCCCGGCGCGAAGGCGGACGACGCGCGCCCGCGGAACTGCGCCGTGAAGCCCGCCCCGCCGTAGGGTTCGGCATAGCGGAAGCGGTGCGACATGCGCGTCTCGAGGCTGAGCGCGTGCGTACCCTCGCTCACGCCACACTCGCTCTGGCCCGTGACGCAGGGCGCGCGCACGTCGCCGATGGCGATGCGGCTGGTCAGGCGGAAGACCCACGTGGGCGAGTGCGCGTCGCGGTACTGGTTGAGCGGCGCCCACCCCACCCCCAGGATCAGCACGTCGAGGCCCGAGCGGGTGGGCGAGACCAGCGGGGCCGCGCGCGCGAGCCCGTCGAGCAGCGCGCCGTTGACGGGGCTCAGCCGGCGGTCATCGCTGAGCACCAGCGGCAGGTCCACGCTGAGCTCGAGGTCACGGAAGAGCCCGATGTCGAGCCCCAGCAGCAGCTCGTGACGCACCAAGCGGTACGCCCCCACCCGTTCGGTCTCGCTGCGGCCCGTGCTGCTGGGCCGCTCGCGGCGCACGTCGGCGCGCTCTTGCAGGCGCCGGAACGCCACGCGTACGTTGAGGTCGAAGCGGTCCTCACCGTCGGCGGCGTCGGCCACGTCCGTGAAGGTGACGGGGGTCTCCAGCAGGTGGATGTCACGCTCATCAGCGGTCGCGCGGCGCACACCGGACAGCAGCGTCAGCAGCGCCAGCAGCCCAGCCAGCGTGGGGCGTGCGCGTCGCGGACGCAGCCGCGTCACTCATTGCCTCCGGCCGGGGCGGGCACGGGGCGCAGCGACGCGATCATGGCCTCGAAGCCGGCGCGCCCTGCCGCGACGGACGCGCTCGGGCCAACGAACTTGAAGAACACGACGCCACCCGGGGCGACCACGGCCGCGCCCAGCATGCGCTCGCGCGGACGAGGCGCGCTCGAGCCTTCGGGGCTGGCTCCGTGCATGCCTGCGTTCGCGCCTTCGATGTCCAGGACGGTCACGGAGAGCCCGGCCACACCACGCGTCTCGACACGTGCGTCCTCGCGGGCGGCCTCGTCGAACTGCTGCTTCCAGCGGTCGATGTTGGCGCTCACGGTCTCGCGCATCTCGGGGAAGTGGAACACCACCAGCCGCGCATCGCCTTCGGGCGACAGGTACTCCGCAGCGCGCATCGAGTTGGACGGCGCCACCGTGGCAAAGCCGGTGGGGGCGTCCCAGGTGATGCCGGCCAGAGGAGGCGCCGCGGCCTGCGCGGGAGCTGCCGGTGCCGCCGCAGGCGCATCGACGGCAGGGGCGTTGGCTGCGGCCGACGGCGCCGCGTGGGCAGCCGTGGCTGGCATTGGGGGAGGCTCTGCGGCCGCAGACCGCTCACGTCCCTCGGCTGGAACCGGGCCACCCGGGCAGCCGAAGAGAGCCAGCGCCAAGAGCGCGGAGGAGGCGCGCACGCACGCTGCCCGGTGGGGATTTCGAGCCGACATGGGGTGCCTTCTACGGTACCCGCCCAACCCGGTCGAGGCGTGAGATAAATCTGCACAGCACTATTGACCTCGATTCAATAGCGTCTATAGTTGACCAGAGTTCAATGAGCGCACGCACCGAAGGTTTCGCCGAGAGCAACGGAGTCCGCCTCGCCTACGAGGAGTTCGGCGACCCTGCCGCGCCCGCGCTGCTGATGATCGCGGGCATGAGCCTGCAACGCATCGCGTGGCCCGACGCCTTGTGCAGCGCGCTCGCCCACGCGGGCTATCGCGTCATTCGCTTCGACAACCGGGACGTGGGCGCTTCGTCTTGGACCGCGGGTCCGCCGCCGCCCACCCTGGGCAAGCGCTACCTGCAGGGCATCCTCGGGCGCGAGCTGAGCATCCGCGTGGGTCCCGGCGAAGAGGCCCAGTACGACCTGCACACGCTGGCACTGGACGCCGTGGGCCTACTGGACGCGCTCCAGATCGAGCGCGCGCACTTCGTGGGCTTCTCCATGGGCGGCATGATCTCGCAGCTGGTCGCAGCCGATCACGCGGCGCGCGTGAGCAGCCTGACGTCCATCATGTCGTCGCCCAACGAGCGCACGCTGCCGAAGCCCACGCCACGCGTGCTCCTCAACCTGCTGAAGCCGCCACCCGCCATGGACCCCGACAGCCTGGCCCTCGCCAACGCGAAGATGTGGGAGATGATCGGCAGCCCGGCGTACCCCACGCCGCGTGAAGAGCTCATCGCGCAGACGCACCGCAGCCTGGCGCGCGGCATGAGCCAGACCGGCCTCGCCCACCACCTGATGGCCATCCTGGCCACGGGGGGCTTCGGGAACCGGCTGCACAAGGTGCAGGCCCCGGCGCTCATCCTGCACGGGGACGCCGATCCCCTGGTGCGCGTGGAGGGCGGCAGGCTCAGCGCGCAGCTCATTCCCAAGGCTCGCCTGCGGGTCATCCGCGGCATGGGCCACGACTTTCCTGCACAGCTGGTGCCCACCCTCGCGGGCGCCATCACCAGCCACCTTCAGCAAACGGCATAGCCCTTTTTCACCACCCGATGGAGGACTCCCGATGACCACGATCGCCGCCACCCTCAGCCCGAGCGCACGTCCCGCCAGCAAGCCTGAAAAGCGCGCGACGCCCAAGATCGAGCCGCGCCGCATGAGCTTCGACTTCGAAGCCGAGCGCCGCCGCTTTTGGTACGCCGACAACGCCGTGCTGACCACGTTCATGGCCGCCCTCTCTTCCACGTTCCCGCCCGGCGAGCGCGAGTTCGTGCGCAGCGTGCTGCACTACCGCGAGCAGCTCGACGGTGAGCTGCTGGAGCAGGTGCGCGCGTTCGCCGCGCAAGAGGGACACCACGCCCGCCAGCACACCATCGCCAACGCGTGGATCGACAGCCTGGGCTTCGACGCGAAGGGCTGCTCCGAGCACCTCGAAGCGGAGATCGAAGAGTTCCGCAAGAACACGCCGGACGACGTGCTGTTGGCCGCCACGGTGGGCGCCGAGCACATCACCGCCATCATGGCGCACTTCCTCCTGACGCACGACGAGGTGGTGGCCGGTCTCCCCGACGCGGTGCGCGAGCTCATCCTCTGGCACGCGGTAGAGGAGATCGAACACAAGGCCGTGGCCATGGACGTGTACGACAAGGTGTCGGGCGACCGCGACAAGCTGCGCAAGGTGTTCGTCGTACAGAGCGTCATGTTCGCCATGACGGTGGGTCGCTACATGGCGCGCATGCTGAAGACGGCCGAGTACGAGCCCACCCCGCGCGAGTGGCTGGGCGGTGCGCGCTTCCTGCTGGGTTCGCGCGGGCTCATCCCCAGCATCGCGAAGAGCTACCTGTCGTTCTACCGCAAGGACTTCCACCCTTGGGACCATGATGACCGCCACCTGATCGACCAGTGGAAGGCGTCGCAGGTGAAGACGGTGGCGTGACGCTCAGCGGCGCAGCAGCTTGAACGCGTGCGTCCACTGGTTGCGCTGGAAGCCGGGGGCGCACCACAGCTGACACAGCGGCTCGATGGCGCGCGCGCCTTCGACCTTCCCGAGGTCCTCGACGTCCCAGCCAAACGCGACGAGGATGCTGCGGGCCTCGGCCTTGGCCCCGTCGTCGTTGCCGCAGATGAACATGGTGGGCGGCCCGCCCGGCAGGTCGGGCTTCACCATGAACCCGTTGCCCACGCACGAGAACGCCTTCACGAAGTGCGCGTCGGGCGCGGTGGCCTGCAGGCGCTCCATGAGCGAGTCGTTGGGGCCGGTGAAGAACAGCAGGATGCCGTTCACCGGGGGCGCCTCGGCAATGGGGTTGGTGGCGTCGAGGACGGTCTTGCCGGCGAGCGCCGCGACGCCCGCGAGCTTCACCACGTCCACCGCCACGGTGCCCTTCACGGCGAGGACCACCACGTCCCCGAACGCCGCGGCCTCGCCGAATGTGCCTGCGCTAGCCTGCGCATGGTCGGCCCAGCCCGCCACCTTGCTGGCCTCGCGGCTGCCCAGCATGACCTCGTCACCGTTCGCCAAGAAGCCCTTCCCGAGCGTCTTGGCCACGTCCCCCGACCCCAGAATTCCAATCTTCATCTGCGCTCTCCTTGGTTGACAGACACGCGTGTGACGCGCACGCCACAGGCTCTCACGGAAGGCGCGCGCGCACCGTCATGGTGGGCTCTTCGGGCGGCGCGCTCATGCGATAGGTGGTGCCGCGCATCACCACGCAGCGCCGGAAGTTGGCGTCATCGGAACCGTCCACGCGCACCATGGTGATGTTGCCCATGGGCCCGAACCCCACCTGCACGCTGACGCTCACGGGCGCGGCCCCGGCGGGGGCGTTGTCGCGCCAACACGGCACCACGATCATGGACCGGAAGCGGCCCACGTCGGGGTTGCTGCTGCGCGCGTCCGGGTCGGGTGCGGGGGCCGCTGCGGCAGGTGCCGCGCCGCCACCGGCCAACGCACTCCCAGCTCGCGCTCGACCTGGACGCGGAGCGGGCGCTGTGGCGGGGGCGGCCCCGGGGATGGCAGCCTGGGCGGGTGCGACAGGCGGAGGCACATCTGTGACCTGCGCGCTCGGCACGACGGCTGCGCCATCGACCGGCACAGCAGGCTCGGCTTCGGCCGCCTCGACGCGTGGCGCTGGCTCGAGCGCCTCGGCGGGCTGCGTGAGCGGCGGCGTGTGCTCCATGTTGGCCACCGTTCTGTCACTGCGACCCAGCACCCACCAGCCCATGGCCAGCATCCCCGCGAGCGAGAGCGCTGCGACTACCCACGGCGCGCGTGAGCCGCGTGCTGCCAGCACGGTGGGCTCTGCCACCCCCGGGTGAGTGGCCGCGAGCGGCGTGGGCTCGGGGACGGGTACGGTCTGCGCCGTGGCCCGAAACGCGGTGGCCAGCCCTGCCCCACCCGCCGCGAAGGCCCCCGGCTCGGGAGGCGGCAGGCTCAGCGCCGTGGCCGCGAACGCGTCCTGCGCAGGCGGCCGCGAAGCGCTGGCTGCCGCGCGCATCGGCACCCCGCGCAGCACGTCGTCGAGCGCGTCGAGCGCTTCACTCGCGTCGCGGAAGCGCGCGCGCGGGTCTCGCTCCACGCAGCGCGCGAAGAACGCGTCGAACTCGCGCGGCAGCGCCGCCGCCACCTCGGCCCCGGCCATGGACGCCGCACGCACCGAGGCGGGCTCGATGGGCTCCGTGAGGATCTCCACCAAGAGGCGCGTGAGCGTCGAGCCGTCCGTGGCGGAGCGCCAGTAGGACTGCCCCACCAACGCATCGAAGGCGATGAGCCCCAGCGCCCACACGTCCGTAGCGGGCCGGATCTCGCGGCTGTCTGCCTGCTCGGGCGCCATCCAGAGCGGCGAACCCGCGATGTTCTGGGTGGCCGCTGTCTTGCCTCCCTGCAGCAGCTTGGCGATGCCGAAGTCCAGGATCTTGAGGGAGTCGGCGTTGCTGGCCCCGCGCCCACGCGCGATGAACAGGTTCTCGGGCTTCAGGTCACGGTGCACGATGCCGCGGGCGTGCGCTCGCCCGAGGCCGTGCCGCAGCCCCTGCATGAGCGGCGCGAGCTCCGCGGCCGAGAGCCGCCCACGCGCCACGCGGTCGGCCAGCGTCTCGCCCTCCAGCAGCTCCATGGCCAGCCACGGGCTGCCGGTCTCGGCGTCCACACCCGCGCCCACCACCTCCACCACGTGCTCGCTCTCGATCTGACTGCCGACGCGCGCCTCCTCGAGGAAGCGCTCGCGGCTGACCGCGTCGCTCACCAGCAGGGCGTGCATCACCTTGAGCGCCCGCCGCCGCCCGGTGGAGAGCTGCGTGGCGATGAACACCGCCCCCATGCCACCCGCCGCCAGCGGCGCCTCGATGCGGAAGTCCCCTCCCACGACCGTCCCCGCCGCCAACGTCATGCTCCGCTCCTCCGTCTTTCATTCGCCATGCGGGCCAGCAGCTCGGCCACCACCCGCCGAGACGCACGCAAGCGCTGCACCCCGACCAGGAGCACCAGCGGCGCGATGATGGCCAGCGCGTACGCCACCGCCAGCAGCCACTGCGCCTCCAGCAGCTGGGCACCGGTGACGCCCGCCACGAAGAGCGCGAACGCCGAGCGCAGGTACGCGAGGAAGGTGCGCTCGGCCGCCAACACGGTGCGCTCCGCAGCGAGCGCGTCGGTGACGGAGACGGCGAGGTAGTCGGCACGCATGACGCGCCCACCATAGCGCGCCACGGTCCCGAGGTCAGCGCCGTCAGCGACCGGCCAGCTCGGGGTGAGCGTCCAGGTACGCTGCGGCCTCGCTGAACGTGGCGCAGCGCACGTCCGGCAGGCCGCACACATGGCGCATCAGGCGCAGGATGCCCCCGCGAAAGTTACCGTGACCGCTGATCAAGAAGGGCGCGCGCTCGCCGCGGTAGCGCTCTTGGAACTCGGCCATGCCAGCCTCGTAGTACTCGTCGTCGATGTGGCGCTCCGCGTCCCGCCCCGTCTTCCCGCTCGCGTGCGCCAGCGGCAGCAGGAGCTCGCGCAGGTTGTCGTCGAAGAAGAGCGCGCGACGCCCACCGGGCACCACCACGCTCGGGATGCTGAACAGCCAGATGCCGCTCGCGTGCCGCGTGGGCCACGTGCGCATCCCGGGGCGAGAGGCGTCGTAGCGCGTGCCGTGCGCCGCCAGTGCGGTGTACATGGCCTCGTTGTACTCGAGGAACGGCGCGCGGAAGCCCAGCGGGCGTGGCAGCGAGAGCAGGTCCGAGATGCGCTGGTGGTCGGCCAGCTCGGCGCGCCAGGTGGCCTCGTCGAAGTGCAGCCCGTGGGCGTGGCGCACCGCATGCGAGCCGATCTCCACTCCGCGCGCAGACAGCTCACGAATGTTGGCGGCGCGGGCCTGCAGCGCGGACAGGTTGCGGGCATATCCGATGACGGGCTGGTTGCGCGGCAGCCCGCCCTCGAACGCGCGCTCTTCTTCGGTGTGACGGCGGCGACCGGGCTGCAGCTGGAGGAGCCCCGTGGAGATGAACAGCGTGAACGAGTTGGGCGGCCGCCCCGCGGCTCGGTGCCGGTTGATCGATTCGAAGATGTAGTGGAAGCCGGAGTCCTCGACGCGGGGCTCGGGGCCCGGTGTGGCGTCGAAGCCCAGCAGCACGAACTGCGTGCGCCCAGCGGGAGTCCCGTCACCCACCAGCGCGGAGCGCATGGCCGGCGGCGTGTCCCCAGACACCAGCTGTCCCGTGGCGCTGATGACGAGCAGCATGGGCAGCGCGAGCAGGACTGCGGGGCGCGGGCGACGCATCCCGCGCATCCTACACACATGTGCCGCGTTGACCCCAATACGCGGTGTGACGCATGCTGCGCGCAGCCCGCCACCCGGCGCGGCACCCTTCACCCGGCCACGTGCCGGGAGCCATCCTTCAGGAGACAGTCACATGGCAAATCCGGTCGCCACCTTCGAGACCAGCGAGGGCTCGTTCAAGGCGGAAATCTTCCTCGCCGAGATGCCCATCACGGCGCAGAACTTCATCAGCCTGGCCGAGAGCGGCTTCTACAACGGGCTGCACTTCCACCGCGTCATCCCGAACTTCATGCTGCAGTTCGGCTGCCCGCACTCGAAGGACCCAAAGAGCTCGCGCGCCGGCACCGGCGGCCCGCCCCACGGCACCATCAAGGACGAGTTCCTCGAGACCGCCAAGTTCTCGAACGAGCCGGGCACGCTCTCCATGGCCAACACCGGCCGTCCCAACAGCGGCGGCTCGCAGTTCTTCGTGAACACGGCCCACAACAAGTACCTCGACTGGTTCGACCGCAGCTCGGACTCCTCGCACCCGGTCTTCGGGCGCGTCACCGAGGGCATGGACATCGTGAAGAAGATCGAGGGCTTCGGCTCGCGGTCGGGCGCCACGCAGAAGCCGCTCCAGGTCATCTCCATCACCATCGCGCGCTGAGCGTCGCCCCGTCGCGCGGGCGTGCTCTCGGGCCGCCCGCGCCGACGCGATGACTCACCGCAGGCTACCCGCGTCGCCTTCGAAGCGGCGGGGAGGTCCGCCTCGGCCCGCCTTCAGGAGCCTCGCTCGTTCGACCTCGGGGCTGACTTCCCGAGGGGTCGACGCGTTCCAGTCGTCTCTCGCGGCCCTCACGAAGGCTGCCCGCTCGCCTGGCTCTGCGGGTGAACCGGACGCTCTCCAGAGCGCCTTCGTGCTCCTCGCGAAGTCCTCCTCGTCGAGGTCCGCCGCAGGCTGGGGTGCGTGGTCGACAGCGACCGCCCCGGCGAGCGCGGCGCCACAGTCAGGACCGACATCGAGGGCCTGCCCCGCGCCATCAGCGTTCGCGAGCGCGCCGACCGCGCCTCGTGCGGGGGCGCGCGGGAGCGGGCGATGGCTCGAAGCAGGGGCGGCAGCGTGGGTGTACCAAGCGAAGGCGCCTGCCGCGAGCGAGAGCGCGACCACCATCCCGAAGCGCGACCCGTGCGTTGCCGTGAAGCGGGCCATGGCGCGGCCTTCAGGTCTGAGCGCTGCGGCGCCGGTGCACCAACGCGAAGCCGGCCAACGCCAGCAGCGCGGGCCAAGCGGTGCCGCGTGATGAGCCCGCTGCCGCTTGCGGAGCCACAGCAGCGCATCCGCCGTCACTCACGCCCCCTCCCCCGGTGGGGCGGAAGCCGCAGTCCGCGCAGTCCGAGCCGAGGCTGCAGATGGAGTAGTCCGACCCGGAACCGCCGTCATCGCACCAGCCGTCCCGTGCGTCCACGCACGAGTTGGAGCAGAGACCCGACGTCGCGCCCCCGGTGGAACGCGCGCCGCAGTCCCCGCAGTCCGAGCCGTAGGTGCAGATGGAGTAGTCCGACCCAGGGCCACCGTCGTCGCACCAGCCGTCGAAGGCATCCACGCACGTGTTGCCGCAGGCCGACTGTGCAGCGACCTCGCCCCACGGGAGCGACGCGAGTAGGAGCGCCGAGAGCGCCGCCGCGCGTCTTCCAACCACCCCGCTGGTTCGGATCTCGCGTGTTGAATGAATCATGGGTCCTCCTGACGCCGCCACGGCGGCTACATGACGATTCGCACTCAGAGTGCCGCCAAAGAGAAGACGCCACTTCCCCGCGATAGTCAATTGTCCGCGTTGGGCTACTGGAACACCCACTCCGGCGGCCGTGGCGGCGGAGTGTTCACGCCAGGACGCGCACGAATGCGCGTGCGCATGAGGTCGCACCACAGCACCACGTGCTCTTCCAGCAACGTCGGGTCCTTCACCAGGTGGCGGTCCAGCACCATGCCGCGCAGCAGCCACTGCAAGAGCGCGATGATGGACTCCACGTTGTCCTTCGGGTCCACGGGCTCGAAGTAGTGCACGGCCGCCGCGCGGATCACCGCGTAGCCCGACGTCCACAGGCGCTGCATCACCGCCGCCAGCTCTTCGTCGTGCCGGCTGGCCAGCAGGAGCTCCAGCAGCACCGCGTGCTCACGCGCGCAGAACACCGTGCGCCAGCCGCTGATGGCCATGGCCTGCAGCCGGTCCTCGGAGTCGGGCAGGTTCATGAAGGCCTTTCCGAGCTGGATGTACACGCGCTTCACCAGGTGCTTTGCCGCGGCCTCGATGAGCGCCGACTTGGACGGGAAGTGGTAGACGTGCGCGCCGCGCGAGACCGCGCCGCGCTCCACGATCTTGCTGATGGTGGTGCCCGAGTAGCCCTCGGTCTCGAGGCAGCTGAGGGTGGCGTCGATCAGCCGCTGGCGGGTGGCCTCGCTGCGGTCTTCCTGCTTGCGCCGCGGGGGGCGCTCGGCGCCATTCGCTGGTGATTTCATGAGCGAAGCCAGGGTACTCGCTGGATCTCAAAACACAAGTTGTACGTACGTATTGTAACTGCTAGGGTGCCGCCGCATGAGCAACCTGCACGTCCCGAAGCCCGTGGCTCCCATGATGCCGCGCACCCTGTTCACCGAGGACCACGAGGCCTTCCGCGCCACGGCGCGCCGCTTCTTCGAGACCGAGGTCGCCCCGCATCAAGAGAAGTGGGAGACCCAGCAGCACATCGACCGCGACCTGTGGAACAAGGCCGGTGAGCTGGGCCTGCTGTGCTGCACCATGCCCACCGAGTTCGGCGGGTCGGGCGTGGACCGGCTCTACTCCGTGATCCTCATGGAGGAGCAGGCGCGCGTGGGTGACTCGGCCAGCGGCTTCTCGCTGCACTCGGACATCGTCGCCAACTACATCATCAACTTCGGCACACCCGCGCAGAAGAACCACTGGCTGCCCAAGATGGCCAGCGGCGAGGCCGTGACCGCCATCGCCATGACCGAGCCGGGCACGGGCTCGGACCTGCAGGGCATCCAGTGCACCGCCAAGCTCGAGGGCGACGAGTACGTCATCAACGGCGCCAAGATCTTCATCACCAACGGCTTCCTCTGCGACATGGCCATCGTGGCGGTGAAGACCGGCGAGGGCGCGAAGGGCTCGGCCAACGTCTCGCTCATGATCGTGGAGGCCGACCGCGCGGGCTTCACCAAGGGCAAGCCGCTCAACAAGGTGGGCATGAAGGGGCAGGACACCTGCGAGCTCTTCTTCGACAACGTGCGCGTGCCCAAGAGCAACCTGCTGGGCGCCGAGGGCATGGGCTTCATCATGCTCATGAAGGAGCTGGCTTGGGAGCGCATGATGATCGCCATCATGTGCGTGTCGGGCGCCGAGTTCGCGCTGGCCACCACGGTGGAGTACGTGAAGCAGCGCAAGGCCTTCGGGAAGCCCGTGGCCTCGTTCCAGAACACGCGCTTCAAGCTCGCCGAGATGCGCAGCGAGATCCAGATCGCGCGCGTCTACGTGGACAAGTGCATCGAGCTGGTGCTCGAGAAGAAGCTCACGCCCGAGGCCGCGTGCGCCGGCAAGTACTGGGTGTCGGACCTGCTCAGCCGCGTGGTGGACGAGTGTGTCCAGCTGCACGGCGGCTACGGCTACATGCTGGAGTACCCCATCGCGCGTGCGTACATCGATACGCGCGCCAACCGCATCTACGGCGGCACCAACGAGATCATGAAAGAGCTCATCTCGCGCAGCATCTAGCAGCGCGCGCGGACCACCACCTTTTCGCTTCGACCAGGGAACAAGACCGATGACCAAGCTACGTTTCGATGACCGTGTGGCGATTGTGACGGGTGCCGGAGCCGGCCTAGGCCGCTCCCACGCGCTCTTGCTGGGCAGCCTCGGCGCCAAGGTGGTGGTGAACGACCTGGGCGGCGCCGCCACGGGCGAGGGCAAGTCCGCCTCGGCGGCCGACAAGGTGGTGGAGGAGATCCGCGCGGCCGGCGGCCAGGCCGTGGCCAACTACGACTCGGTGGTGAACGGGGCGGGCATCGTGAAGACGGCCGTGGACGCCTTCGGCAAGGTGGACATCCTGATCAACAACGCCGGCATCCTGCGCGACGTGAGCTTCGCCAAGATGACGCAGGCGGAGTGGGACATCGTGCTGGCCGTGCACCTCACCGGCTCCATGAGCGTGAGCCACGCGGCCTGGCCCATCATGCGCGAGCAGGGCTTCGGCCGAATCGTGATGACCACGTCGGCAGCCGGCATCTACGGCAACTTCGGGCAGGCCAACTACAGCGCCGCCAAGCTGGGCCTGGTGGGCCTGGCCAACACGCTCGCCGAAGAGGGCCGCAACAAAAACGTGTACGTGAACACCATCGCGCCCATCGCGGCGTCACGGCTCACGGAGACTGTCTTGCCGCCCGACATCTTGAAGCACCTCCAGCCCGAGGCCGTGAGCCCGCTGGTGGCCTGGCTGTGCCACGAGGACTGCGAGGAGACCAAGGGCCTCTTCGAGGTGGGCGCCGGCTACATCGCCAAGGTGCGCTGGGAACGCTCCTACGGCACCACGTTCCCGCTGGGCCGGCGCTTCAGCGTGGACGACGTGGCCTCGCGCTGGGCCAAGATCACGGGCTTCGAAGAGAACAGCGAGAACCCCAAGACCATCAACGAGTCGATGGCGCCCATCTTGCGCAACATCACGTCGCCCAGCCTGGGTGGGAACGAGTTCATCGACCTCGACGTGGCCAGCAAGACCTCGGTGAAGTTCGAGTCCGAGTACGACGAGAACGACCTCGCGCTCTACGCTCTCGGCATTGGCGCCGCGCGCGACCCGCTCGACAAGAGCGAGCTGAAGTTCGCCTACGAGATGGGCGGGGACTTCCAGGCGCTGCCCACGTTCGGCGTCATGCCGCAGATGAGCGCCATGCTGAAGGCTGCGCGCGAGGGCACGTTCACGATGCCGGGCATGAGCTTCGGCTTCGAACGGCTGCTGCACGGCGAGCAGTACATGGAGCTCAAGGGCCCCATGCCGCGCAAGGGCAAGCTCACGCACCACTTCAAGTTCAAGAACGCCTACGACAAGGACCCGAACGCGGTGGTCACGTTCGCCATCAGCACGGTGGATGAGGACGGCACCGAGCTCGCCTACAACGAGATGACGTCCTTCGTGAAGGGCGCGGGCGGCTGGGGCGGCGACCGTGGGCCGAGCGCCGACATCAACGTGCCGCCGGCGCGTGAGCCCGACGCGGTCATCGAAGAGAAGACCGACGTGAACCAGACGCTGCTCTTCCGCCTGTCGGGCGACTGGAACCCGCTGCACGCGGACCCGGGCTTCGCCAAGGCCTTCGGCTACGACCGCCCCATCCTGCATGGGCTGTGCACGTTCGGGCACGCGGGGCGCCACGTCATCAAGGCCTTCTGCGACAACGACGGGCGGAAGTTCAAGAGCATCAAGGTGCGCTTCGCGAAGAACGTGTTCCCCGGCGAGACGCTGGTCACGCGCATGTGGAAGGAGTCCGACACGCGCATCGTGTTCGAGACCAGCGTGAAGGAGCGCAATGAGGTGGTCATCAAGAACGCCGCGGTGGAGCTCTACAAGGAGATCCCGCAAAAGGTTGCTAAGACGGCGGCCAAGGCGCCCGCCAAGAGCGCTGCGGCAGAGGCTCCCGCGGCCCAGGCGGCAGCGCCCGCGGTGGACACCGAGGTCCAGCTGGCCGACGTGTTCACCGGCGTGGCCGCGTACATCGCCAAGAACCCGGGGCTGGTGGGCCAGACCAAGACGTCGTTCCAGTTCCACTTCCACAACCCGGATCAGAGCTTCTTCATCGATCTGAAGAGCGGCGCTGGCTCGGCGGGCCCGGGCACGCTCGACGCGGCGGACGTCACGCTCGAGGTGGACACGGAGCACGGCCCCACCATCTTCGGCGGCGACATGGCCACGGTGCAGAAGCTCTACTTCGGCGGCACGCTGAAGATCGCGGGCAACGTCATGGCTTCGAACAAGCTGGCCGCGCTCGCCACCATGGACAAGCAGCTGGTGGAAGACGCTCGCAAGGCGCGCGTGGCGGCTGGCGGTGGTGGCGCTCCAGCGGCTCCGGCGGCCAGCGCGGCAGCGGCTCCGGCGGCGTCGCAGGAGGCCACGCTCGGTGACCTCTTCACGGCCATCGCGGCCGAGATCGCGGACAAGCCCGAGGTGGTCGCCAAGGGCAAGACCGTCTTCCAGTTCGAGTTCGACAACCCGGAGAGCAGCTACTTCATCGACTTGAAGAACGCGCCGGGCAGCGCGGGGCCAGGCAAGGCCGACGCCGCGGACGTGACCATCGCGGTGGACACAGCGCTCGTGGGCACGCTCTTCGGCGGCGACATGGCGGCGGTGCAGAAGCTCTACTTCGGTGGGCAGATCAAGATCAGCGGCAACGTCATGGCGTCCAACAAGCTGGCCGCGCTGGCGGGCATGGACAAGAGCCGCGTGGAGAAGGCACGCCAGGCACGCCTCGCGGCAGGCGCCCCGGCGGCCGCGGCACCGGTGGCCAAGAAGGAGCCCAAGAAGGCGCTGGCCGCCGAGGCGCTCGCGAAGCTGGAGGCCAACCTGGCCGGCAAGTCGGGCGGCGCAGGCGTGGTGCAGCTGCGCGTCAAGGACCCCGACGGCGTGTGGTCCGTGGACCTCGGCGCCAACCCGCCCAGCGTGACGCAGGGCGAGCGCAGCGACGCGGGCGCCACCATCACGCTCGGCGACGCGCAGCTCGCCGCTCTCGTGAACGGCGAGAGCAAGATGCAGGAGCTCTTCCAGAAGGGCGCACTCACCATCGACGGGAACATCACGCTCGCGCGTCAGCTCGAGCAGGCAACGGGAGCAAGCAAATGAAGCGTCGCGTCAATGTAATCGGTGTGGGCATGACGAAGTTCGCCAAGCCCGGCGCCAGTCCCGACTATCACGAGATGGCCAAGGAGGCGGGCACGCTCGCCCTCGCGGACGCCGGCATCGCCTACGGCGAGGTGGAGCAGGCCTTCGCGGGCTACGTCTTCGGCGACTCCACCTGCGGCCAGCGCGCGGTGTACGAGCTGGGCCTCTCGGGCATCCCGGTGGTCAACGTGAACAACAACTGCTCCACGGGGTCGAGCGCGCTGTTCCTGGCGCGCCAGGCCATCGAGGGTGGCCTCGCCGAGTGCGTGCTGGCGCTGGGCTTCGAGAAGATGGAGCGCGGCGCGCTGGGCAACAAGTTCAACGACCGCGAGAACCCCCTGGGCCTCCACGCCGAGGTCATGGTGGGCATGCAGGGCGTCACGCAGGCCCCGCCGGCGGCCCAGATGTTCGGCGGCGCAGGGCGCGAATACCGCTTCCTGCACGGCACCAAGAAGGAGACGTTCGGGCAGATCGCGGTGAAGGCGCGCCAGCACGCCAGCCGCAACCCCTACGCGCTCTTCAACAACACCCTCACGCTCGAGGAGGTCATGGCCTCACCCGACGTGTTCGACCCGCTCACGCGCTACCAGTGCTGCCCGCCCACCTGCGGCGCCGGCGCGGCCATCCTGTGCTCCGACGACTTCGCGAAGAAGCACGGGATCACCAACCCCGTCTACATCGCCGCGCAGGCCATGACCACGGACTACGCCAGCAGCTTCGAAGAGCACTCCATGATCAAGATGGTGGGCTACGACATGACCAAGAACGCCGCGCAGAAGGTCTACGAGGCCGCCGGCGTGGGCCCCGACGACGTGGACGTGGTGGAGCTGCACGACTGCTTCACCGCCAACGAGCTGCTCACCTACGAAGGCCTCGGCCTGTGCCCCGAGGGCGGCGCCGAGAAGTTCATCTGGGACGCGGACAACACCTACGGCGGCAAGGTCGTGACGAACCCGTCTGGCGGCTTGCTGTCCAAGGGCCATCCACTGGGCGCCACGGGCTTGGCGCAGTGCACCGAGCTGGTCTGGCAGCTGCGCGGGCAGTCCGAGCAGCGCCAAGTGGAGAACGCGCGCATCGCGCTGCAGCACAACCTCGGGTTGGGCGGAGCGTGCGTGGTGACGATGTACCGGCGCGACTGATGGGGATGGGCACCGGGCGCCGGAGGGGGCGCTCGGTGTGCTGCGAGCGCCTGCCTCAGCCCGCGATGAGCGCGTTGAGTGACGCGGGGGTCAAGTACAGCTTCATGGGCCGCCCGGGCACCTCACGAAAGTCCCAGTGCGCATAGAAGGACTTTGACGCCGCATCCACCGCATCCAGCACCACGGCCACGAGCGGAAACGTCTCACCCGCCGCGTGACAGTCGGAGAGGGCCTGGGCGAGCAGCCGGGCCCCCAGCCCCTGCCCCTGGTAGGCAGCATCCAGTCCAAGCCAGGCCAGCACCGCAACCGGAAGCGCGCGCCGCGGGAGCTTGGCCACCAAGTCCGCGGGCAGCTCCCCAAAGTCCACCTGGCCCATCGCCAAGGTGTAGTAGCCGGCCACCACGCCGTCTCGGGTGGCGAGGACGCGGCTGACGGTGAGGCGCTTTGTCTGGCTCTGAAGAGCCTGGGTATGCAGCCAGGCGTCCACGAGTTGCTGCCCTGAGCCGAAGTCCGCGCGCTTGTGCCCTCGCCGCAGGTCTTCGAGGGCGAGACCAGCCGGAAAGACGACCGCCATCAGCGCTCGCCGCGCATCAGCTCACCCAACTTGCGCTGGCGTTTGGTGAGCCGCCCTGGCTTGTGCAACGCAGTCCAAAACAGCAGCTGCTCATCGGCTGACAGCACGATGGCCTTGGTGCGCGCCTCCTCGAGCTCGCGGCGCGCCTGGCCCACCACGACGGTCCGCACGTAGTCACTGGTGCTGATGCCGCGCATACCCGCCGCGGACGTGATCAACGCCTTGGACGCGCTGTCCACGCGCACCATGAGGCTCGCGTCTTTCTCGACGGACGGGGGGGACACGCGGAGCGCGGGTGACTTGGCCATGCCTGAGCATGTATTGCGATGCGCAGTACAGGCAAGCGGGTGGAGGACGTGGCTCGCGAGTTGGCCTGCGGGAGTCCCCGCTCTGGGCTCAGTACACGTGCGTGGCGGTCAGGCCTTCCCAGCGGGCGCGCACCACAGAGCCCGACGGGGGTTCGGACGGCCCCACCCGGTAGAGCACGCCCAACCCGACGGCCTGGCGCGCCTCCCCGTCCAAGTCGACGTCCGCCACATAGATGGACACGGGCAGTCCATCCGACGTCGTCGCGGCGACGCGCACCAGGCCATCGCCCACGAGCACGATGCGAATGCTGGCAATGTCCGCGGGCTCTACGAGCGGCACGACGACGTCACGCACCTGCCCGTGGCCAACGTCGACCGACACCACGGACGGCCCGGCGGCGGTCCTTGAAAGAAGTGGTGGTCGCTCCACAGCTCCTGGAACACCACCCCCGGGTCGACGTCGGCGTGCCCCAGGGAGAACTGGTCGAAGACCCTACCCCGCTCGTCCCGTGCGATGAACCGCAGCACCGCGGGCTCACCCACGAGCACCCCAAAGGGCTCTTGCAGGTAGGCGACATCGGCCTCGAGTACCTGCTCGACGCGGAGTTCCTCGACCCTGGCGACCTCGATGCTGAGCTGGTCGACCACCCGCGCGTCTTCTCGACGCTGCAGCTCGACCACGCTCACGCCCTCGGCCACGGCCTCTACCCGCACGACCGCGCGCGGGCCAAGGAGACCTGGCTCGCTGGTCAGTTGTGCGGTGACGGCATCGCCCGACACGCTCACCGAGACGTCGTCCACGTCGCGGACGTTGAGCGCGCTGAGTTCGTAGGTCCCGCCGTTCCCGAGCAGCAGCTCGCGTTCGACGAAGTGAGGACCACCCTCACAGCCCAGTGTCAGGACCACGATGAGCGCGAACGACCATGTGTGTGCGAGTCCCATGACGAGCCAGTATGGCAGATCCCGTGCCGGAGCGACTTCGGGTCCCTCCCGGGCGTGCTAGGTTGGGTCATGCGCACCGACGGCCAGCGACGCTCCAACAACGTAGAAGACCGCGGCACCGGCCGCAGAGGTGGTGGCGGGGGCGGTGTGCCCGTGCAGGCGCTCCTCGGCCTCGTCCGCGTCCTCGGCGTGAAGGGCTCGATCGTCGTCGCGGTGGTCCTCGGCATCGGGTACTTCCTGATGCCGGACAGCATCCGCAGCGCCCTCTTCGGAGGCAGCCCACAGGGCGCCACGGGTGGTGGCGGGAGCGCCTGCGCCGCGAACCCCACCAACGCGGCGGCGTGCGACTTCTCGAGCGTGGTGCTGGCCTCCACGGAAGACGTCTGGTCGGTGGAGCTGCCCGCGGGCCGCGTGCCGGGGGGGCGCCCCATGGCCTACGCGCCCCCCACCCTCGTGGTCTTCAGCGCCGCCGTCTCCACGGGCGGATGCGGCAACGCCACCTCGGAGGTGGGCCCCTTCTACTGCCCCGCCGACCAGCGCCTGTACATCGACCCGGGGTTCTATCAGGTGATGGAGACGCAGCTCCGCGCCCCCGGGGACTTCGCGCAGGCGTACGTCATCGCGCACGAGATCGGGCACCACATCCAGCATGTCATCGGCGTCCCGCGCAGCATGCCCGGCGAGACCGACAACCAGGTGTCCGTGCGCGTGGAGCTCCAGGCCGACTGCCTCGCGGGCGTGTGGGGTCACAAGGCCAGGGCCAGCCTCGAGATCACGGAGGCTGACCTCGCCGAGGCGCTCGGCGCAGCCCACGCCATCGGCGACGACACGCTCGGCCACGACGACCGCCGCGCGTTCACCCACGGCTCGTCCGAACAGCGCATGCGCTGGTTCCGTCGCGGCTTCGACAGCGGGGACGGTCGGCAGTGCGACACGTTCGCTGTTGCGCAGAACGCGCTCTGACTAGGTTGGAGCGTCTTCGTACTCGAACTCGTCCATCAGCGCGTACACGGCCGGCGCCAGGGGGCGGTCGCGCACCGACAGCACGGCGGGCTCGCTGGCCGGGCTCGGGTAGGTGAACGGCAACATCCGGACGCGCCCGGTGCGCTCGTAGCGCTCGAGCACGGAGCGGGTCCCGAAGACCAGCGTGTCCGTCCGCTCCGCCACGGTGACGAGGACCTCGTAGTTGTCGCAGGTCAGGTCCACCGCGACCCCGGCCTCCACGGCGTCCTGCTGTGCCCATGCTCGGATGCGCGGAGGCGCCGGGGCCGCCGCGCGCGGATAGTTCCGCAGCTCCAGCAGCGTGAGGGGCTTGCGTCGGCGCCGGAGCGGGTGGCCCGGCCGCACGGCGACCCCGATGGGGTCTGGACCGAGCGAGCGCGCGTGCAACGCGGGGTTGCCGGACGGCAGCTCGTGGTCCGCCACCACGAAGTGCAGCTCGCCCTCCATGAGCCTCGGCACCAGACTCTGTGTGGAGCCCGCGCGAACCACGACGCGCACCGTGGGGTGGGCCGCGCAGTAGCGCGTGAGCACGTCCGGCAGGCGGCCGAGCGCCACCACGGGCCCCACGCCCAAGACCACCTCACCAATCTCCGCGTGCATGTGCAAATCGGCTTCGCGCTGCAGGTCGTCCGCCGAGCGCAACAGCGCTTCGGCCCGGCGCAACATGCGCTGACCCAGGGGGTTGAGCACCAAGCGCCGACCGCTGCGGTCGAAGAGCGGCGCACCCAGCGTCTCCTCCAAGCGCTGAATGGACTTGGTCAGGGCCGACTGGCTGACGTGCAGGTGGGTCGCCGCCGCCTGCAGCGTCCCGTGTTCGTGTGCGGACACGAAGTGACGAAGGTGACGCAGGTCGTACTGTGCGGGCCTCATATTCCTGTTTGGCATGAACAGTTGAAAACATACCACTTTTCATTATGTATCGGGCAACGCACCGTGTGGGGCATGGATCACCGCCCCCTGATCGTGGCCGTCTACTTCGCCTTCGCCTTCGCCGAGCTCCTGCGGGGTCACTTCCGCACGCGCCCCATCACCAAGGACGACTGGCGCCTGGACCTGCTCTCGAGCGGCATCATCGCCCTGATGACCAGCCCGGCCGTGGTGCTGGGGTCGGCCGCGCTGCTGGACTGGCTTTTGCCCGGCAGCCGCGGCGCGTGGAGCGACCTGCCGGTCTGGGCGATGGTCCTGCTCTTTCTGGTGGGCGACGACCTCACGCAGTACGCGTGGCACCGGGCCTCCCACAGCGTGCCCTTCCTCTACACCCTGCACCGCGCGCACCACTCGGCTGGGTACATGAGCGTGCAGATGATGTACCGCAACAACCTCTTCTACTACGCGCTCATGCCCAGCATGTGGATCAGCGGCGCGCTGGTGCACTTGGGTCTGGGCTCGGTCTACGCGGTGTACATCGTGGTCAAGCTGGCCGTGATCGCCGGGGCCCACTCGAGCACGCGCTGGGACGCGCCGCTCTATCGCATCCCCGCGCTGGACAAGGTCATGTGGGTCGTCGAGCGCGTCATCTCCACCCCTTCGACGCACAGCATGCACCACGGGCAACACGCGGAGGACGGCATCACGCACTACGCGGGCAACTACGGCAACCTGCTCTTCCTGTGGGACGTGCTCTTCGGCACCGCGCGCATCACGCGGCGCTATCCAGAGACCTACGGCATCGAGGGCCTGGTTCCGCAGCCTTGGTACGTGGAGCTGGCGTGGCCCCTCTTCCGACTGCGCACCGGCCCTGAGCAGCGCTAGTCGCGGGCGCGCTCTGATTCACTGCGCCCGCGGCGCGAAGCGGTACGCCATGGACAGCGACACCACGTCGCCGCGCGCCGTGAAGCGCCCCGCGTTGATCACGTTGCCCCCGGTCAACGTGGTCTGGCGCATGTTCGCTTCCTCTTCGGTGTTGGTGCGGGTGAAGAAGTGCATGTGCTGGTAGGCCATGCTCACCTCCAAGCGATCGACGCGCAGCGTGAGGCCCACCGCGAAGCTCACGCGTGACCAGGGCAGGAAGCCCGTGCGCTCGCTGCCGGGCTCGATTCCGTCGTTTTCGTACGAGACCCCGGCGCGCAGGGCCAGCCGCCCCGGCAGCACGTTGTAGTCCGCGCCGAGCATCACCCCCACCTGCGTCTTCCAGTTCTGGCGTAGCTCGAACTCCGGCGACTCCACGATGGACACGCCGGTGACGCCGGTATCCAGGCGGTTGTCGACGTCGGAGCGGCCGTGAGGGCCAATCAGGAATGCATCGACCACTCGGCCGAGCGACACGTCCACGCCCAGCTCGATGTCGAAGACCTCGTCGTTCATCGGGTCGCGCGCTTCGCGTCGCCGGCGCTGGCCGCTCTCGTCGGTGTCGTAGGCGCTCGGACGGATTTGGGCCCAGCGCGCGGCGAAGCTCAGCGAAGAGGCCTGCGGGGCGAACAGCTTGGCACCGAAGGTGCGATCCGTGCGGGACGATCCGAAGCGCGGGTTGAGCTGGTTGACGGTCTCCTCCGTGGCGTAGTGATACGACCGCAGCCGCAGGTCGCCGGTGGCACGTATGTGGTTGATCCAGACGAAGCCTGCGAGCAGGTCGAGGCCATCGATGGGCTCCGCCGCGAGCGAGCCGCTGACCCGCGGAACGAAGCGGTCCTTGACCGAGAGCACGGCGAGGATGTCCAGCACCGGGCTCTCGCCGGCCAGGGGTGCGCTGACCGTGGTGTACTGGATGTTGGCGAAGCCCCACCCGAAGGTGGCCCCGAAGCGCAGCCGCGGATGCAGCTCCACGCCGACGCCTGCGGTCACCCAGGCCAGCAGCAGGTTGGCGCGCACCACGTCGTAGCGAGACGCGTTGGGCAGCCTGCCGTTGGGCGCGTCGGGGGCCGGCATGGTCCCCTCGGAGTCGCCGAACGATGCGCCAGCGGTCGGGGCGTTGGGCGTGATCACCCCGAGGCCGATGCCCACGCGGCGGTGCGGGCGCAAGCTGAGCGCGAGCTGCGGCAGCGGGAAGAGGCCGCGGTTGTTGCACAGGCGCGGATACTCCACGTCGCCGTACTCTGCTTGGGTCCCGAACACCGTGTCGTTCGGGTCGGGCGTGGTGGGCACCCGCGAGTTGCCGTTCCCGTCCTGCGTGGGCGTCCCGGTGCGGTCGAAGCACACGTTCGACGTGCCGAGGTGGAAAGCAATCTCGGCTTGCGTCCCGGCGAGGCGTGCGAGGTTGGCGGGGTTCACGTGCAAGGCCAGTGAGGTGTCGGAGCGGGCCCGCCACGCCCCCGCGCGGCCAGCTCCTCGCGTGCCGAGGCCAGGCCACTCGAGCCCGCCGGCGGAGGCCGTGGACGCGAACGGCAGCAGGTGTCCCAGGGTGAGCCCGAGGAGGGCTGCGCTCCGCGTGAACTTGCGGATAGTCTTATTATTGACCATAATGGACGATACCCTATCGCACTCCAGCCGCGGACGCGAGACCTGACTTGCCTCGCGGACGTGTCGCATCACCGTACCAAATCACGACCAGCCCGCGCGCCGGGCGACCTCCGCAGCCAGCTCGATGACCGCCAGGGCGTGGTCGACGCTCACCGGGAAGGCCTCACCCCGCGCGAACCGCTGGAAGGCGGCCCACTGGCGGCTCAGGCACTGCGGGTCGGGCACGATGCTGTAGCTGTCTCGCAGGGTGTCGGGCCCATTGGCGGTCTCGGTGAAGACCAGCGTCCGGAGCTCGCTGCGTCGATTGGCCATGAGCACCACGTCGCGGTTCCCCACCTTCAGCGAGACCTGAGCCTGGTGGGGCCAGCCCGGCGCCTGGACCTCGAGGGCCGTCTGCTTCCCGCTCCAGCTCAGCACGCGATCGAGGTCGTGGATCATCCGATCCAGCACCACGTCCACGTCTTCCCCTCCGTCCGGTCCGGGGTGGTTCCGCACCAGCGTGATCCCGGTGAGCTCGGCGTGGTTGACCGCGTCCCAGACGGGGTGAAACCGCTCGGGCATCGCCGGCGCCAGCCGCTCGGTCGGGCTGCTGATTCGCTCCCCCGGCAGCACCAACGGGGCCTCACACAGGACCCACCGGCCGGCTCCGAGTTCACGGTCGAGCACCTCGCGGTGCGATCCCGCGGGGGTGGCTACCACCACCGCCTCGGCCTCTGGCGGCACCTCGGTCAGCCCTGCGCAGCGGAACCGGGCTCCCAGGGCCTCCGCCCGCTCGGCGTGGAGGTCGACCACCGCCACCAGCTCGTCGCCGGCATCGACGACCACCGCCGCGTGGCGGGCCCCCTCGGCGCCGCAGCCGATCACTGCGACCTTCACGGGGAAACGGGCCGGCGGCGGAGGTGCAGCGCGGTCTGCCCGGCCTTGAAGGTCTGACTCGAAACCAGCTCGAGCTGCCGCGACTCCGTGAGCCCGTCGAACAGCCGCGGCCCGCGACCAGCCAGCACCGGGTGGATGACCAGCCGGTACTCGTCGATCAGATCCAGCCGCTGCAGCTCGGCGCCCAGCGTCAGGCTGCCGAGCAGCACGCCGGCCGGCGTCCGGTCCTTGATCTGCTGCACCGCCTCGCGCAGGTCGCCCTGCACGTGGACGGTGTTCTGCCACGGGAAGTCGTGGCGCGTGGTCGACACCACGTACTTCGGCTTGGTGTCCAGCTCGAGCGCCCACTCGCGCTCGGCGCGCGGCGCCTCTTCGTCGCGCGCGACCGCCGGCCAGTAGCCTTCCATCATCTCGTAGGTGGTGCGGCCCCACAGCATCGCGCCGGCGCCGCCCATCAGGCCGGTGAAGTAGTCGTGCAGCTCGTCATCGGGGATCCCCGCGGTGTGGTCGCAGCAGCCGTCCAGGGTGAGGTTGATGCCGAAGGTCAGGAGGCCCATCACGGCGAGCTTACGCGGGAGCCCGCGTGCCGGGGCGACTTTGGGTCGGAGATGATGCAGAACGCGCCGCTGCATGACCTTCTCGTCTCTCGGCTTGTCCCCCGCCCTGGTCCGCTCAACCACTGAGCTGGGCTACGGCGCGCCGACCCCCGTTCAAGCGGCCGCCATCCCGCCCATCCTCGAGGGCCGCGACGTGTGGGCCTCGGCCATGACCGGCTCGGGCAAGACCGCCGCGTTCGCCCTGCCCTTGCTGGAGCGCCTGAGCGCTGCGCCCGCGGCCTCACGACGCCTGCCGCGCGCGCTGGTGGTGGTGCCCACGCGCGAGCTCGCGGCGCAGGTGGCCGAGGTCATCGAAGGCCTTGGCTGGCACCAGACGCCGCCGCTCCGCGTGTGCGTGGTGGTGGGCGGTGTGTCCATCAACCCGCAGATGATGGAGCTGCGCTCGGACGTGGACATCGTGGTGGGCACGCCCGGCCGCCTGCTGGACCTGGTGGAGCAGAACGCGCTGCGCCTCGGTGGCATCGAGATGCTGGTGCTCGACGAAGCCGACCGGCTGCTCTCCGCGGGCTTCGCCGACGAGCTGGCGCGCCTCACCGCGCTCTTGCCTGCGAAGCGCCAGAGCCTGCTGTTCTCGGCCACCTTCCCGCCTGCCGTGCAGCAGCTCGCAGCCACGCTGCTGGTGGACCCGGTGGCGCTCAACGTGGACGCCGGCGCCGCGCCCGATGCGTCGCTCATCGCGCAGCGTGCCATCGAGGTGGACGCGGGCTCGCGCACCATGCTGCTGCGCCACCTGCTCACGACAGAGGCCTGGACGCACGTGCTGGTGTTCGTGGCCAGCCAGCACGCGGCCGAGCACGTCACGGGCAAGCTCGTGAAGGCGGGCATCGGCACGGCCGCGCTGCACGGCGACCTCAGCCAGGGCACCCGCAGCAAGGCGCTCCAGGACTTCAAGGAGCGGCGCCTGCGCGTGCTGGTGGCCACCGACCTAGCGGCCCGCGGCGTGGACATCGCGCAGCTGCCGGCGGTGGTGAACTACGACTTGCCGCGCTCGCCGTCGGACTACGTGCACCGCATCGGCCGCACGGGGCGCGCCAGCGACAGCGGCGTGGCCATCAGCTTCCTCACCGCCGAGAGCAGCGCCCACTTCGCGCTGATCGAGCGCCGCAACGGGCTGTCGATTCCGCGTGAACAGGTGCCCGGGTTCGAGCCGCGCCAGGAGGCCGTGTCCCCACGCGACCCGAACGGCGGCATCAAGGGCAAGCGCAAGAGCAAGAAGGACAAGCTGCGCGAAGCCGCCGCCGCCGCCACGGGCAAGCCACCCGAAGGCAGCTGACCACGCGCGACCGCGTCAGGCCGGGAGGTCAGCGCGGCGGTGTCACACCCTCTGGGTAGCCTCGCGCGCATGAGACGAACTCACGCGTTCATGGCCATGTCCCTCGACGGCTTCATCGCAGGCCCCAACGACGAGCTCGACTGGCTCATCCATTTTGAGGGAGTGGAAGACACCTTCACCCCGTTCTTCGCTGAGGTGGGCGCCCTGCTGATGGGCCGGCGCAGCTATGACGTGGTCAGCGCGTTCGAGGGCCCCTGGCAGTATCGCAACACGCCCGTGCTGGTGGCCACCACACGCCCGCTTCTGCCGCAGCGGGCCTCCGTGCGCGCTGTGAGCGGCAGCATCGCGAGCCTGGTGCAGCAGGCCCAGGAGGTCGCTGGGGAGCGCGACGTCTACATCGACGGAGGCGCCATGATTCGAGCTTCGCTCGACGCCGGCCTGGTGGACGAGCTCACGGTCACGCTCGTCCCCATCGTGCTCGGTGCAGGCATCCCGCTGTTCACGGGGGTCACGCGGCGGCACGAGCTCGAGCTGCTGGGCTCCCGCCCCATTGGCGGGGGGCTGGTGCAGCTGCGCTACGCGCCACGGCGCTGAGCAGCGGGGCAGCGTGGCAGCGGGCGCAGGCGTTGCGGGAACCTGGAGCGCCGCAGTGGCACGAGACGTGCGTTCGCTCGTTGCGTGCGTTCCTCGATTCCCCTCCCATCGGCAATGCCACGCCGCGCCGTCGCGCAGCGCAACGCATGGTTGGCGCGCGGTGGGAGCCAGCGCGCAACCCCGGCGCAAAAGAGCCACGACTCGCCTGCTCACCTCCTCTGCCCGCCCCGGAAAGGCTCGCCCCATGTCTAGTGTCCGCGTCTTCGATCCCGCCATGTGCTGCTCCTCCGGTGTCTGCGGCCCCGCCGTGGACCCACGGCTGGCGCGCTTCGCCGCAGACCTGGCCTGGCTCGAGAGCCAAGGGGTCTCGGTGCAGCGCTTCAACCTGTCGAAGCAGCCGGCGGCGTTCGCACAAGACGCCGCGGTAAAGGCCGCGCTCGAGGCCAGGGGCGAGGCCGCGCTGCCCTTGATCAACGTGAACGGCGACGTGAAGAGCGTGGGCACGTACCCGTCGCGCGATGAGCTGGCCGCTTGGGCCGGCGTCAGCGCACCCACCGCCACCGCCAGCTGAGAGCCCCATGTCCAACCTCATCCAAAGCCCCACGCGCATCCTCTTCTTCACGGGCAAGGGTGGCGTGGGCAAGACCTCCGCCGCCTGCGCCACCGCCATCGGCCTCACCGACGAAGGCAAGCGGGTGCTGCTCGTGAGCACCGACCCCGCGTCCAACCTCGACGAGGTGCTGGGCGTGACGCTCACTTCGGCGCCCACCGCGGTGCCGCGTGTGCCGGGCCTGTCCGCGCTGAACATCGACCCCGAGCAGGCCGCGCACGACTACCGCGAGCGCATCGTGGGGCCCTATCGAGGCGTGCTCCCCGCCGTGGCCGTGGCCAGCATGGAAGAGCAGCTCTCGGGCGCCTGCACGGTGGAGATCGCGGCGTTCGACGAGTTCTCGAAGCTGCTGGGGGACGAGGCTGCCACGGCCGCGTTCGACCACGTCATCTTCGACACGGCGCCCACCGGCCACACGCTGCGCCTGCTGGAGCTGCCCGCCGCGTGGACCGGCTTCATCGACGCCAACGTGGGCGGCACCTCGTGCCTCGGACCGCTGTCGGGCTTGGATGCGCAGAAGGCGCTGTACGCCGCCTCGAACCAGGCGCTGCGCGACCCCGCGCAGACCATCCTCGTGCTGGTGGCGCGCCCCGATCGCTCGTCGCTCAAGGAAGCCGAGCGCACCCGCGCAGAGCTGGCCCAGCTGGGGGTGGGCAACGTGCGGCTCATCTTGAACGGCGTGTTCCGCGCCCGAGACACCAGCGACGCCACCGCGGTGGCCATGGAGGCGCGCGGCCGAGCCTCGCTCGAGGCGCTCCCCGAGGGGCTGCGCGGGCTCGCGCGCGTGGACGTGCCGTTGCTGCCGTTCGGGCTCGTGGGCATCGAGGCGCTCCGCAAGATGGGCACGTTCGACGAGGCCGCGGGTGACGCGCCGCCCACGCCCGACGCCCTTCCCTTCCACGGCGCCTCGCTCGACAGCCTGATCGACGAGTTGGCCGTGCAGGGCAAGGGCGTGGTGATGACCATGGGCAAGGGCGGCGTGGGCAAGACCACCGTGGCCGCGCGCGTGGCCAGCCAGCTCGCGCGCCGGGGCTTCGACGTCACGCTCACCACCACGGACCCTGCGGCCCACGTGGAGCAAGCGGTGCGCGACCTGAGCGGCGGCGCCGCCAGCCTGTGGGTCACGCGCATCGACCCCGCGCGCGAGACAGCGCGGTACACCGCCGAGGTGCTCGCCACGGCCGGTGCCGACCTCGACGCCGCCGGCCGGGCCCTGCTGGAGGAAGACCTGCGCAGCCCCTGCACCGAGGAGATCGCGGTCTTCCGCGCGTTCGCCGAGGCCGTCGCAGAGGGCGAAGACCGCTTCGTGATCATCGACACCGCACCCACGGGCCACACCGTGCTGCTGCTGGACGCGGCCGAGTCGTACCACCGCGAGGTGCTCAAGAAGCCGAGCGGCAGCCCCGAGGCCGTGCAGCGCCTGCTCCCCCGCCTGCGAGACCCGCTGTTCACCCACGTGCTGCTGGTCACGCTGCCCGAAGCCACTCCGCTGCACGAGGCCATGCAGCTGGAGCGCGACCTCGCCCGCGCCGACATCAAGCCCTTCGCGTGGGTCGTGAACCAGAGCCTCACGCCGCTGCAGGTGACCGACCCCGTGCTGCGCATGCGGAGAGCCCACGAGGCCACCCACCTGCGTGAGCTGGCGGCGCACGCCACGAAGGTGGTGCTCGAGCCGTGGAGCGCGGGGGCCTCGCCGCCGCTGGTGGTCACCCCGGCGGCAGCCAGCAGCCTGGTGCAAGGGGCGCCGCTGTGACCGCGAAGCAGCGCTATCACGCAACGGGCAGCGTGCGCGCGGGCGGCGAGGGGCGGCTCTTGGCCCACGGGCTCGATGTCCCTTTCGACGGGACCGCAGGCCGTCTGGACGCGCTGCCCGGGCCGAGCGACGTGCTGGCCGCGGCCCTGTGCGCCTGCATCCTCAAGAACGTGGAGCGCTTCTCGCACATCCTGTCGTTCCAGTACGAGTCCGCCAGCGTGGAGGTCACGGCCGAGCGTGAAGAGCCACCGCCACGCATCGCGCGGGTGAGCTACGTGCTGCGCGTGGTCACCGACGAACCACGGGCGCGCGTCGAGCTGCTGCACCGGAACATTCGCAAGTTCGGCACCATCACCAACACGCTCGCGGCCGCCGGTGAGGTCACGGGCAGCATCGAGAGCGTGGCGCCGGGCACCTGAGCCCGCGTCAGACCGTGGCGGGCCGCATGTGCGGCATGGGGCTCGCCCCGTGGCTCGGGCGCGCCACCGCGTACTTGCTGGGGTCGGTGGTGTACTCGGCGTGGCCGTAGCTCACCAGCAGCTCGTCGATGCGCTTCACCAGCCAGCGGTCGGCCATGCCCTCCACCACGGGGATGCGCTCGGCGGCCATGTGCGCGAACAGCGTGGGCCACACATAGGCCTGGAACGCGGTGAAGATGGCGTAGTCGAGCGGGCTCGGGACCATGCCCATCATGCGCACCTTGTCGGTGGGCACGCGGAACGTGTGGCGGAAGAACACCTTCGAGATGCTGCGCTCGAGCGCGTTCTGGATGCGTCCCGGCAGCTCGTGGCTCTCGGGCAGGTAGGCCGACATGGTGGCGCGCACCAGCGCCCCGTTGGTGGCGTCGTCGTAACCGTCGCGCAGCGTGGCCGTGTACACCAGCATGGAGTCGAAGATGTCTTGTGGCGTCTCGAGCAGCAGCTCCGGCGGCAGGCCCAGCAAGAAGCACTGGTGGCGGCAGTGCTCCACCACCGCGCGCTCACGCCGCGTGAAGCCGCGCTTCTCGTGCACGGCGCGGTAGGCCGTGACGAAGGCCGGCATGGTGCCCGCGGGCATCTGGTCCACCTGCGGGATGGGGATGCCGTAGGTCGCCACGTCCCAGCGACCGGACCGCACCAGCAGGTTCATGCGCACCATGGAGTGCATCAGGCGCACCATCGCGGCGGCGCGGAAGCCGGCGCCAAAGCGGTCGAGCGCCCCGGGCAGCGACGCCGTGGTGAAGAAGCTGGCGGTCTCCTTCACGCGCTGCACCGCCGAGTCGTCGGACAGCGTGCCCGTCATGGCCATGGGCAGCCCCGAGTACTTGTTCAAGAACGTGGCGATGAACGCCCCGCGGATCACGAACGGCACGAACAGCGCCATGGACACGCGCTCGGCCCGCGCTCCCTGCGCGCTCAGCTTCGGATCGATCCAGTCGGGCCGCTTCTCCATCGAAGCGATGAAGCGCTCCAGCTCGGGCGGCGCGTCAGGCACGGACTCGATGCCGTGCTGGCAGGCCGACACCAGCATGTCGATCAGCCGCTTGAAGCCGTACTGCGGAATGAGCGCCGCATACGCGTCGGCCACCACGTCGCCCAGCATGGTGTACGCGAGCATGCGCTCCACGGAGTCCGTGTCCGCGAGCACCTTCCCCCGGTACTTCGCCGCAAACCCGCCGGGCAGCATGCTCTGCACGTTGGGGTCGCGCGTGAAGCGCTCGGGCACCGTCTCGAAGTCCACGCCCCCGTACAGGGATGGAATCAGCGTCTTCTGGGAGCGGACCTGGGCCTTCAGCGCAGCAAGCGAGATGGTCATTCGTGCCTCGGGTTCGGATTAGACAGTTGTCTAGTATGGGGGCAGGCGGACCTCGACGGCAAGCCGACTGTGGCCCGTTCCTCCGAGACACGAGCAGCGCGCGTCAGCCCTTCCGCTGAATTCGGTAGTGCAGGCTCAGCACCGGCAGCCCCAGGAAGCGGATGGCGTGGTCGCAGCGCACCACGCGCTCAGCGTCCAGGTACACGCGGAAGCGTTCCTTCAAGGACCGGATCTTCCACACGGTGAGCGCGTCGCCGCGCCCGAAGCGCTGCATGCGGTAAAAGCCCACGTTGCCGAAGCCCGGGCCGCTGCTGTCGAGGATCAGGGCCCCGCCCTCGCCCACCTCGGGGCGCAGGATGACGGTGGCGTTCCCGTTGGGCATGGGGAACGCGACCTTCACGCAGGCCGACGTGTGACCCGGGACCACTTGGCTGGTGTAGAAGCCCGTGTAGAGCACGCGGCCGCCTTCCACGAGGCGGCGGAACCAGCCGGTGCAGCGCACTTCGCCGTGCGCGTCGCGCAGCAGCACGATCTCGCTGTCCATGCCCGAGGCCGTGTCGAAGGTGTCCACCGGGAAGTTCAGCTGGTCCACCTTGCGGCTGATGGTGGTGACCAGGAGCCACAGGGCCAGGTTGGACGGGAAGAAGGTCTTGGCCCACACGTCCATGCGGTACGCGCCGGTGTGCTCGTAGAAGTCGCGCACCTCGGGGGCGATGAGGCTGGGATCGAAGCTCGGGCCCGCCAGAGCTTCAAAGCTGGGGATGAGGCCACCCTCACGCGCGTTGCGCACCACCTCGAGGCCGTGCTCGGCGGCGTACTCGTCATAGGGCCTGTCGCCGATGTGCTCGCCCCCGATGGGGCCCATGAGCCATGGCGCCTCGGCGGGCTGCACGCGGCGCCCGAACAGGCGAATGAGCACGTAGATCACAAAGGCCCCCAGCGACGCGATGGCGTTACGCAGGGGGCCGATGCGCGGTGCGCTGGTCACCGCCTCTGACCTCAGCGGTTCTCGGTGGCCACGCTCACGACGATGCGGTTGCCGTCGAGCTCGCTCTGGTGGAACGCCTCGATGATGGCCGGCGCGTCCTTGCGGTCGGTGGCCGTGACGAAGCCGAAGTTGCGCGAGGCGCCGGTGCCGCGGTCCGTGATGACCACGGCCTCGGAGATGGCGAAGTTGGCCGAGAAGTGCGCCTGCAGTGACGCACTGGTGGTCATGTCGCTGAGGCTCCCCACAAAGAGCTTGGACGGGATCGGGGGGGCGCTGCGCTGGACGCGGTTCTCCCCCTGCATCGACTTCAGGACCTCTTCGATGGACCGGACGTTGCCGTTGACCTCGTGCGCCGAGATGACCTCGTGCGCGGCCGGGGCCTGGAAGCGCTTCTCGTTGCGGCGCTGCTCCTTCTGGCGCGCCTTGTCGTTCCGCTTGTCCTCGCGGGCTCGCTTCTCGAAGGTGCTCATGATGCACCCCCGAACATGGCAGTGTGGAGGGGTCTCGAAGAGGTCGTTGGCTTAGTCAATACTCACATCCTGGTTTGCGCGGGCAGGCATCTGCGAATCTGCCTACGAATTCCGCGCAAACGTGCCACGAATCGACCGCGATGCAACGCGCGGTCAGAGCGTGAGGAGGTACAGCACCAGGTCGTCCACCTCGGCGGCGCTGCCGGCACACCAGGGATGGGGCGCAGCCGGCATGCCGATGGGCTGGTTGGTACCGAGCTCGGTGGGGCCGTACTCCCGGCGCATGGCCTGGTAGTCCCAGTAGTAATGGGTGGGGTCCCACGGCACGGTGGTGAAGTAGCGGTGACGCTCCACGAACAGGTTGCGCGCCCGACCCTCTGCCGTGGTCCCGTCGTAGCGGGGGATGCGGAAGACGTCACCGCGCGGGTTGGCGCCCGGACGGTTGTCCGCCGGGAAGTCGGGCCCGGCCGACGGCAGGTTCGGCGTGGGCGCGTGCAGCGTGTAGTAGCGGTTGTGCAGCGCCGTCCCCTCGGTGCAGCGGTCGGGGTGCACCAGGTCGGGCAGGTTGCGCACGTGGCCGTCGGTCAAGAGACCGCGGTGCTGCACCCAGTAGAGGTCGCGCAGGAACGTGGCGCGAATGGACTGCGTGTGGCGCTGGTAGATGGTGGGCGTGAAGAAGCGGCCCACCTCGTCGAGGCGGATCATGCGCTCGTTGGTGTTGACCCCCATCCCGTCGCTGTGACAGCTCGCGCAGCGAGTCTGGAAGGTGGTGCGCCCCGCCGCGACGCGCGTGGCCAGCGCCGGGAAGGTCTGCCAGCCGCGCTCCACGAACTGCCCCTCGGTCACGTTCGCCCCGACCAGGGTGTTGCGCTGACCCTTGTGTGCGAGCCAGCGCGACATGCCCGCGTTGCGCAGATCGTTGTCGTTTGCGCTCAGCGTGGTCATGTAGGCCGTGAGGGCCTGCAGCGACACGGCGTCCATAGACCCCATCGCGCCGTCCGGCTCTTCCGAGTGGATGTACGAGCCCTCGAAGCCCACGTAGGACTCCGTGTGCGAGAGCGATCGACGGATGGGCATGTAGTTCGTCACGTTGGGGATCGTGATCGGCGAGAACATGTAGTCGTTGTCCGTGGAGCTGCCCTCGTGGGAGCCGCGGATCAGGTCGTGCTCGCCCGTGCCGTAGGGCATGTGGTAGGCGATGGAGGTCTTGTCGATGTCGGCCTCGCCCGGTGCCCAGAAGGGACCCGGCTCGCTGCCCACCACGCCCTCGAACTCGCCCAGCACCGTCCACTTCATGCTCCAGTTGGGGTTGGGCAGGCCTGGGATGACGCGGGTGATGTTCTGCGCGCCGCGCTGGTAGCTGATGCGATAGCCGTGGCACGAGGCACAGTTGAAGCCGATCCACTCGCCGTTGCCCTGGTAGGGGTGCTGTGACTCCGCGTACCGGTAGCCCACGAAGCCGGTGTCGCGCGTGTTGCCCTCGCGCTTCTGCTGACCGAGCACGGCGAGGAAGCCCGGGATCGGGTTGGCCATGGGGTACGGGTCGAAGTACACGTCGTCCATGGCAGCGTCGGGCACCTCGCCGCGCACCGTGGGGATGGCGCCGATGAGCACGCGCGGGTCGGCCAGCCCACCGCGCACCGGGTCGGTCACGGTGCCGTCCAGGATGGCGGTCCAGTCCAGGTCACGGAACGCATGCGCCAAGCCGATGTTGTAGTCGTACGACCAGAAGATCTCTTCGCCGCGCGCCACCAGGTCCGCGTACATGGGGTTGTTGATGCGCGTGGGGACGGCATTGGACGTGCGCACGGGGCCGAGCTCGCTGACCACGTCGCAAGCGAAGTCGAAGTCGCGGTCGGTGATGCGCAGCGTCTGCGCGTCCACCACGCTGTGGGGCACACCGGGGAGGGTGAGCGACTCGAGCGTGCCAATGCGCTTCTGCACCTGCATGACGATGGGGCCCGCGGCGCCCACGTGCACCGGGACCAGGAACTCCACGCGCGTGGGCGTCCACGACACCACGTCGCGGTCCCAGGTGCTGTGCGTCTCGGGCAGCTCGTAGTTCACCTGGGCGGGCGCCGATGGGCCATCCAGGATGTTCAGGCGCTGCTCGTACATGGCCAGGTCGGTCTCCAGCACGCGGCTGTTGCCCACCATGATCTTGGCGAAGTCCACGTCGGGCCCGGCGCCAAAGCCGGTGCCCTCGAGCACCACCCGGTCACCCGGCGCGAGCGCCACGGGGGTGCTGCTGCCGGTGGTCCAGCGTGAGGTCCCGTTCACCCGCACGCGCCCGATGACCGGCGTGGCGGTGGAGGCCGCCGACGCCTCGCGGGCAGCTTCGCGGGCGGTGTCCACGCTGCAGTAACGATCCTGGCAGGCCTCGTCGTTCATGAAGAAGCACGTCTCGGCCGTCTCGTTGCTGCACTGCGTGGCGCAGTCGGCGCCACCGCTGCAGCGCAGCAGGTTCTCGGCGCGCACCAGCGCGTTGTTCTGGTCGGTGGACGACAGCACGCGCTGGATGCGGGTCCAGCCGGTGACGCCCGACGCGGCGCGGTACTCGTCGCGGCACGGGCCGGACGGCAGCACGCTGCAGAGCACCGAGCCGCCGCAGTAGCAGTCACGACCGCTGCAGTCGTTCTCGAGGGCGCAGGTGGCTGCGGCCACGCAGCGGGCGTCGCCGCCACAGCCCTGCGCCGGCGTCGGGCAGCGCCCACACAGGCAGCTGGCGCACGCCGCGCCGAGCCCTCCGTCGTTCATGGCCACGTAGCAAGCGGACGTGGGCGTGGGCCCCGCGGCACCAACATAGTCCGCGGGGATGACCGCCTCCGTGCTGGCAGCGGGCTCGGCCTCGCCTGCGCAGCCCGCGAGGAACACGAGGGCGAAGGCCAGGATGAGAGGCGGCCCATGGAACGCCCCGCGCTTGGTGAGCGAGGCGACTGGGACGGATGTAGCGCAGCGAGCGCGGGAGGACGTGGAGGGCAATTCGTGGGTCATGGGCACCGAGGCTCCTTCCTATGTGCGCCATCCTGTACACCACAAGATTCTTAAATGCGATCAATTTATTTGCGAATAGTATCCGTTTCTCAAACACCACATGACGCAAGTTACTAGGTGGTAAGTTTTAGTACACGACCACACGAAGCGCCACGACCGGATGTCTCCAAGGTCAATATTTTGTGTATTCTCGTTCATTATGGGTGTCTTGAAGTGACGCAGCGGTTCCTTTTCATCTACGTTTACGATGTGTATATATTTCGTACACAATGTATAATAAACGCTGTGCATGAATTAATTCCACGAAAACATGACGCTTTGACACTCAGTGTCATTTTGCACGCCACGCGAATGTGGCCTGGATGAACGAAAACGTGGCCGCGGCGGCCACGACGAAGCGACCACGCGCCCCCGGCCACGCGCGGCCCGCAAACGCTGGCGCAATCCCCCACGGCCGCGGCAGCTGGGCGCGTGCGCGTCTCTCAGCTCAGCGCGACGAAGACACCCCAGCCGCCCTGACCGATCCACAGGAAGTGCGCCACGAGCACGCCCTTGCCGTAGCGCGGCGAGAACGTGCCCGCGATGGCTAGCGCCTCGAAGGCGAAGTAGGCGTAGATGTCGCCGTACACGATCACGCGCGCGAACTCGGCGGGCCAGCTGGCGGCGATGACGTTCAGCGCGCCGAAGAAGCCCGTGCCGATGATGGCCCACCACAGCCAGAGGTGGCTGTAGGGGCTGTGGGTGTACGGCACGTCCGGCGGCAGGAAGCCAGTCCAGCGCCGCACCAGGCCGTCGGCGAAGGGCTCAGAGAGTGCTCCGAGCAACAGCAGCGCACCCAACAGGTTCATCACGCCGATGAAGGTCATGTAGGTCGACATCACGCGAGCATCTCACGACTCCCGCTTCCGCGCGGCCTCGAGCCCGTCCAGGCTATCCCCTGCCCGCTCCGCATGAAACACTCGGGCATGGCTCGACGACGCGGCTCTTGCGGCTTCCTCGCTCTCGGAACCTCGATGCTCGTGGCCCTCGGCGGCTGCCACCAGGAGGCGTCGCGGGGGACGGTGGACACGCCCACCGCGGGCGAGAGCGAGGACGAGGGCCGCACGGAGCCGACAGGCCCTTCTGGCGCTGCGGGGAGCGCACGCGCGGAGCCGATGCACCTGCCGTTCGACGACTTCGCGCCAACCGATGCTGCGGACCCGTACACGTACCCCCGCACCCTGTCGCCGGGGTGCACCCTCGCCTTTCAGCGCTGGTGGGGCACGCCTCCCGATCCCGGCCCGCCCGTGGCGCAGGTAGCGTTGCGCAGCGCGCCTGGCCGGGGTCGCGGCGTATGCGCTGGTGTACGACGTGGGCCACGGCGAGGAGCGCGTGTGGCGCCGGGGCGAGGGCTACCAAGTGGCGCTGGCCTTCGAGGGGTGCACGCCGGCGGCCGTGGACGCGGTGTTAGCCGAGAGCGAAGCGCTGACGACGCCCCGGCTGGGCACCCGCATGCCCGGGGCCGAGCCCGTGTGCATGGGGCCGCGGGCCGCGCTGGTGCTGCACACGGCCACGCCGTCACGGGCGGGGGTGTACACCGAAGACATGCCCATCCAGGGCGAGCACCTGAACTGGATGGTGCCGGGCGTGGGCTGCGTGACGTACCCAGTGCTGTCGAACCGCGTGCCGTGCGGTGGCGGCAGCCACCCGTGGGTGGCCAGCACGCTCTGCCAGCAGTAGCTCAGCCCTTGGCCGCGGCCTTTTTCTTGGACGCGCGTGCCTTGTCCACGCCCACCACCGCGGGCTCCGGCGCCGGAATGGCCGCTGCGTTGCCCGGCTTGGGGGTGGCCGCAAGGGCCGGTGCGGCGGCTTTGACCGCGTGGCTCGCCTTGGCTGCCAGGCCCGCCTTCTGGGCGCCCTCCAGCATTTCGCCCGCAGCGGCGCGCGTGGCGGCGGTGACGGTGAGGCCGCCCAGCATGCGGGCCACCTCTTCGAGGCGCTCGCCCTGCTTCAGCTGCGTGACACGGCTGTGTGTGCGGCTGCCCACCACCTCCTTGTGCACGCGGAAGTGGGCGTCTCCATAGACCGCGATCTGCGCCAAGTGGGTGATGCACAGCACCTGACTGTGGGCCGCCACGTCGTTGAGCTTCTGACCGATGACCTCGGCCACGGCGCCGCCCACACCCGAGTCCACCTCGTCGAACACATAGAGTCCGGCCGGGCCCACCCCGGCGAGCACGCGCTTGATGGCCAGCATGGCGCGCGAGAGCTCACCGCCGCTGGCCACCTTGGCGAGCGGCCGCGCGGCCTCCCCGCGGTTGGGGGCGATCAGGAACTCGGCGCGGTCGATGCCGGTGGGCGACAGGCGCGCGCCCTCGATCTCGAGCTCGCCGCCGCGCCCCTCGAGGGGCTGCACGTCCACCTCCACCTGGGCGTCACCCATGCCGAGCGACGCGAGCTCCCCGCTGATGGACCGGCTGAGCTTCGACGCCGCCTTCTTGCGGGCCTCGCGCAGGCGCAGGGCGATGGCTGCGGCGGCCTCGCGGGCCACCTCACGCTTGTGCTCGGCCGCGCTGAGGGCCGCCTCGAAGTCGTCGAGATCCGCCAGCTCCAAGGCCAGACGCCCGCGCAGGGCCACCACGTCGGCCAGGGTGCCGCCGTGCTTGCGCTTGAGCCGGGCCAAGCGGTCGGTCCGTTCTTCCACCTCGGCCAGGCGGCCCGGGTCCACGTTGATGCCGCGCGCGTAGCGGCCCAGCTCGGACGCAGCGTCTTCCAGCTGCGTCTGCGCCGCCTCGATTTGGTCTGCGATGGCGTTGAGGCGCGGGTCGAACGCCGCCCCCGCGCGCACGTCCGTGGCCACGCGCGCGACCTTCTCGCAGACCGCCGCGTCCGCAGAATAGAGCACGTGCTCGGCGCCACCGGCCACCCCGGCCAGGCGCTCGGCGTGGCGCAGCAGGCTGCGCTCGGCCGTGAGCTCGGCTTCTTCGTCGGCCCGGGGGGCGAGGTCATCAATCTCTTTGAGCTGGAAGCGGAGGAGATCTTCACGCTGCCCGCGGTCACGGTGGCGGGCCACCAGCTCTTGCACGCGTGCGTCCGCGTCCGCGAAGCGGCGGTGTGCTTCGGTGATGGCGTCGCGGTCGGCCTCGAGGCCCGCGAAGGCGTCCAGGTAGCCGAGGTGCGTCCGAGCGTCTACGAGCGTGTGGTACTGGTGCTGCGACGAGATGTCCGCGAGGCCGCTGGTGACCTGCGCCAGCTGCCCGGCCGTGGCCATCTGCCCGTTGATGAAGGCGCGCGTGCGGCCGTTGGCCTGGATGACCCGGCGGATGACCAGCTCGGGCTCGTCGGCCTCCACCTCGATGCCGGCCTCCAGCATGCGCGCGCGCGCCGTGGGGTCCGCCGAGATGTCGAAGAGCGCCTCCACCTCGGCCTGCTCGGCCCCGGTGCGCACCACGTCCGGGCGGGCCTTGCCTCCCAACACCAGCTGGAGCGCGCTGACCAAGATGGACTTTCCGGCGCCCGTCTCCCCGGTGAAGACGTTCAAGCCGGCCCCGAGCTCGACCTCGAGCTCGTCGATGATGGCGAAGTTGCGAACCCGCACGCACGTGAGCATGGCGGAGAGGTAGCACGGGGGTGTGACGAAGGTAGGGGTCCGGGACGTGGAACGGAGGTGATGACGCTGGCGTTTGGGAGTAGGCTCGGGGCTGGTCATGGCGATCACTCGGAGCTCGGGCAGAGGTTGGTGGTGGGCCAGTGTCGGCTGCACGGTGGCGTTGCTTGCGTCCGTCGCGCACGGTGAGGTGCAGACGGCGCCCCCCACGCCGACCAGCTGCACCGAGTCCATGGCGGACCGGACACGCCTCCACCGTGAGACCGAGCGTCTGCGACGCATGCCGCGCGTGCGAGACTGGCTGCGCGCCGATGCACTGGTGGACCAGATCGGCACGGTCTGTGACCTGGCAGGCCGGTCCTGCGCCAGCTGCCAGGGCGAGGTGGCCCTGCGCGCGCGCTCGCTGGGCCACGCCTGCCAAGAAGCCACGCGCCCCGTCTGGACCGCCATCGGGCTCGATCAGGACATCCGCGAGGGGCGCCGTGAGCTGCGGCGGCTCTCCATCGACGAGCAGCACCGCGACTACGAGTTTCTCTTGGGACGGTACGAGTACCAGCAGCAAGAGGCGCTTCGGCAGCACGCGCCGATGCTGCAGCGCCTCGAGACCCAGGTCGCCGCGCTCGAGACGGCGCGCTCGCAGGCTCCCAGCGCCGACCGGCTGCAGACAGAGCTGGCGGCCACCGGGCTCCAGCTGGTGCTCGGCCGCCTGCGCGAGCTGAGCGCGCTGGTGGACGCCACGCTGAACCCGCCGCCGCCTCCCCCTCGCGCTCGCGCGCGCCGCTGAGCCTGGACTCTCAGCCCAGGAAGGGATAGTCGGGAACACGCAGGGCGCGCTCGGCCGCCGCACGCGCCGCTGGATCCGTCTCGTTCAAGTGCAGACGACGAAGCTCCTTCCTTGGAACCGCGGGTTGCGTCGCGAGCCAATCGAACAGGAGCGCGCGGACGACCGGGTTCGTCTCGCCCGCGAGATGGGCGACGATCCCGCCGGTCCCGAGGGCATTGGCACAGCGGACCGCGACCGGAGGGAGGTGTCGGGGCGAACTCGAGTCTCGGAATAGAACGCTGAGCAGGGACTTCCCGGGTTCACACCATCGGACGACTTCGGCGATGAGTCGCGCGTTCACCCGCAAATGAGTCGCCACCACACCCGCGAGGGGCCACCACCGCGGATCGTCCCGGGCGGCAAGAGCGACGACGAAGTCCTGGTCCTCGGGGGCGATGTCTCCACGGTACGACCGCAAGAGAGTCTGGAGCCCAGCGAGGACCTCCACGCGCGCCGCACGCTCGGAGAAGAAGTCCGACAGGCTCTCTGCCCGCTGAATCGCCTCCTTCAGTCGCTCCCGGAGCTGGCTCCGCTCGCGCTCGTCGCGCGGTTCCGGCGGACGCTTCAGATACGCGAGGAGCCGAATCAAGGAGTTCTCGACGCTCGGGTTGGCATCGCGGTGGCCCTCGAAGATGAGCACCACGTCGTTCGCGTGTCGCTCGTGCTCACACGCCAGCTCGTAGAGCCGATTCATGGCGCTCCCGCGCACCTCATGATCGGGGTCGTGCGCCAAGATGTCCGCGAGCCGACGCACATCGCTGCCATCGACGCGCGAGCGAAGTGCATCGAGCGCCAGCCGACGAACCTCACTGTCCTCGTCCGCGACGAGCCGCCACGCGCCTCGGGAGCGGGCGGCCGGATCGCTGTGACGTGCCACCTCCTGTGCGATCATGCGACGCCGTGCGGGTGGCAACGCGAAGAGCGCCGCCATCCTGGTGCTCGTCGGCTCCTCGGAGCACGCGATGGTGGCATGGGCCACGTACCCCACCCACCGGGGAGCTTCGCAGATGCGGTCGAGCAACCTCTGAGCACGCCCGTCGATACGGCTCCAAAGCCCACCCTCTCGCTCCAAGAGGAGCGTGACGGCGCGTTCCACGACCGCTCTGGCTTTAGAGTGCGTCCGCCACTCGGTGCCTCGCGCATCGATCACCAGGAGCGACTCGTCGAGGACCTCGAGGATCTCGGAGTCCGAGTGCTCCGCGAGGTCGCCGAACGTCAGCGCCTTCCCGTCGTGACGAACGGCCAACTGGGAGAAGGACTCGATGAACGCGCGGATCGGGGTGCGCCCGACCAGCTCGGGTGCGCTCTTGATCAGTGCTTCGGCACGGATCTCGGCGGCGAGCCGCCCAGCCAGCACCGCATGTTCGCCGCCTTCCGCGCTGACAACGTCCAGGAGCTTCGCTCCATCGAGGCCCAGCCAGTTGAGAGACGGGGGCGCCGTACCCATGGCGACGTCCGCGTACTCGGGATTCACCCCAAAGTGCGCTGCAGGGTCGTACGTGCTCGCAGCGCGCTGGTACTCATCGAGGAGCTCACGCACTCGTTCGAGGGTCGGAGTGGTCATGGGTCCGAGCAAGGGTAACAAGTCAAGGGGGCGGCGGCGCGGGCCAGGCGACGCGAAGCGTCCTCCACCGCGACAGGAGAGGCGTCCGCTGCCCCGTAGAAATCACCCGCGAACGCCCCCATGCTCTCGGCATGGACGCGCTCGCCGCACACCGCTTTCAATTCGCGTTCACCGTCACGTACCACTACCTGTTCCCGCAGCTGACCATGGGCCTCGCGCTACTGATCGTGGTGCTGAAGGGCGTGGGGCTGCGGGCTGGACCCGAGCTCGCCGCCCGCGCCAACGAAGCAGCGCGCTTCTGGGTCCGGGTGTTCGCGCTGGGCTTCGTGATGGGCGTGGTCACGGGCATCCCGCTGGAGTTCCAGTTCGGCACCAACTGGGCGCGCTTCAGCACCGCGGCGGGGGGCATCATCTCGCAGACGTTGGCCATGGAGGGCGTCTTCGCGTTCGTGCTCGAGTCCGCGTTCCTGGGTCTCTTGGTCTACGGCGAGCAGCGGCTCGGACCGCGCCTGCACTTCGGTGCAGCACTCATGGTGTGCATCGGCACGTGGCTGAGCGGCTGGTTCATCGTGGTGACCAACGCGTTCATGCAGCACCCCGTGGGCTACGAGCAGCTGGCCGATGGCTCGCTGCGGCTCGCGAGCTTGTGGGCCTACCTCACCAACCCGTGGGCCTTCGTTCAATATGCCCACACCATGGTGGGCTCGGTGCTGACCGCGTCGTTCGTGATGTGCGGAGTGGGCGCCTACTACGCGCTCATGGACCAGCACCGCGAGCACGCAGCCCTGTTCCTGCGCGTGGGCGTCATCGCCGGCGCCATCGCCAGCGTGGCCATCGCCATGCCCACGGGCGACATGCAGGCGCGCCTCGTGTCGGAGCACAAGCCCGTGACGTTCGCCGCCATGGAGGGCCACTTCGACACCGAGGACGGCGCGGGCCTGGTGATGATCGGCCAGCCCAACATGGAGACGCTGCACCTCGACAACCCCGTCGTGGTGCCGCGCATGCTGTCGGTCATGACGCACCAGCGCTGGGGGTCACGCATCGAGGGCCTGCGCGAGTACCCGCGCGAGGAGTGGCCCGACAACGTGCCGCTGCTGTACTACGCGTACCACGTGATGGTGGGGCTCGGGACGCTGTTCATGGCGCTCATGGGAGTGTCCGCGTTCCTGCTCTACCGCAGGAAGCTGCTCACCACGCGCCCCGTGCTGATCGCGCTGATGCTGGCCTCACCCTTCCCGTTCATCGCCAACACGGCGGGCTGGATGACCGCCGAGCTGGGCCGGCAGCCGTGGCTCATCCACGGGCTCATGCGCACGGCCGACGGAACCTCGCAGGCGGTCTCCGAGGGCAACGTGCTGTTCACCCTGCTGGGCTTCATGGGGCTCTACGCGCTGCTGTCGCTGGTGTTCGTGCTCACCTTCCAGCGCATCCTGCAGCAAGGGCCCAGCGCGGGCCATAGCGAGGAGGCGCACTGATGTTGGAGGTCACCTGGTTCTTCCTCGCGGCGCTCCCGCTCGTGGCGTACACCGTGCTGGACGGCTTCGACCTCGGCGTGGGCATCCTGCATCACCGCGTGGCGCGCACCGACGCCGAGCGCAAGCAGGTGCTCGCGTCCATCGGGCCCGTGTGGGACGGCAACGAGGTCTGGCTGGTGGTGGCGGGCGCCACGCTGTTCCTTGCGTTCCCCGTGCTCTTCGGAGTGGCGTTCAGTGGCTTCTACCTGCCGCTCACGTTGGTGCTGTGGCTCTTGGTGTTTCGCGCGCTGGGCATCGAGCTGCGGCACCTGTTGCCGCACCGGCTGTTCAACACGTTCTGGGATGCGTCGTTCACGGGAGCGAGCGCGCTGCTGGCCTTCGCGCTCGGCGCCGCGCTGGGCAACGTGGTGCGGGGCGTGTCGCTGGATGACCAGGGCCAGTTCTTCGCGCCGCTGTGGACCGACCTGTGGTGGCCTGCGCCCGGGGTTCCGGGGCAGACCGGAGTGGTGGACGCATACACGCTGCTGACGGGGCTGACGGCGGTGGTCGTGCTGGCGCTGCACGGAGCGCTGTGGCTGGCGCACCGCGTGGAGGGCGTGGTGGCGGAGCGCGCGCAGCGGGAGGCGCGGCGGTTGGTGGTGGCGAGCCTGGTGCTGGTGGTGGGGCTGACGGCGGCCACGCTGGTGGTCCAGCCGAACCTGAGCGCGAACTTCGGGCGGTACCCCTTGGGCCTCGTGGCACCGATGGGCGGCGCGGTGGCGCTGGGGGTGCTGGGTGTTGCGGTGCGTGGTGGACGCTGGCAACGTGCGTTCCGCGCGAGCGCCGCGTGGATCACCGCGCTGCTGGCGAGCGCGGCGTATGCGGTGTTCCCCTATGTGCTCCCAGCGAGAGACCCAGCACGCAGCCTGCACTTGAGCGACGCTGCAAACGACGCGGGCGCGCTCAGCATCGCGCTCTGGTGGTGGATCCCTGGGATGGTGCTGGCCGCGGGGTACTGCGTGGTGATGTACCGGGCCCTGCCGCGGATCACGGCGCCTCAGCGGCCGAGCGAGTCAGCCGCAGCGCACTCGGCGTAGGTCGGTGATCACAGGACGCGACAGCCAACCACGGCAGCCCCCAGCGATCACTCGCCAGGGGCCGCCGCGCTCAGCGTGTCGTCAGCTCGTCTCCGTCACCACGCCCGCGCCGATGGTGCGGCCGCCCTCGCGCATGGCGAAGCGCATGCCCACCTCGATGGCCACCGGGCGGGCGAGCTCGAAGGCCACGGTGGTGTGGTCTCCGGGGCTCACCTCACCGGTGTTCACCAGCAGGCGGGCGGGCACGTCGGTGGCGCCGAAGTAGAGCTGGGGGGTGTAGCCGCTGCCGAAGCCGCGACGACGCCCACCTTCGGCCGCGGTGAGGACGAAGATCTCGGCCTTGCCCGCGGTGCGCGAGTGAACGGTGTTGGGGGCTACCACCAGCATGCCGCGCTGCACTTGGCCGCGCGCCACCCCGCGCAGGAGCAGGCCCACGTTGTGGCCGGCTCGTGCCTCGGGGACGTCCTGGTGGAACTCCTGGGTGCCGATGACCACGGCCTCGATCAGCTCGTCGCCGCCGATGACGTGGACCTTCTGCTGGGTGGTGAGCACGCCGCGCTCGACGCGCCCGGTGACCACCGTGCCGCGCCCCGAGATCGTACACGCGCCCTCGATGGGCATCATGAACGGGCTCGTGACGTCGCGCGGGGGAGCCGGGATGTGCGCGTCCAGCGCGGCGAGCAGCGCGTCGATGCACTGCACCTCGGGGCCGTCGAAGTGACCGGCGGTGGCCGCCCGGAGAGCGCCCAGGGCCGAGCCGCGCACGAACACCGGGTCATAGCCCTGCGCCGCCAGCAGCTCGTGCGTCTCGAGCTCCACCAGCTCCGCCAGCTCGGGGTCCGCCACGTCCATCTTGTTGATGAACACCACCACGTGCTTCACGCCCACCTGACGGGCCAAGAGCACGTGCTCGCGGGTCTGCGCCTCCGGCCCCGCCGAGCCGTCGACGAGCAGGATGGCGCCGTCCATCTGGGACGCACCCGTGATCATGTTCTTGACGAAGTCCGCGTGTCCCGGACAGTCGATGTGCGCGTAGCGGCGCCGCGCGGTCTCGTAGGCCACGTGCGCTGCGGTGATGGTGATGCCGCGACGGCGCTCCTCGGGCGCGCTGTCGATCTCGTCGAAGGCCTTGCGGACGCCGCCATGGCGATGCGTGGCCACGGCGCTGAGAGCCGCCGTGAGCGTGGTCTTGCCGTGGTCCACGTGGCCGATGGTGCCGACGTTGATGTGTGTCTTCGGGTTCTGGTTCATGGGTCTCTCCGTTTGTGCGGAGGGGCCCACTGCGCACCGCGCGCAACACGCCCCGCCGCGACAGGGGTGGGCGTGGGCGCGAGGCGAGCCGAGTCTCAGGACTCGGAGTCGGCCGATGTGCGCGAACGCGTGACCACCGTCACGAAAACGCACGCGAGCGCCGCAGCGCCGCGTGGGCCTGCAGCGAGCGCGCAGCTCGTTGTTCGTGTTCGGGTGGACATGCGCGAGTGCCTACGGCGCGGGGCAGGCGCGTCAAGCCCGCTCCCACTCCGCTGCACACTGCTGGTAGCCTCTCCGCATGGAGAAGCCGGCCAGCATCGACGCCTACCTCACGAGCGTGCCGCCCGACCGCCGCGTGGCGCTCGAGAAGCTGCGGGCTCAGATCCACGCCCTCGTGCCGAACGCCGAGGAGTGCATCAGCTACTCGATGCCGGCCTTCCGTGCGCACGGGAAGGTGTTCGCGGGCTTCCTCGCCACCCAAAAGGGCTGCTCCTACTACCCCTTCAGCGGGACCACGTTGGGAAGCCTCGCGGCCGAGCTCGCCGCCTACGACCAGACCAAGTCGGCGCTGCACTTCGAGCCGGCGCGTGGGCTGCCGAAGACGCTCGTGAAGAAGCTGGTGAAGGCGCGCTTGGCCGAGATCATCCGCTGAGACTCCATGTTCACCCCCCGCCAGGTTCGTACCATGCCCCTTCGACTGCTCTTCCTCGCACTCTCGTCCCTCACGCTCACCACGGCCATCGGCTGCAGCAGCTCGTCGCCGCCCACCGCCGACGTCTCGGAGGAGATCACGGGTGGCGACGGACCGTTCGTGGCCGCCGCGGGTGAGGTGGTCATGCCCGCGGGCTACGAGCTCGTGGAGTACTTCGCGACCGGCACCGCCACCGCCCACGCGCGCGGCGAGGCTGGCCTCCCGGACGATGGGTACTGGGCTCTGGAGCGCACCACCTCGGCGGAGTACCGGACGCGCATCGTGGTGCGTCGGCCCACGGACCCGGCCATGGCGAGCGGCACCGTGATCATGGAGTGGCTCAATGTGAGCGGCGGTGTGGACGCGGACGCCGAGTACATGACCGTGTCGGAGGAGATCATTCGCCAGGGCCACATCTGGGTGGGCGTCTCGGCGCAGATCATCGGCGTGGAAGGCGGCAACGTGCTGGTCTCCACGGGCATCCAGGACGAGCGCGCGGGCATCGGCCTCCGTGGCATCGACCCCGAGCGTTACGCGTCGCTCGAGCACCCTGGCGACGGCTACGCGTTCGACATGTTCACGCAGATCGCGCGGGCCATCCGGCGCGGCGGCGCGGTGCTCGGTGGTGCCCGGGCGCGCGTGCTCATCGCGGCCGGCGAGTCGCAGTCGGCCATGGCGCTCACTACGTATTACAACGGCGTGCAGGTGGAGGAGGGCGTGTTCGATGGCTTCTTCATCCACAGCCGCGCGGGATTTCCCCTGCCGCTGGTGGACCCCGATGAATCGGCCGACATCGGCGGGGGCATCTTCACGCGCGAGCGCCCTGTGTTCCGCGGCGACCTCGACGCGCCAGTGATGAACATCCAGACCGAGAGCGACACGTTCAGCATCTTGAGCTCGTGGCGCGTGCGCCAGCCCGACACGGACACATTCCGGCTCTGGGAGATCGCGGGCACCGCCCACGCGGACCGGCACCTGCTCGGCCCCGCGGCCGACATGATCGACTGCACAGCGCCCATCAACGATGGCCCGGCGCACCTGGTGGCCAAGGCCGCGCTGCGCGCTCTCGACACCTGGGTGCGCACTGGGGCGGTGCCGCCCGTGGCCGAGCGCATCCCGCTGAGCGACAGCGCCAACAACCCGGTCCCGCTGCGTGACGCCGATGGGATCGCGCTGGGCGGCGTGCGCACGCCTCCGGTGGACGTCCCGGTGGACGCGCTCTCGGGAGTCCCCGTCAGCTCGTCCATCATCTGCCTGCTGCTCGGGTCCACGGTGGCGCTGCCCGACACCCGCATCGCGGAGCTGTACTCATCGCGCGCGGAGTACGAGCAGCTCTACGAGGAGTCCGCGGTCGCGACCATCGCCGCCGGCTTCGTGCTCGAGGACGACCACGCGGCGCTGACCGCCTACTCCCAGCCTGCGCGCGTGGCCCCGTAGGGCGCTGCGATTTGCCCGTAGGCGCGGGCGCGCGTCCGCGCGATGCTCTGGGCCTCTGATGCCGACGCAGCGCCTGACCATCCCTCTCTTCCTGCTCTTCGCATCCGCGTGCGGCGGGCCGAGCGAGCCAACCACCACCTCCACAGCGGCCGCGACCGCGCCGGAGAGCAGCGGCTCCGAGGGCGCGCCCGTCGTGGCCCCGAGCGCGGAGCCCGAGGCGACTACGCCGCGCGTGAGCACCACGGAGGCTTGGCTTCCCGTGGTGGCGCACGGCGGTCCCATTCGGCGCGTAGTGCGCGACGCCACCGGACGGTACGCGCTGGCGCGTTCGGATGACGGCGTGGTCTCGTTCTACGACCTCGCGACACATGCACCGCGCATGGTGGTGCAGGTGGGCGGCCGGCGGGGCCAAGGGGACGTGGACCTGCTGGCGATTGCCCCCGATGGGCTGCGTGCGGTCGCGGGCACGACCGACGGGAGTGGCCAGTCGGCGTTGGTGCTGATCGACCTTCCGAGCGGAGAGACCATCAACTTCGTGCCGCGAAACGAGCGCCTCTCCGCGTCCTGGATGGACACAGATCCGGCCATTCAGCAGGTGTTCGTGCTCGCCCGCGACTACGAAGCGGACGACACGGCCTACCGGGTCACGGTCTACGAAGTGGACGGGCGCGTGCGCTGCCAATCCGAAGCTCTGAGCCTCCGGCTGCCGTGGAATCGGCCGCGGGGTTTCGTCTCGCGCAGCGGCGACGCGGTGGTCATCGCCGGCGAAGACCGCACCTTCGCCATCGACTCGGCCACGTGTCGAGTGGCGGAGCTGGAGCCTGGGAGCGTGCCCAACCCGGCGGCCGAGGGCTCCACGCTGGTGACCGAGCCGGCCGCAATCCTCGTTCCGCAACGCGGCGAGACAGTCGTGGAGCAAGCCAACGGCGCCCCCGCGACGGGCGCCTCGGAGCGCGCGGTCGTGAAGGTGGTGTCGTTCACCGCGCGACGGTCGCTGGTGATCACGACCGACGCGTCGGCCATCGAGTGGACGGCCGCCGGGGCGCGCGTGCTTCGCTGCGGGGCAGGCGCCACACGCGGCGTGGAGGTGGCCGGCCGGGCTATCCTCATCGCTCCGCGCGCGCTGTGTGATGTGGCCGAAGACCGGGCGCTGGGCGATGGCGCTGTGCCCGCCGCCTTGGATGACGACGCCCGGCTGGCCGTGGTAGCGAGCACGCGGCCGAACGGCACGGCGGAGACGCTGCTGGTGGAGCTGCCGTCGTTCCGCGTCATCGCTCGCGCCGGAGCGCTGCGCGACTTCACGGCCGACCCGGACGAGCATCGCGCCGTGTTCACGAGCGATGCCGCGTTCGTGGCGCTGGAGACCGTGGACGGCATGGTGGTGGTCGCCACGGCGAGTGGTCAGCGTGTGCGCCATCGCCTGCCCGCGGTGGCCACGCTCGTGGGGACCAACGGCGAGCGGAGCGCCTTCGTGTACCGACCCAGCGGAGAGCGCTACGGCGGCGAGTACCGCCTCTTCGACCCGCGTGAGCCGATGGCGCCGCCACAGCCTGTGGACTCCGCGGCGAATTACCGCGTGATGACCTCGTTCGATGTCGGCTGCCCGGATGGCGTCGATGCGGTGTTGGACAGGCACACCTTGCAGCCCATCGCGCTGGGCCCGTGTGCACCGGTGGGTGGCAACTACATCCACGTGGGCACGGGGTCCGCGTTCGCGCTGTTCCACGATTCCGCGGTGGAGCTGCGTGACGCGACGGGCACCGACAGGGTCGTCTTGCGGTCCGTCATCACGCCGCCGGCCGAAGGCACGAACGACGCCGCGACGGCGTTCCCGTTCGCGCACGACACGTCGGGCCGGAGCTACTTCAGCGGGAGTGAGCCGAGCGTGCGCGTGCGCCGCGCGGGGGATGCGCGCACCGCAGAGCTTCGGACACCGCGCGCCGATCCCGCATTGCTCGAGACGCTGGGCCGGTTGCTCGGCGCCCCCTGAGCCCCCTCCGACACACTCGAGCGGACAGCTTCGGCGGAACCGACTCCGTCGAGTCACTGTCACGAAGTCAGCGAGAATTGCTCCACATTTCGCTCATTTTCTAGCCGTTTCATGCTAACTACGGGGCTCGAACTCCTACCCCCAAGGGTGGTCCCTCGCATGGTTCGAAACCCCCTCCCCCGTACGCTCGCCTTGGTGGCCATCACCCTGTGCATGCTGGCCACGTCGTACGCGGTGGCGGCTGCGCAGCCGCTCTCTTCCGACACGGCGCTCCCGGGCGCGCGGCGCATGGTCCTGTTGGACCGTCCTGCGAGCGTGGCCAGCTTGGCGGTCTCGGGGCAGTACGGGTTCACGGGGAGCGTGTTGCGAGACGGCGACCGTCATCACCGGCTGGGCGGGCGCTTGGCCCTGGCCCTGCACCCCGCGCAGGCGTTGTCCTTCGGCGTGTACATGAGCGGACGCCGGGACACGCACAGCGGCGGGTCGGGGCAGGACGACTCCATCGTGGGCGACCCCGGCATGTTCGCCCTGCTGCGGCTGGCGCACGCGGGTGTCTTCCGCCTGGGCCTCGGGGTGGAGCTGTGGGCGCCCGGCGGTGACAGCCCCGGCATCGTGTTCGAGGCGCTGTCGCCCACGGCCACGCTGTACAGCCAGCTGAACCTGAGCAGCGTGACGCTGGCGCTGCGCGTGGGGTACCTGCACGACAGGAGCGCACGCACGGTCCCCGATGGGCGCACGTACACGCCGGGCGATCAGGTGTCCCTCGGGGTCACGGCCGCGGACGCGGTGCTGGTCGGGCTGGGCATCACCGGGCGCGCGGGTCCCGTGGACCTCTACGCCGACGTGTCGCTCGACGCGCTGGTGCGGCGCGACGGCCTGTCGTTTGCCGCGAGCCGGGCCGCGGCCACGCTGGGCGCCATGCTCACGGTGGCAGCGCGCTACCACCTGGGCATGGAGGCCAGCGTGCACCTGGGTTCGTATCCACGGATCCAGGCGGCCGCGCCCTACCGCGTGGAGCCTCGCGTCACGGTCGGCCTGGTGCTGGCTGCCGACCTCGGGGCGCTGCGGACCTCCGGTGATGCAGACGACGAAGCGTCCGAAGACGAAGCGGACGCGGAGGCGGAGGCAACCGCCGAAGTTGCGCCCAGCCGCACGCTGCGTGGGCGGGTGGCCGAGGAGTCGGGTGCGCCGCTGCCAGCCCGCGTGACGGTGCTGTCACAGGGGCAGCAGGTCGCCGAAACGGCCACGAACGAAGAGGGCGTGTACGAGCTCGGCAACCTCCCCCCGGGGCCGCTCACCCTGGTCATCGAAGCCGAGGGGCGGGCGCCATCGCGCACGGAGATCGGCGCCGACGTGCGTGGCGAGCTGGACTCGATTGCTCTCTCGACAGCCCTCCCCGATGGCGAGATTCGTGGCAGCGTCCACGGCCTGCGAAGCGCCCCCGTGGCGGCGAGCATCGTGCTCGAGAGCACGGGGCAGGCGTTCACGGCGGACGACAGCGGTCACTTCGCCATCACCGTGGCGCCGGGCAGTCACGTGCTGCACATCGAAGCGCCTGGCTATCTCCCCCAAGACCGCCACGTAGACGTAGAAGAAAGGGGCGTGGTGGTCATCGAAGTCCACCTGCGGCCGCTGTGAACCGTCTCCCCATTCGTCTCCCACTCCTCGCCATCCTCCTGACGTCCGCCGGGCTCGCGGGTTGCAGCCACGGCTGCTCGGGCGAGCCGGTCGCCGTGGTGGCGACGGCCGCTGGCGTGGTCGAGCGCGACCGCGTGGGCGCCATCGAAACGTGGCAGCCGGCGCCACTGGACGCGGGTATCGCGCTCGGTGAAGCGGTGCGCACCGGCGCCAACGGCAGCGCTCAGCTCCGGCTGCGGGGCGGCGGCGGCCTGCGCATGGGCGCGGGCGCGCTCGTGCGCTTCGGAGGGCAGCCCGACGAGACGCCCACGCTCGAGCTGGGTGGCGGCGAGATCGAGGTGGAGGCGGGCGAGGCGCTCGACATCATCACCGAGTTCGGCGCGGTGCGCGTGGCGCAGGGCGGGCGCGTGCGGGCCACCCGCGGCGAAGACGGGACCCACCTCGAGGTGCTGTTCGGGCTCGCCCAGCTGGAGGACGGTACGTCTCTCGGTGCGGGCGAGACCCGTGGGGAGCCGCCGCCCACAGCCAACAACGCCGCGGCGGCACGCGCCGAGGCCGCTCGAGCGCAGCGCGCAGCCGCTGCAACGGAAGGTGGGGAAGCCGCTGACGCTGCCACCCTGGCCTCGGGGGCCGTGGCCGATGGGCCGCGCCTGGCCAGCGTGAGCCCGGTGGAGTTCACCGTCGGCGGAGGCGCGGGGGGCGTGATCCACCATCCGTCTCCCCCGGCCGTGGTGGGAATCCGCACCGGATGCCCGGGCGGCGAAGTGCGCGTGGAGGGCAGCGCCGGCACCGTGGTCTACGCGGGTGAAGGCACCATCGGCGTGCGCTTGGCGCGCGGGCGGCACCGCTACGAGGTGCTGTGCCAAGGCCAGCCGAGCGCGGAGGGGCGCTTCACGGTCACCAACGACTCGGGCCGCCAGCGCCTGAACACGGTGTCTCAGCGCCACAGCGTGGACGCCGACGGCCGGCGCTACACGTTCTTGTACGAAGGCGCGCTGCCCACGCTCGCGCTGCGCTGGCCCAACGCGCCAGCGGCCGAGCAGTACACCGTGCGCCTCACGGGGACACGCGGGCGGTCGCGCATCACCAGCAACCGCGCCACGGCCAGCCTGCCGCGCTCGGCGCTGCGCGAGGGTGAGATGACGTTCCAGTTCGAGGCGGGCGGAAGGACCTCGCCCGTCACGCGGGTGCTGCTGCGCTACGACACCGCCACGCCCACCGCGTTCGTGGCCAGCCCCGCCGACGGCAGCTTCGGCGCGGGTGCCAGCGTGTCGGTGTCGGGCACGGCCCAGCCCGGCTCGCGTGTGGCCGTGGGCGCCCAGGAGCTCGCGGTCGACGGCCGCGGCGCCTTCGTCGGGACGGGCACGGCCGACAGCGGCGGGCTCGCGGTGCGCATCACGACCTCGTCGCAGGGCGTGCACTACTTCGTGCGGCGCGCGTCCGGCGGCTGACGAGGCTCGGGCTACGGCGCGTCGCTCGCGCCACGGCGCACCGCGACAGGGATGCTGAAGCTCATGGGGCGCGGCAGCTCACCAAACCGCGTGCCGCGCGCGACGCCGAGCAGGCAGCTGCCCAGCGGGGTGGAGGCCGTGGACGCCGGCGCCAGGTCCACGCTCCTCACGGCGCCGGACGCGTCCACGTCGAAGCGCAGCGTGACCTGGAGGTGGTCGATCTCCGAGTGCCGGTTGGCGCACTCGCGGATGGCCCCACGGCGGCGGGAGAACGCACCGGTGAGCGTGGCCGCCGACACCTCGGCGGTGCGGGCCGGGTCGCGAGGCGCCGCACCCGATGACCCGCTGGACTCCGGGTTGGCGGCGGGCTCGTCCGTGGGCAGCGGGGGCGTGTCCTCTGCACCGGTCACCGTGGCAGGACTGCCGACGGGCGGCACCGGGGGCGCAGCCTCCTCGATGGGGGCCCCGATCTGCGAGACGTCGCCGCGCACGAGGATGAACTGGCTCTCTTCGGCCGGAGCGGGGGTGCTCAACCGCCACCACAGCAGGCCAGCCGTGACGGCCACGAGCGCCACGCCCGTGCCAGCCAACACCCAGCGGAGCGCGGAGCTGCGCGGAGCGGCCGCCGCGGGCAGCGCCGCCGCGGGCACGGGCTCGGGGGGCGGGGCCACGTAGTTGCGCCAGTGCGCGTCCAGCTCCGCCAGCGACAGACCCTTGCCGGATGGGGTGAAGTCATCGGAGGTGAGGTCCGCGCGGGCCGCCGCAGCGAAGCGCCGGGCGGTGTCGGGCGGCAGCACCGCGCGCACCCGTTCGGCAAACTCGCCGGCAGTGGGTACCCGCTGCAGCGGCTCCTTCTTGATGGCCTGCTCCACCACGTCGGCGAGCCCCGTGGGCACCTCGAGAGAGTCTTTGTCCAGCCGATCGGGCGTCTGGTAGATGGCGTTGAACACCGTGGCTTCGAGCGTCTTGCCCGCCTGCGCCCGCTTCCCGGACACGAGCCAGTGCAGGACCATGCCCAGCGAGTAGATGTCGGAGGCCGTGCTGGCCGCCGCCCCGACGAACACCTCGGGGGCCACGAACGAGAAGTTCCCGCGCACCACGTCGGCCCCGTTGATCTGCTCGGTCTTGTCGCCCTGCCGGCGGGCGATGCCGAAGTCCGCCAGCTTCACCGCGCCTTCCACGTCCACCAGGATGTTCGCGGGCGTGACGTCGCGGTGGACGATGCCGAGCGGCGCCCCGCTGGCGTCCACCCGGGTGTGCACGTAGTGCAGGGCGTCGGCGATCTGCGCGCACGCGTAGGCGGCGAACTCCCACGAGAACGAGCGGCGCTGGTCCCGGAGGAACGTGGCCCAGCGGCCGATGTGGCCGCCCCGCACGTACTCTAGGACCATGATGTACTGACCCTCCACTTCATCGAGGTCGATGATGTCGAGGATGCTGGGGTGGTCCATCTCCGAGAGCAGCTTGGCTTCCCGCAGGAAGAGCCGGGTGTTGTTCTGGTTCTCCACCTCGTCGGGGAGGATGCGCTTGACCACCACGGGCCGAACGAACGCGTCCACGCCGCCTTCGGCCCGCGCCAGGTACACCACCCCCTGCCCGCCCTGAGCCAGGACCTGCACGGGGCGATATCGACCCAACAGGAGCTTTCCGAGCCAGTCTTCAGCGCGCACTGACGCGGATTGCACCAGCTTTGACGTCCGTTGTCTAGCGCGAAGGGGAGCGGATCGGGCACCCTACCGGCATGAGTTTGCACAGGTTGTTCGCGAGCGCGCTCCTGCTCCTCGGGACTGCGTGCGGGCGGATCGGGTTCGAGGAGGTCGCGCTCGGCGACCAAGGCCCGCGCGACCAGGGTGACCTCACCGACCAGGCCTCCGCCGACGAAGGAACGGACGCCGCCGACGTGGGCAGCGACGCGGGCACCAACGGCCTGGCCAGCAGCTGCGCGTTCGACAGCATCACCGTGATCCTGGACGGGGACGGGAACGACGCCCAAGCAGGCGCCACCATGGCGACGGCGGTCGCCAACGGCTGCGCGACCACCCCCACGGTCATGACCCGGAACCAGACGGAGCCGGGCCTGCTGGACCCCACCACGTTCGCCCCGCTCTTCGGCGCGAGCAGCCTGGGCGTGCTGGGCGGCGACGCCATCGTGCAGAACGTGATGGGCTATCTGATGATGTCCTCCGCCCCCATTCGTGTGGACACCAGCAACGGCCGCTACCGGGTCATCCTGCAGAGCGGGGGCGCCGTGCTGCTGGACGCAGCCATCGCAGACATCAACGGCTCACACGACTACGCGGTGGTGCAGATCGTCCACGACCCCCCCTCGCAGGCCACCGTGGTGGCGACCCATGGCTACATCTACCAGGGCACGCTCGCAGGGGCGCACTACTTCAGCACCGTGCTGGCGCCCGGGCTCCCGCTCGAGACGCGCACCTACTTCGTGCTCGAGTGGACCGACATGAACGGCGACATGCTGCCGAACGCCGCGGACACGTACACGCTGCTCACGAGCGGGTGAGCTCGCGCGCGGCTACGGGGTGAAGTCCCGCAGCGGCGCCACCTGGTCGTTGGGCACCGAGAACGTGGCGGCCAAGTCGCTGCGCTGCACCGGTGTGTGGGTGGCCCCGGCCGGCCCGATGCGCAGCGTGTAGCGCACGGGCGGCGCGGCGTCGGCCTCGCGCGAGACCGTGACGCTGAGCGCCGGGTCGAAGGACACGCCATAGCGGGCGCTCTCCCCGCGCATGCGCTCGATCGACATGAGCACGGGCTCGAAGCGCTCCTCCGGGATGCGCTCGCCGCGCGCCATGAAGAACGCGCCGTCGTGGGTGACGTCGATGGTGGCGCCGTCGCGCTCGATGCTCACGCCCGTGAGCTCGCTGCGGCCGGTGCGCAGCAGGTCCGTGGACACCAGCGCCTTCTCCAGCAGCTCGAGCACGGGGGTGGGCAGCACGAACACCTCGGGGCGCGCGTCCAGCTGGGCGAAGGCCCCACCCTCGGTGGCCGCCCCGATGACCAGGCGATGCTCGCGCGGCGGTGCGCTCGGCCCCTCGGGCTCGTCGCCGTGGTCGTGACCGTGTCCGTCGTCTTCCTCTTCCGGCGCCTCGGCGTCGCCGGCCAGCGGCCCCTCGAAGCGGAAGCGCGCCGTCATGCGGGGCGGGCTCAAGCCGTGCTCGGGCGCAGCGGTCTCGGCCACGAAGCGCGCGGCCTCGAGGGTGGCCAGCCGCCGGGCCAGGTCTCGTGCGGCCGCACCGTCGGCCGCCGCCTGGATGGGCGCGCTCAGCTCGAAGTCGCCGTCGCCGTCGCGCTCCAGGGTCTGGGCGGTCTCCCCGGTGGTGACCAGCTGCGCCATGCCCTCGGCCCGCTCGCGCAAGAGCCGCCGCGGGAGGAAGTGCACGATGGTCACGCTCAGCCGCTGCTCCACCTCGGTGGGAACCACCAGCGAGACCAGCTCCTCGTCGCGGCGCACGAACACGCCGCGCATGTCGCTGCCACCCATGCTGAGCGTGTGGTCGGGGGCCGACCCGCGGCCGTGCATGACCAGCGTGGCACGTGGGGCGCGCAAGCCTCGGCGGCCGAGCTCGGCGTCGTCGATGACCTCCGCGTCGATGGTCTCGAGCGCGCGGATGGAGGTGAGCCACTCGCTGAAGGCGTCGGGGTCCACCTCGCCGGTCACGGGCGCGGCCCCACCACGGGTCAGGCGGTAGGTCCACTCGCCGTCTGCGTCTTCGATGTGCAGCGTGTCGCCGCCCACCGTGAGGTCGATGGCCTGAACGTCGGTGTCCGGCAGCGTGATGGGCCGCAGC